>QHSC01000077.1 GCA_003220345.1 Candidatus Rokuibacteriota bacterium | reverse complement strand
CCTTCGCCGATGGTGACCCCGGGGAGGACGCAGGCCCCGAAGCCGATCCAGGCGCCGCGCCCGATGTGGACCGGCAGCGATCGCCCCGTGCTCGGGAGGCAGCGAGGGGTCCGGCGGGGCAGTTCTCGCAGCGCCTCCCGGCGTGCCGCCGTCTCGAACGGCACCCGGTAGGTGTCCATCAGCACGACGTCCCACGCGACGAGAGCGTAGTCCCCGATCGTCACCTCCGCGTCGCAGATGATGCGGGCCGCGTTGACGAGCGCGAAGTCGCCCAGGACGACGCGTCCGCGCGGCCCGACGTCGAGCACCGTCATGTCGCAGAGCGACGCCCCGCGGCCGACCCGCAGGCCCACCGACCGCCCCGTCCGATAGCGCGTGAAGCTGTAGCTCGTGCCGACGTAGGCAGTCTCGTCGAGCGCGACGTTGGGGGGAATGGTCCCCGGATGCCAGTCGGAGCTCATCTTGCCGGGGCCCTTCCGACCAGCCGCGCCGGGTTGCCGAGCACGCGGCGGCCGGGCGGAACGTCGCGCGCGACGACCGCGCCGGCCTCGACGAAAGTCCCCGCGCCGATGCGGACACCCTTCAGGATGGTGACGTTCGGGCCGATGTAGGCGTCGTCCTCGATCACCACGGGACGGCGGGCGAACGGCGGGTGTGCGCGGCCCGCGCCGAGGGGCGAGCACGCGACCGCGTCCGCGATCCGGGCCTCGATCGCAACCGGGTGGAAATCTGCGTCGATGATCGTCGCGTGCCATCCGATGGCGACGTGGTTGCCGATCCGGATCTCGACCTCGCAGACGAGCAGCGCCTCCTGGAGATAGCAGTAGTCGCCGATCTCGACCCGGCCTTCGCGACCGACGTTGAACACGACTCCGTCGATCGTGCAGTGCGCCCCGAAGACGAGCCCCGGATCGCGCTCGCTGCGGAACTGTCGGAACGCGAGCGGACCGGTGAGGTGATCGCCCGTGATGACCGTGCCCGGCCCGACGCGCACGTTGGACGGCAGCGCCGGTGGCCGCGCGGCGGCGCGCATGCTAGCCATGGGCGGACACCCGTACACGGTCGTCGGCCGCGAGGAGTCGGCCGTGCTCCAGCCGCAGCCGCACGGCGCAGATGTCGAGCGTGCTCAGGCGGTGCGCCACCATGAAGCAGGTTCGGCCCTGCATGAGGCGCTGCATCGCCTCGAGGATCTTCGCCTCGCTCCGGGTGTCGACCGCGCTCGTCGGCTCGTCGAGGAGCACGATCGGCGCATCGCGCAGGAAGGCGCGCGCCAGCGAGACGCGCTGGCGCTCGCCGCCCGAGAGAGCCATCCCGCGCTCGCCCACCTCCGTCTCGTAACCGTCGGGCAGCCGCATCACGAAATCGTCCAGGTGGGCAGCCTCGGCCGCGTCGACGATCTGCTGGCGGCTTGCTCCCGGGCGTCCATACGCGATGTTCTCGGCGATCGTAGTCGAGAAGAGCACCGGCTCCTGCAGGACGACGGCGATCTGGTTGCGGAGGTCGGCGAGGCGGTACGCGCGCAGATCGAGGCCGTCGAGCAGGATCTCGCCGTCGCTCGGATCGATGAGCCGGGCGAGCAGCATGAGCAGCGTCGTCTTGCCCGCGCCCGTCGGCCCCGCGATGCCGACCTGCGTTCCCGCCGGGACCTCGAACGAGACGTCGTCGAGGACGCGGCGATCCTTCCCGTACGCGAAGGACACATGGCGGAGGGTCATGCGGCCGGCAGCGCGCGCGAGCGGTCGCGCCTGCGGACGCTCCGCGACGTCGGGGACCTCGTCCAGCAGGGAGAAGGCGCGCGCCGCGCTCGCCAGCGAGGACTGCAGGCCCGCCACCTTCTTGCTGATCGTCTCGAGCGGTCGATAGAGCTGCGCCAGGTACGCCATCACGAGGAGCAGCGAGCCCAGGGTGAGCGTGCCGGAACGCACGTCCCGCGCGCCGACCACCAGCACGGCGGCGGTCCCCACGGCGAGCACGAGGGCGACCAGCAGCCCGAAACGGGTCTCGGCCCCCACCACCGCCAGCTGCTCCGCGAGCGCGTGCCGGGCGCCGCGCACGAAGCGATCGCGCTCTCGATCCTCCTGGCCGAACGCCTTGACCACGCGGATCGACGCCAGCACCTCCTGGATGACCGAGAGCGCCCCGCTCTCCGACTCCTTGACGCGCGTCCATCGCGCGCGCACGCCGCGGCGGTAGGTCTCGGTGAGGAGCAAGAGGACGGGGAGCACGAGGATCGCCAGCATAGCGAGCCGCCAGTCGATCCGCGCCGTCACGTACAGCATGCTCGCGAGCGTCAAGACTGCGGTGACGAACGGCACGACCCCGTTGACGATGACGTACTGCATCGCCGGCGCGTCGTACTGGATGCGGTAGAGGGACTCCGACACGCCGGCCGTGTCGTGGTAGAGGAGCGAGAGGCGCTGCACGTGGCGGAAGAGGTGTGCCCGGAAGCGGAGAACGAGCTGCTCGCCGGTGTAGAGCTGCAGCAGCCAGCTGGTGAACCCCTCCAGCTGCTGGAGGAGCGTGACGGCGACCAGAAGGGCGGCCGCCACGCCCAGCAATGATTCGGGCGAGGCCGTGAGGCGGGGCGGCAGGATGGCGGTGAGCAGCCTCGGCAGCGGGCCCGACCCGATCACGCAGTCGACGACGACCTGCAACGGCAGTGGAAGCAGGAGCGCGATCGGCGTCGACAGCAGGCTCAGGAAGAAGATACCGGCGATGTGCGGCCAGAAGGGCCGCGCCTCCGCGATGAGGCGGCGGTAGAGAGCCACGTCGGTGTACTGCCGCACGCGCCTCACGACTCGCCGGCCTCCCGCTGCATGGTGGCGAGGACAGCGCCCATCGAATGACCCGCCTCTTGGAGCTTCCGTACCGCGAGCAGGAGCCCGAGCCCGCCCAGGATCGTACAGGCGAACGGGGCATGCTGGCGCGCCGCGCTGACGGGAAGCACGAGGAAGAGGACCGTCAGCAGCACGCCGAGACGGGAGAACGTTGGCCACGAGCGGACCCGGATCAGCTGGGTGTCTGGTCCGTGGTCCTCGACCGCGAGCACGAGGCGGACGCCAGCCAACAGGCCGCCGTGGACCTCCAGATCCCAACGGTCGAAGTTGCCGCCCCGCCGGACGACAGCGCCCGACTCGCGGAGCGCGGCCTCGATCGACGAGAGCTTTTCCTCTGGCGCCTGCCACGTTCCCTTGCGGGGCGCCGCGAGCGTGCGCGGCCACGGCGCCCTCAGCCTGAACTGTCCCCGGCGGCGCCAGGGTGTGAGGCCGTGCTGCAGGCGCCCGACGAGCCGCGCCAGCGGCTGCAGCAGATGGAGCAGGGCAGTGACGGTGAGGAGACGCGCGCGGACCGTCCGCCTTCTCGGCTTGCCCGCGAAGGAGGCGGCGGCTGCGCCGAGCAACGCCTGCACGATGGAGGCGGCGATGGCGCCGCCGAGCAGCGGCAGAACGAACAGCAGCGGCTCCCACGCGGCGCCGAGCGCAGCGAGCCCCGCAAGTGCCGCGATGACGAGATACCACTCGGGCATGAGCGGGAGGGAGCCGAGCACGCCCGACGCCGGCTCATACAGCGATTGGAACGGCGCGGTGCCCCACGTGCCGTGATAGATGCGCGCGCCCCAGCCGAACCGGCGACCCGCCGTGCTGCCGTAGATCCGCCCGCTCCACGCCGGGTGCCATGCGCAGTTGTATTTCTCGGGCCACTTCGCCGCGAGGAGCGCCTCGGCTCTGCCGTAGCCTTTCTGCTGTTTCCAGAACGCCCGCACCGAGTCCCGCCGATGGTGCCACACGACCGCGGCTGGGCTGAAACCGAGCTTCCCACCCGCCTTCTGTAGCTGCCAGCACACGTCCACGTCGTCGCCAGCGACGCGGAACTGCGGATCGAAGCCGCCGACCGCCTCCAGCGCCGCTCTCCGGACGGCCATGTTGCAGCCCGGGATGTGCTCCGCCTCCCGGTCGGAGAGGAGGACGTGCGTCGGGCCGCCGGGCGCGTTCGCGACGCAGTCGGCGATCGCCCCGTCGCCCGGCGGAGGGATGTTCGGGCCGCCGATCCCGACGTAATCGGTGCGGAGGAAAGTGTCGGCCAGGTACTGGAGCCAGCGCGGATCGGGATAGGCGTCGTCGTCCAGGTACGCGACGATCTCGCCGCGCGCGGCCGTCAGGCCGAGGTTCCGCGCCGCGGCGAGCCCGCGGTTCTCGGTGCTGATGACCCGCACGTCATACTCGCGGGCGATGGTCGCAGTGCCGTCGGTCGAGCCGTCATCGACGACGATCACCTCGAAATCCGGGTAGTCGAGCCGCTGCAGGCCCTCAAGGCAGTCGCGGATCGTGCGGCTGCCGTTGTAGGTGCACACCACGACCGAGACGCTCGGCCACGCTCGATCGCGCGGAAACGGTGCCTCCGCGTACGCCCGTCGGACCGCGGCGAGGGCCGGCTTGGGCCGCCGGCGCTCGTCCGTGATGCCGAACTTCCAGTCGTCCACGTCCTCGCCCGCGCGATACCATTCGTCGGTCCAGGCAAACACGAACGTGCCGGCGCACCCCGAGGCGAACGCCGTCCGCAGCTGCCAGCCGAGCGCCTCGGCCTGTTCGGCTTCTCCGTTGCGCACGCTGTCGAGCCCCACCTCGCTCAGGATGAGGGGTCGGTTGCCCGCGATGTTCTGCAGGCGCGCGAGGTAGGCCTCGAGGCGCTCCTGCGACTCGAGGTAGACGTTGAAGCAGACCAGATCGAGAAACGGCAGCTGCAGGTACTCGGTGGTGGGATAGTTCACGTAGGTGACAAGTGCGGCGGGATCCTCCGCCTTCACCACGTCGAACAGGCGCTTCAGATAGCGCTCGATGCGGCGCGGGCCGAGCCAGCGGACGATCTGCGCCGAAATCTCGTTCCCGAGCGCGTAGCAGAGGAGGGCCGGATGGCCCGCAAGGCTCCGCACCTTGGCGCGGACGATCGCGTCGATCGCCGGCGCGCCCTTCCGGTCGATCAGGTAACCGACGTACTGCTCCGCCGAGAGACCGACCATGACGCGGAGACCGT
>QHSC01000142.1 GCA_003220345.1 Candidatus Rokuibacteriota bacterium | reverse complement strand
TCGGGCAACGCGGCGGCCGGGCTCAAGTCGTTGAGGGCCATGACGGGGTCTCCATTCCACTGTCCGTCTCGCTAGGCCAGCAACATCCTTGTGAGCAATGCCACCACGACCGCGGTCACGAAGGCCATCCAGTCCCTCATGGGTCGCCCTCCCTCAGCTTCACTACCCTTGGCAGATATCGACTCGCCCCGGGGGCGAGGAATTGGTGAAAATTGCATGTGGCGAGCCAAGGAAGAGACTGCAGGAAGAACAATGCTTTGCACGTCGTTTCGCGCGTCTCGATTAGGCAAATGTAAGCTTTTCCGACTCGAGACCTGGAAAGGACGGGCCGAGCGCGCCGTCATCGGCCATCCCACGCTCACCGGTAGAGGTCGATGAGCTCCTGGAGCGTGAGGGCGGCCGTCTGGGCATAGTCGCGGGGATGGCGAGCGTAGATATTGACGATGGTGGTCCCGAACGGGATCTCCCGGGTCTGCAGCGCGATCGCCTCGCACAATCCCAGGCCGTCTCCGAAGCTCGGGCAGTACAGGCCCGCGAAGCCCTCCTGCTCCAGACGCTGCGCGATCTCCAGCGTGGCCTTCCGCCGCCCCGGCACGGCGGCGAGGCTCACGGCGGGCTTGCCCGTCATGCCCACGGGACCGCGCCACCCCACCGGTTCCACGAGGTGGTCTCCGAGACGGGCTTGCGCCGGCTCGGGCCGTACTTCACCGCGGGATAGCCCAGGGGGATGCAGAAGTGAAACACCATCTCCTTGGGAATGCCGAAGAGCGCGCGGAAGCGATCCATCACCGTGGCGTGGAGCGTCGTGGGGAGGGAGCCGATGCCGAGCGCGTGGGCGGCAAGCATGAGGTTCTGGCACGCGGGGATCACGGAGTTGGCCCCGCCGGGCGGCACCGTCAAGGCGAAGACGACGCAGGGGACGTCCTTCATGGCGTCGGCGAGCTCCATGGCCGCGTTGTAGTTCTTCTCCCCCGGCGGAATGTCCTGGGGGCCGCTCCACCCGTGATCGTCGCGGCGCTTGGCCCACCAGGCCTCGCGGTAGAGGGCGCCGAACTCGCGGATCCGCTCGTGATCGGTGACGACGAGGAAGCGCCCGGTCTGGTGATTGCCGCCGTTGGGCGCCTTCACCGCGGCCTCGAGGAGGAGGCGGAGGTCTTCGGTGGGGATCGGGTCCGGCCTGAGCTTCCTGATCGATCGCTGAGTGAACATGGCCTCGCCGAGCGGCATCGTCAACCGGTCTGCATTCATGGAAGTCGTCCCTTCGTTGTCCGGGTGAGGTGAGACGGCAGCGCGCGAGCACGCTCGTCGCGTGCCGTCGTCGAAGATAGCCGCGAGCGCCCGGCTCCGCAACTGGGACGGGTGGGGGCGCTCAGGGGGCCGCGAGGGCCTGGCGAACGATCTGCTGGAGCTCGGCGAGGCTGAAGGGCTTGCGCAGGAGGGGCAGCCCCGTCTCCTTGAGGAAGCGGTGCTGCTCGGAGGATCCGAGGCTCCCCGTCAGGAAGACGATCCTCGTCATGGGATGATCTTGTCCTTGGGCCAGCGCGCGATAGAGGCCGACGCCATCGAGGCGGGGCATGTGAAGATCGCTGAGGATCAAGTCGAAGTGGGCGTGCCGGAGCTTCTCGAGGGCGGCCGCGCCGTTCTCCGCGCTGTCGACGTCGTAGCCTTCCACGATGAGCGTGTCTATGATGAGCCGAATGACGAGGGGATCATCGTCGACGACGAGGATCCGAGCCGGGGCACCCGGCGTGGGAATGGGCGCTTGGTTTCTGGGCATGGCGCATATCTCGATCTGCTGGAGGAGCAAGGGGCGGGCCAGCTTTTCCGAGCCATGAAATCCGGCACTTGCCGTGGATCGGAAATCGAGGTTCCCCTCAAATTGTCAGTGCCCACGCCGAAACGAGGAGATCAACGAATGCATCGCGAAAACATTGCTGCGCTGATCCTCGTGCTCGGCATCCTCGGGGCCCTCGCTCTCTCGGGCTGCGCCCACACGGAGCCCATGAGCCTGCGGGGAGATCACGAGGTCGAAGGACGGATCGTGGATGTGCGAGGCGAGCGCATGCGGCTGAACAACGGGATGGAGTTTCTGATTCCTCAGGACGTGGCGAGGTGGTCGCAGCTCGCGCTCGGATCCGTGGTCCGTGTCCACTACGAGGAGAGAGATGGTCAGAAGGTCGCCACGTCCATGTTCTTCACCGAGGGAGCCGAAGGCAGACACGGTCTGTAGCCGGGCTGGTTGAATGTGAGGCGCGGTGGCGGGCCTTGCTCACCTTTCCCCGGGCTCCGGTCTCCAGGGTCGTGTGATCAGCCGGGCCCCGCGATGCCAGGTGACATAGGCCCACGCCCACTCGAAGAGGACCAGGAACCTGTTGCGGAAGCCGATGAGAAACATGATGTGCACGAAGAGCCAGGCGAGCCACGCGATGAGCCCCGACAGCTTGAGGGGGCCGACCACGGCGACGGCCGCCGCTCTCCCGATGGTCGCCATGGTCCCCTTGTCTCGATAGCGGAAAGCCCGGGTCGGGAGCCCCGCGAGCCTCCGCAGCACATTCGCTGCCGTCGCGCGCCCCTCCTGGATGGCCACCGGAGCGAGGCCGGGCAGCGGCCTGCCCTCCTGCGTGAGCGCGCACATGTCGCCGATGGCGAAAGCCTCCGGGTGTCCGGGAATGGAAAGATCGGGGTCGACGAGGACGCGTCCGGAGCGATCCAGGGGCACTCCGAGGGAGCGGGCGAGGGGAGTGGCGGCCACGCCCGCCGCCCAGAGCACGGTGCGGGCACGGATCTGCTCGCCGCCGATCCACACCGCGTCCGGGGTGATTCGAGTGACGACGGCGTCGGTGCGGACCTCGACTCCGATCTTCTGGAGGGCCCGCTCCGCTCGCCGAGAGAGCGTCTCGGGGAAGGCGCTCAGGACGCGCGGGCCGCCTTCGACCAGAATGATGCGTGCCTTGGCCGGATCGATGAGACGGAAGTCGCGAGCGATGGTCTCCCGGGAGATCTCCGCGAGCGCGCCCGCCAGCTCGACGCCCGTGGGGCCGCCGCCGATCACGACGAAGGAGAGCAGGGCCCCCTGCTCCGCGCCGTCCTCCTCGCGCTCGGCCGCCTCATAGGCCAGGAGCACGCGGCGCCGGATCTCCAGGGCATCCTCGAGTGTCTTGAGGCCGGGCGCGAGTGTCTCCCACTCGCCGTGGCCGAAGTAGGAGTGACTCGCCCCCGCGGCGAGGATGAGCGCGTCGTAGCTCATGTGGCCGCGGTCCAGATCGAGGCGCCGGGCGGCCAGGTCCACCTTCTCGACGTCGGCGAGGAGCACCGTGACGTTGGTCGCGCGGCGCAGGATCGACCGGAGCGGGGTGGCGATGTCGGCCGCGTTCAGCGCCGCGGTGGCGACCTGGTAGAGGAGCGGCTGGAAGAGGTGATGGTTGCGCCGGTCGAGTAGTGTCACCCGCACGGGACGGCCGGCCAGGGCCCGCGCGGCATGGAGCCCGCCAAAGCCGCCCCCCACGATCACCACGTGCGGATCCGTGGCCGCTCCCGGCATGCGGACATGGTGTGGGCCGGATGCTCGGGCTGTCAATCTCCGCGCACCGCGCGGCCTGCATGGTGTATCTAATGAGCACGTCATGGTCCTCCCGGAGCGCCGCGTCTATCGCCATGCGCTGCCCACACGGCTCGGCCACTGGCTGACCGCCCTCTGTCTCCTCGTCCTCGTGATGAGCGGATTGCAGATCTTCAACGCCCACCCGTCCCTCTACTGGGGTGAGCGGTCGGACCCCGACCGGGCGCTGCTCAGATTGAAGGCGGTGGAGACCCCGGAGGGCGAGACCCGTGGCATCACGGAGATCCTCGGTCGGGAGTTCGACACGACGGGACTGCTGGGAGCCTCGCGCCGTAGCGGGCCCGACCTCGAGGAGCGCGGGTTTCCATCGTGGGCAACCTTGCCGGGCGATCAGTGGCTGGCCATGGGACGGCGCTGGCATTTCTTCTTCGCCTGGATCTTCGTCCTGACCGGGCTCGGCTTCGGCCTCTGGGCCCTCGCGCGGGGGCACCTGACCGACGATCTCTGGCCCACGGGGACGGACCTGCGCGGCATCGCGCGATCGCTCCTCGATCATCTGCGCTTCCGCCATCCCACGGGAATGGCGGCGAGCCGCTACAACGTGCTCCAGAAGCTCTCGTATCTGGGCGTCATCTTCGGACTCGCGCCGCTCATCGTGGCCACGGGCCTCGCCATGTCGCCCGCGATGGACGCGATCGTCCCGTGGCTGGCCAAGCTCTTCGGAGGCCGCCAGTCGGCCCGCACGGTTCATTTCGTGGCGTGCTTCGCCTTCGTGGGCTTCGTCGCCGGGCATCTCTTCATGGTCGTGGTCACCGGGGTCTGGAACAATGTCCGCTCCATGGTCACGGGGTGGTACCGCGTCCGCTCCGCAGGAGGCGTCGATGACACCATCTAGGCGCCTCAGCCGGCGCCAGTTCGGGACCCGGGGACTCCAACTCCTCGGCGTCTCGCTCCTCACGGGCTGCGATGCTCTGAGTCAGAGCAGCTGGTTTGCGGGCGTGCTCGAGCGGGCGGAGGGGCTGACACGCGCGGTGCAGAGGGCGATCACGCCCCGCCTGGCCCTCGCCCGCGAGTTCGCCGAGGCGGACCGCTCGCGCGTCTTTCCCGGCAACGGAACGGTTGACCCGTCGGAGCCCGACTATCAAGCCCTGGCAAGCACGCGCTTTTCGGCCTACCGGCTCGAGATCGGCGGGCTCGTCGAGCGCCCGGCGAGCTTCTCGCTGGCCGAGCTGAGGAGCCTGCCTTCGCGGACCCAGATCACGCGGCACGACTGCGTGGAGGGGTGGAGCGCCATCGCCAAGTGGAAGGGCGTGCGGCTGGCCGCGCTGCTGGAGCGGGTGGGCGTCAAGCCGGGGGCGCGCTACGTCGTTGTGCACTGCTTCGACGCGCTCCGGGAAGGCGGCGAGAAGTACTACGAGAGCCTGGACCTCGAGGATGCCCTTCACGAGCAGACCATCCTTGCCTACGACATGAACGACCAGGCGCTACCCGTGACGAACGGCGCGCCGCTTCGCCTGCGCGTCGAGCGTCAGCTCGGCTACAAGGCCGCGAAGTACGTGCGCCGCGTCGAGCTCGTCGAGCGGCTCGATGGGATTGGCCAGGGCAAGGGTGGCTACTGGGAGGACCGCGGTTACGAGTGGTACGCGGGCATCTAGCAGGCTCCGGAAACGTGCCGGCAGGGCGACGAGAGGGGCAGGGGGCATCCCCCGCGGACCACGCTGACCCGCGACCCGCTGCTTCGTCTCAAAGGGGCCACGAGACTCAGGTCTTCGCCTTCGACGGCGCGCAGAAGATACGGGTCCGCGGGGGATGCCCCCTGCCCCTCCCGCCGCCGCGTGGCAACGAAACCCGAGTAACTTCCTGGATATGAAACTGGTCCGCGCGTAGCGGAGGGCGGGGCTGGGGGGTACCCTCCCCGGACCCGTATCTTCTGCGCGTTGCCGAAGCGGAAAGCCGGAGTCTCGTGGCTCGTTACGAGTGGCCGTGCGGGTCGCGGGTCAGCGTGGTCCGGGGAGGGTACCCCCCAGCCCCGCCCTCCTGTCCGCTAGGAGTAGGGCTACAAGGCGGCGGCGATGGCCTTGCCGAGGTCGGAGGTGGCGGCGTTGCCGCCGATGTCGGGGGTGCGGGGGGCGTCGGACCCGGACTCCAGCACGTGCTCGATGGCCTTGACGATCGCCGCGCCTGCATCCTGCTCCCCGAGATGCTCGAGCATCATTGCGCCCGACCAGATCTGCCCGATGGGGTTGGCGATCGCCCGTCCCGAGATGTCCGGGGCCGAGCCGTGCACGGGCTCGAAGAGGGAGGGGAAGGCGCGCTCGGGGTTGATATTGCCCGAGGGAGCGATGCCGATGGTGCCGGCCGTGGCCGGCCCGAGGTCGGACAGGATGTCGCCGAAGAGGTTCGAGGCGACGATCACGTCGAAGCGCTGAGGGTTGAGCACCATCTGGATGGTCAGGCCGTCGATGTGGTACTGGGCGGTCTTCACCTGCGGATACTGCTTCCCCATGGCCGCGAAGCGCTCGTCCCAGTACGGCATGGTGATGGAGATGCCGTTGGACTTGGTCGCCGAGGTGACGTGCCGCCTGACCCGCTTGACCGCGAGCTCGAAGGCGAACCGCATGATCCGATCGACGCCTTTCCGCGTGAAGCACGACTGCTGCGTCACGAACTCGCGGTCGGTGCCCTCGAACATCCGGCCCCCCACCGAGGAGTACTCGCCTTCCGTGTTCTCGCGAATCACGTAGTAGTCGATGTCGCCCGGCTTGCGGCCGGCCAGGGGGCAGGGGATGCCGGACATCAGCTTCACGGGTCGGAGGTTGACGTACTGGTCGAAATCGCGGCGGAACTTGATGAGGGAGCTCCACAGCGAGACGTGGTCCGGCACCGCGGCGGGCCAGCCCGTGGCGCCGAAGTAGATGGCGTGGTGGCCGCCCACGAGATCCTTCCAGTTCTCCGGCATCCACTCGCCGCTCTTGACGAGGCGGTCGCAGTTCCAGTCGAAGTGGTCGAGGGTGAGGGTGAAGCCGAACTTCCGCGCGGCGGCGTCGAGAACGCGCACGCCTTCGGGCATGACTTCTTTTCCGATGCCGTCACCGGGGATGACCGCGATGCGATAGGTGCTCATGTGCGGGGAGCATAGCCGTCCGCGCGCGGCTTTGCAAGGCACGGGAGCCGACGATGAACGGCGGTCGGGCGATGGGAATGACGGCGGCGTGTGAGGACCCGGAGGATGCGGTCAAGAGAATGGCCGCGCCCCGCGTGGCGACGAGGGGCGCGGCCATCCTGGACCGGCACTGGCCTGGAGCGACTCCGGCTACAACGCTCAGGCCACGCGGCCCATGTGCTTCTTCATCTCGGCCATCTGGGTGCCCGCGCGCTCGAGGCGGCTCTCGTCCCACACCTTGCTGATCTTCGGGAAGATGGTGCCTTCCTCTTCCTGGATGTGGTGCTCGAGGGCGCCATGCACTTCCTTCACCTTGCCGAGCCAGGCGGAGTCTTCGGGCCGGAGCTGGCGGATGGCCTCGAGGAGGCCGCCCACCTTCTCCACCTCGGCCTGATGCTGCTGCCTCCACTGCGCGAGCCCCTTGTCCTTCGACGCGGCGTCGCGGGCGAGCGGCTCGTAGAGACAGGTGTCCTCGATCTCCTCGTGGAGCTTCAGCTCCGGCGCGAGCTCCTGCCAGAGCCCGCCCCGCTGCTGCGGTGCCGCCTGGAGAACCTTGTCGAAGGCTGCCTTGGCCTTCTGGTGCTCCTGCTTCAAGAACTGGATCGCGTTCACGAAATTGTCTCCTCTGATTGGTGTCGGTGACGGTGCCGCGGACTGCAAGAAACGGTGCCGGCCGACCGGGCGGACGACGTAAGGCGGCGACGTCTCCGTGGCGGAGAGCTCCGCGAGGCGGCGCTGGAGCTTCCGGATTCTCCGCTCCAGCTGAATCTGCTGGGCGAAGGCGCTGATCGAGGCGACCACGATGCCCACGAAAGCCGAGAGCAGGATGATGAGCGAGACGGGCAGCTCCACCGTGCGCCAGCTCAGGAAGTGCACCGCGACCAGGTCGGGGTTTTGCACTGCGAAGATCGCCGCCCCCACGCCAAGCATCGCGACCAGCAGGTACACGAAGACCATATAGTCCTCCCGCCAAGGGGTTAGCCAGCCCGTGCCCAGCGCCGAGTGCTGCATCGCATGTGCCAGCGGCGCGCGAGCGGACAGTCCGCGTTTTCTGGCCCGAAAAGCCTCGGACGCCGGAGAAAACGGGCACGAGACACAGGCGGTGGTCAGTCGGGTCTTCCTGGTCGGGCAGGAAGAAAGTACCAGTCCGGCCGTCGAGCTCGCTGGATGAGGTCCGCCGCCAGATGTCGGCCAAGTAGCGGTATAGTGCGGGGCAGCCGGCAGCCGGCGGAGTCACGTGTTATCCCAACACCCAGGGAGGCGACCGTGGACCTGCAACGCCCTGTACCCCAACCCATCACCCCGGAGGCCAAACCCTACTGGGAAGGCGCCCGGGAAGGAAAGCTCATGCTGCCGAAATGCCAGGCGTGCGGGAAGGCTTTCTTCTACCCGCGCGTGATGTGCCCGTTCTGCTCCTCCCGGGACATCGCCTGGATCCAGGCGAGCGGCCGCGGCACGCTCTACTCGTTCGAGATCGCCCACCAGATCCTGAACAAGGCTTTCAAGGTGAAGCCGCCCGTCATCCTGGCCATGGTCGAGCTGGAGGAAGGCCCACGGCTCATGACCAACCTGGTCAACGTCGCGCCGGACCCGAAGGCGATCACGTGCGACATGCCCGTCGAGGTGGTCTTCGAGAAGCTCACGGACGAGATCAGCCTGCCCATGTTCCAGCCCGCGGGAGGCGCGCGATGATCGACCTCGCCCGGATGCGAGAGCTCGCCGGCTCCACCTGCATCGTCGGGGTCGACGAGAGCGACGAGCTCGGCACGCTGCCCCACAAGAGCCAGCTGAGCCTGCACGTGGAGGCCGTCCACAATGCCGTGCGGGACGCCGGCCTCAAGGTCTCCGACGTCGACGGTGTCTTCACGGCCGGCCAGCATTCGCCCGCCACCATCGCCGAGGCCGTGGGCGTGACCCCGCGCTACGTCGACGGCACCACCGTCGGCGGCTGCTCCTTCATCATCATGGTCGGCCACGCCATGGTCGCCCTCCACCACGGCCTCTGCGACGTGGCGGTGATCGCCCATGGCGAATCGGGGCGCTCCGGTGTGGGCGTGACCCCGCGGCGGGACACCGCGCTGCCCGGGCAGTTCGAGACGCCGTACGGCTTCGGGGGCGCCCCGACCATGTTCGGCCTCATCACCACGCGCCACATGCACGAGTACGGGACCACCCTGGAGCAATGGGCGCAGGTGGCGGTGTCCACGCGCAAGTGGGCCGCCCTCAATCCCAAGGCCAAGAACCGCGAGCCGATCACGGTGCAGGACGTGCTCGATTCCCGCCCGGTGGTCTGGCCCTTCAATGTCTTGAACATCTGCCTCGTCACCGACGCGGGAGGCGCCGTGGTCATGACGCGGGCGGACCATGCGAGGGATTGCGCCAAGAAGCCCGTGTATGTCCGGGGCGCGGGCGAGGGGGTCGAGCACGTGATGCTGACCCAGATGCGCAGCCTGTCGACGAGCGAGGCCACGCGTCTCTCCGGGGAGAAGGCCTTCGCCATGGCCGGCGTCAAGCCCGGCGACTTCGATCACATCATGCTCTACGACGCCTTCACTTCAGGGCCCCCGATCATGCTGGAGTCGCTCGGTCTCTGCAAGCCGGGCGAAGGCGTGCATTTCTTCGAGGAAGGGCGATCCACGCCGGGCGGCAAGCTTCCCATCAACACCAATGGCGGCGGGCTCTCGTACACGCACTCGGGCATGTACGGGATCTTTCCCATCATCGAGTCCGTGCGGCAGCTTCGCGGGGAATGCGGGGCGCGCCAGGTGCCGAACGTCAAGCTGGGACTGGTCAACGGCATGGGCGGCATGCTCTCGGCGGCGGGCACCCTGGTCCTGTCCACCCAGTCGAAGTGACCCACCCATTCACATTCGACCCGAGGGAGGGAAATGGAACATGCATAACGGCGACGTGAGCGCGCGACTTCTCCGAATTCTCCTGACCGGCATCCTCGTGATGATGGGCGGGCTGGTCGGGTCCGCCACCGCGGACGAGACCTGCCAGTCGCCCTTCCTGCCCAAGGTCACGGGACAGGAAGACTACATCTACGTCTGGACGCTCGGCATCAAGGGCGTGGCCGATGGCAACGACAGCATCGTCACGGTGGACGCCAATCCCAAGTCGGCGAGCTACGGCAAGATCATCCACCGGGCGTCCGTGCCCGGCCGCCACGAGGCTCATCACGCGGGCTTCACGGACGACCGGCGCTTCCTGTGGGCGGGCGGCCTCGACACGAGCCAGATCTTCATCTTCGACGTGGGGTCGAACCCCGCCCAGCCCCGGCTCGTGAAGAGGATTTCCACGTTCGTCAAGGACACGGGCGGGCTCGTCGGTCCGCACACCTTCTACGCGCTCCCCGGGCGCATGCTCATCTCGGCCCTCTCCAATGCGCAGGACGGCTCGGGGCGCACGGGGCTGGCCGAGTACAGCAATGACGGCAAGTTCATCCGCACCATCTGGATGCCCAAGGAAGCGCCGTACGGCTACGACGTGCGGGTCAACGTCAATCTCAACCGGATGCTGACGTCGTCGTTCAGCGGCAAGAAGAACTACATGCGGCCCTTCGGCGACCTCGTCAAGGACGCGGAGGCCATGAAGCAGTTCGGGAGCTCCGTGATCGTGTGGGACTTCCATGCCCGGAAGCCTCTCCAGATCCTGAGCGTGCCGGGCGCCCCCCTCGAGCTGCGCTGGGCCCTCCTGCCCAACCATCACTACGCCTTCACCTCGACGGCGCTCACGGGGAAGCTGGTGCTCATCCACCAGCAGGAGGACGGGACCTGGGCGGCCAAGAACATCGCCGACATCGGCGACACCATTCCCGTGGACATCAGCATCGCCCCCGACGACAGCAAGGTCTACGTCAATACCTTCATGGACGGCACGCTCAAGGTGTACGACGTGTCGAACCCCTTCGAGGGCAAGCTCATCGAGACCGTGAAGCTCGGGGAGATGGCCAACATGGTGTCGTCGTCCTGGGACGGCACCCGCGTCTACGCGACCAACTCGCTGCTCTCGCAGTGGGACAAGCCGGGCGACTACTGGCTCAAGGCCTATGCCTGGGAGGGGGGCAAGCTCGTCCCGAAGTTCACCACCGACTTCAATCCCGCGGGCCGGGCCCACATCATGAACTTCGGGAGCAAGGTCTTCGGCCCGAAGGCGGCGGCTCCGGCTGCCCGTGCCGTGCGGGTGAGCGCGTATGCCGCGCCTCGCTGACGGGGAGCCCGAACAGGATCGCTGATCCATGCGAAGCGTCTGGGGCGTCTTCGTGCTCCTGGCCTTGATCGGGGGCGGGCTGGGCGTCCCGCCTCCTGTCCGCGCTCACGAGGCGGTGAGCGTGGAGGAGGAGTTCGTCAAGGGCGTCTTCTCGCCGGCCTTCACGCCGCCGGCCGCGGGGAGCTATGAGCTCCCCGCGGTCAAGCGCGTGCCGGGCGTGATCCTGAAGGATCTCACCGGGCGCTCCGCAAGCACGCGCCGGGTGACGGCGGGCAAGGTCGCCGTCGTCAGCTTCATCTACACGGCCTGTCCGGAGCGCCTCGGCTGCCCCCTGGCCAGCCGCGCCCTCCAGGATCTCCAGGCCAAGCTCAAGGAGGAGGGCCTGGAGCGGAACACCATGCTCCTCTCGATCAGCTTCGACCCGGAGCGCGACACGCCGGCCCAGCTCGCAAAGTACGCGCGCATCTACGGCGCCGATCCCAAGCTCTGGCGCTTCATGACCGCCCCGTCCGAGCGCGCCCTGGATCACGCGCTCGAGGGCTACGGGCAGGATCGGGCGCCCGTCTACGATGAACGGGGTCGGTTCACCGGCCGCTACCGTCACGTCCTCAAGGTGTTCCTCCTCGACCCCGCTGGATACATCCGGAACGTATACAGCGCGGGCTTTCTCGTTCCCGACCTCGTCCTCAATGACATCAAGACCGTTCTGGGCGAGGGAGCGCCGCGCGAGGTGGTCAAGCGCTAGGAGGATTCAGGGAGCGAGCGCGCGCCAGTGCGCCAGCCAGAGGCCGAGGGCGACGCAGGCAAGGCCGACGGCGGACACCCCGGAGATCGCTTCTCCCAGGAAGAGGGCGCCGAGCGCGGCGGCGGTGACGGGGCTGAGGGCGAGAAATACCGTGACCTGGGTGGCGGGAGCGTGGCCGAGGGCCCACAGCCAGAGGTAGTAACCCACGCCGCTGCTCAAGCCGATGAAGACGATGGCGAGCCAGCCGCCCGGCGTGAAGCGGGGCGGGGAAACGAAGAAGCCCTCCCCGGCGGCCAGGATGGCGAGAAAGCCTACCGAGGCGAGCATGGCGAAGGCGCTCACGGGCAGCGCCGGGTACTTGCGGAGATAGGGTCGGTAGAGGACGCTGCAGACGGCCCCGCTCGAGGCGCTCGCGAAGACGGCCAGCTCTCCTACCCACTCCTGCGCGCCCCCGCCTTGCAGGGCCTTTTCCCCGAGGGCGAGGCCGACTCCCGCGATGGTCAGGAGCACGCCGAGGATCTTCGGCAGGGTCAGGCGCTCGTGGCCGAGGGCGACGGCGAGCACCATGGTCAGGAGGGGAAAGGTGGCGAAGATCAGCGCGGCCCGGGCCGAGGGGATGAAGCGCAGGCCGTAGTTCAACAGGGCGATCAGGATCCCGAACTGCGTGATTCCGAGGCCCGCGATGGGCAGGACGTCCCGTCGCGCGAAGCGCACGGGCCCTGCGGAGAGCCACACCACGGGCAGCAGGCAGCAGAACCCGATCACATAGCGCAGGAGAGCGAGCGAGGTCGGGCCCGTCTGGTCCACCACGAAACGCGTGGCGACCATGGCAGAGCCGACCTGGACGCCGGTGGCGGCCGCCGCGGCCGCGGCCAGAAAGCGGGCCATCAGGGCGTCAGGTCCCCTTCACAGCTTCAGATCCCACGTCTCGCCGACCAGATCGTGCCCGAAGCTCCGGTGGCGCTCCTGGCGGATGAGGCGAAAGCCCGCTTCCTTGTAGATGCGCCGCGCGGCCCGCAGCACGCTGTTGGTCCAGAGCGTGATCTTCCCGTAGCCGGTCTGTCCTGCGAAGCGCACGCACTCATCCACGAGGCGCGCGCCGATCCCGAGCCCGCGCGCCTTGGGCTCCACGAGCATGAGGCGGAGCTTGGCCACCGTGGCCGACTGCTTGACCACGAAGACGGAGCCGACGGGCTCGCCGTCCTTCTCGGCGATCCAGCACCGTTCCTTCCTGGGATCGTAGTGCTCGATGAACTTCTTCACGATGCCCGCCACGAGCGCCTCGAAGGTCTCGTCCCATCCGTACTCCTGGGCATACAGGGCGCCGTGCCGGCTCACCACCCAGCCCATGTCGCCGGGGCGATGGGGACGGAGCAGGTACGGCACTTTCTTCTCGGGCTGAGCACCCAGCACGCCTTCGATGGCGTGCATGGAGTCGACGAGCCGGATCTGATCCCGGGCGCGCAGGGCGCGCAGCATGGACCCGATCTCCTCTCGCGAGCGCGTATTGAGAGGCGCGAAGGCGGCCTGACCGCGGGCCGTCAGGAAGAGATGGCTCTGCCGGCCATCCGCTTTGGAAGGCGTGCGCTTGAGGAGCCCGCGCCTCTCGAAGAGACGGAGGATGCGGCTCAGGTAGCCCGGATCCAGCCCCAGCTCCCGTCCGAGCTCGGTGGCGGTGGGTCGCTCGCGATGCGCGAGCTCGTAGAGCACGCGCACCTGGCTCAGCGAGAACTGGCTCTTGAGGTAGCTCTCCTGGAGGAGGCCGATCTGGCGAGTGTAGAAGCGGTTGAAGCGCCGCACGGCGGCCACGCGCTGGTCGAAGTCGCTCTCGGCCATGGTCACCCCCTGAGGAGACGGTCCGACAGGTAGGTGACATGGTCACACAGATACTTGACTACGTCAACTAACTAGGGCAAAGGGAGGGACCTCGCAGGTTGCCTTTTTCAGCAATCTGCTAGGGGCGGCTGCGGCTGATCAGGCTGATGACGGCGACGAACAGCGCCGATCCGATGATCGACCAGATGATGGGGAAAGACTTGCCGCTGATGGTGACCGTGAAGAGCTCCGGGAGATGGAGGGTCCTCGCGAGCCAGGTTCCGATGAGGGCGCCGATGAACCCGAGGGCGATCGAGACGAGACACCCCCCGCGGGAGCTGCCGCCGATGGCCTGGCCGACCGATCCGCAGATTCCCGCGATCACGAGCAGAAGGAGGAACTCGAGCAAGGTCATCGCGCACTACCTCCACGTGTTCCAGGAGTGAGCCGCATGGTCAGGAGCCGACGGGGATGGGCAGGTCGAAGAGGGGCGCGTACTGCTGAGCCCCGAAGACGTCACGCTCCCCCGGGCTGCCGCTCGGACGCTCCCGCCGGATGGTGAACTTGATGGCGAGGGCGGGGTCGTACTCGACGAAGGCGGTGAGCCGCTCGCGGGGGACGGCGTAGAGCCGGGCCACCGTCTCCGCCGTCAGGGCCCCGCTCCGCTTCACGAGCTCGTAGCTCTCGCGATCCGGGAAGATGACGTCGAAGGTGATCTGGTCCACTCCCGCGTTCTTGCTCCGGATGGTCTTGGCCAGCTCGACGAGCGGCTTCGTGGTCATCCGCCCACCACCTCCGTCTTGATGGTGACGAGCTCGAGGGGGTCCGCGAGGGGCAAGACGTGGTTCAGCGTCCACTCGTAGCCGGCCTTCCCGCGCAGCACTTCGTCCATCATGAGGGCCGCCGTCCCCGCCGTTCCCTTGACCTCGGGCAGCCGGGCGTAGAAGAGGTTTCGGGTGCCGAGGGCGCAGACGACCTCGGCGTCCTCGAAGCGCGGCGCGATCGCCTCCACCACGAGGCAGAGCTCGTGAGCGGGGAAGGCTCGCCGCGGCTCCCACGGGCCCATGACCCCGTCGCGCCCGTAGACGTGGTAGTAGAGCTGGTAGCGCTCGCCCGGCGGGCCCCAGCGCTCCTCCACCTTGGAGCGCGCCCAGTCGATCACCGCATCGATGTGGCCGATCGTGTATGGATCACGGATCCCCGCGATGGCCACGGCGCGCTCGCCGACCTTCCCGGCGCCCTCGAGCTTGATGCGGTAGACGGGATCGCGGCGGAACGCGAAGCCGGTCACCCGGGTCGTCCGCTCGTCGACCTGCTCGTAGCGGCAGTGGGTCATGTCGAGCGCGCCGCCCGCCACGTGCTCGAAGAAGGGATTCGCCCGCTCGTACATGGCGTGGCTCGCCACCGAGGCGACGGTGCAGCGCTGCCCCGGGTGCATGGCGGTGACAGAGACGGCGTCGGAGGTCACCGTGCCGATGATGCTCTCCTTGCCCATGAAGGGCTCGGCCGCGAAGGAGGCGCACTCGAGCACCTTGCCCAGGTAGTACGCGGCCGCCTCGGGAAAGCCCGCGCGGATGGCGGGCGCGGCGAAGATGCAGGAGTCGCTGGAGCGGCCGGCGATGACCACCTCCGCGCCCTCGTCCAGCGCGCGGATGATGGGCGCCACGCCCATCACGGCCACGAGCCGGTCGGTGCGCGCCAGCGTCTCCTTCGTGAGCGGGGGCCGTCCGTCGAGCCCCTCGATCCGCACACCGTCCTCAAGACGACGCGCCACCTCCTCGCGGCTCACCTGGGAGCAGATGGTGGAGAGCTTGAACGGGGCGAGCCGATGGCGTCGCGCCAGCCCGCGGATGATGTCCGCATACTGATTGACGCCACGATCCGTGCCGGTGTCGGACGCGGAGCCCACGATCATGGGCACGCCGAGCTGCCGCGCGGCCAGGAGCATGAGCTCCAGGTCGTGCCGCTGCCACTCCTCGGGACTGCAGTGCTCATCGGATCCGAGCGGCTGGGGGCCGATATCGCAGCTCCCGGAATCCGCGACGATGGCATCGGGCCGCCGCCCCACGCCGATCTCGAAGCTCCCGCGCTCGATGGGAGTGAATCCCAGATGCCCGGTCGGCGAGAGAATGCTCAGGCGGTCAGGCACGGTCGGTCTCGCGTTAAGGCTCGGGTATGCGGCCAGAGGTGACGGGGAGCCGAAAGAAACGACGGAGCGCGACGAGCGTGAAGAAAAACCTGATCCGCTGTCTGGTCATCCATGAAGGGCGCCAGTTTCCTGCCAGGACCGAGAGAATGGCGCCAAAGATGCCGAGCCGCGACGCGGGCCGGAACCACAGATCCCGGAAGTAGGGGTCGTAGAACCCGACGGCGAAGCGCCGGAAGTGATGGTAACGCTGCCGCACGAGCCGCTCGCACGCCGCGAACCGATGCCGCGCCGGCTCGCCTTCCCGCAGCGAGTCGTCGATGGCCTCGGCGGCTTCCAGCCCCGCCTGCATCGCGAGGAGAACACCCGTCGAGAAGATCGGGTCGAGAAACGCCGCCGCGTCTCCAACGGCGATCCAGCGGTCTCCGGCCAGGCTCGAGCCGAGGTACGAGTAGTCGGCGTCGAAGCGCGCGGGGGAGACACGCCGCGCGTGCGCGAGCAGAGGAGCGAGACCTGCCGTGCCCGTGAGGTAGTGGGTGAGGCTGTCCTCGGGAACGGCCTTGGACTCCCTCCGATGGACAGACTGGGGAATCACGGCGCCCACGCTCGTGACACTCTGCGAGATCGGGATGAGCCAGATCCATCCCATGTCGGCCCGCGTGAACATGCGGATGTCGCCTGCGCGCCGACCCTCGAGGCGCGGGATGCCCTCGTACTGCGCGTGGACGGCGATGTTGCGCAGCACGGGGTCGAACTCATGATGGCCGAGCTTTTTCGTGAGGAAGCCCGTCCGTCCCGATGCGTCCACCACGAAGCCCACGCGCACAGCCTGCTCGGTGTCGTCTGGCCCGACGAAGCGCAACACGACCCCGTCCGGCTCGAAGGCCGCGTCGAGGGCGCGGTGCTCCTCGAGCACCTTCGCGCCGGACCGTTCAGAGTGGCGTAGGAGGACCTCGTCGAAGGTCGCCCGCGGCACCTGGAAGGTCTGGGGTGAGGGCGTCTCCGCGGCGAACTGGAAGTCCGCGTACTGCTCGGTGGCGCCGTCGACCGTCCGGAAGCTCGCCCCCCATTTCTTCACGAAGCCCGCCTCGGCGATCGCATCGTGAACATCCAGGGCGCGGAAGACCTCGTTGCTCCAGGGAAGCTGGGACTCTCCGATGTGGAAGCGAGGGAACCTGTCCCGCTCGAGAAGCAGGACCGTGCGTCCGCGTCGGGCCAGAGCGGTCGCGGCGGACGAGCCACCCGGCCCTCCGCCGATCACGGCCACGTCGAAATCCCACGCGGACGCCATGCGAGGTCCCTTTCCTGTGGCGGACTCCTTGACCGCGGGCCACCGCGGCTGGGGCGCTAGCAGTCTAACGCGTTACGGGCTCGTCGAGGAGGGCTGGTTCGGGGGAGCGTCGTCGAGCACCTGGCGCACCGACCGCGCGAGTGTCTCGGGCGCGAACGGCTTGGCCAGGAAGGCAAGCTCCTGGTCCAGGATGCCGTGCTGGCTGAGGGCATCGTCCGTGTAGCCGGAGACGTACAGGACGCGCGTGCCCGGACGGATGGCGAGCAGCCGCCTGGCGAGCTCTCGCCCATTCATGCCCGGCATCACGACATCCGTGACCATGACGTCGATGTGGCCGCTCTCCGCTCCGGCGATGCGAAGCGCCTCCTCGCCGTCGCGCGCTTCGAGGACCGTGTATCCGTACCTGGCGAGGCTCTCGCGGGCGACGGCGCGGACATCGTCCTCGTCTTCCACGAGGAGCACTCTCTCCGTTCCCCGCACGGAATGGAGCGACGGCCGGGGCAGGGAGGGCGCCTCCGAGGCCATCTCCACGCGGGGCAGGTAGATGCTGAGCGTGCTCCCGGCCCCCACGACGCTCTCCACGGAGATGTGCCCGGAGTGCTGCTTGACGATCCCGTAGACGGTCGACAGGCCGAGCCCGGTGCCCTTGCCCACTTCCTTGGTGGTGAAGAAGGGCTCGAAGGCCTGGGCCTGGACCTCCGCGCTCATGCCCGTGCCCTCGTCGCGCACCACGAGCGCGACGTACGATCCCGGCTGGGTCCCCGGATGTAGCCCGACGAAGGCCGCGTCCAGATCGGCATCGGCCGTCTCGATGGTGAGTCGCCCGCCCGCGGGCATGGCGTCCCGGGAGTTGATGACGAGATTCGTGATCACCTGCTCGAGCCCCGCGCGATCGGCCTTCACGCGGCCTCGGGCGGCGGGAATCACCACGAGGTTGATGTCCTCCCCGATGAGGCGGCGCAGCAAGGGGGCGAGCTCGCTCACCACCGCGGTCAGATCGAGGACCCGAGGCTGGAGCACCTGCTTGCGGCTGAAGGCGAGAAGCTGCTGGGTCAGCTCGGTCGCCCGCTCCGCCGTCTTCCGGATCTGCTCGATGCTCGAGTGAACGGGATCCCGGGGATTGAGCCGCTGGAGCAGGAGATCGCTCCGCCCATTGATGACGGTGAGGAGGTTGTTGAAGTCGTGGGCGATGCCCCCCGCGAGG
>QHSC01000141.1 GCA_003220345.1 Candidatus Rokuibacteriota bacterium | reverse complement strand
CGATACCGCTGCCATCTGAATATTCGTGTATCCCATCAACGTGACGTATTCGTTAGGTAAGATCGCGCGAATACCCTCCGCGAATTCTGCGACTACCTCGTGTGACGAAGCCAAGAGTCGCCCCAGGTTCGAAGAGTTACTGGTACCCACTCCAAACGCCTGAATCTCGACGGCCGCCCGAGGGAGTTTGCAACGCGAGACGTACAGGCGACCGAGAACGAAGTATGGCGAAGCAAATTGGCCCAGCAGCAGTCAAAGGCGCTTGACAGCAGTAAAGGCGGCTGCCAGTCTGGCGCCACCGTCTGGACCCTCATTAAAGGAGACCCCCATGAAGCGGCGCACCTTCCTCAAGACGGCAGGCGGAGCGGCGGCGGCAAGCGGGCTCGAGGGGATCCTGGTCTCCCGTCACGCCCCCGCCTTCGCCCAGCCTGCCCGCATCCATCTCCTGCACTGGCCGGATTTCATCCCCGAGGGCGACGTCGAGCTCCGCCGGCAGATCACCGAGTACAACAAGCAGATGAAGACCGACGTCTTCATGGAGAACATCAACGGCAACGACCTGCAGCCGCGCATCACGGCGGCCATCCAGACGGGAGCGGGGCCGGACATCATCTTCATGCTCCACAACTGGCCGCATCTCTATGCCTCGGCGCTGGCGGACGTGAGCGATCTCTGCGAGTGGAAGGCCAAGGACCAGGGCGGCTACTACGAGCAGTCTGAGGCGGCGGTCCGCGACGGCAAGCGCTGGCTCGCCCTCCCCTACGGCATCGTGGGCAACCAGATGGCGTACCGGAAATCGCTGTTCGCCTCCGTGGGCGCCACCCAGCCTCCCAAGACGCTCGAGGAGTGGCGGAAGATCGGCGCCGCGCTGAAGCAGAAGGGCAAGCCCATCGGCCAGACGCTCGGCCACACGTATGGCGACGCGCCCACCTGGTCGTATCCGCTCCTGTGGACCTTCGGCGGAGTGGAGACGGACAAGACGGGCAAGAAGGTCGTGCTGAACTCCAGGAACACCATCGACGCGGTGAAGTGGATGACGGCGTTCTGGAAGGACGCCTGCGACGAGGGCGGGCTCGGCTGGGACGATTCGTCGAACAACCGCGCGTTCCATTCGGGGGAGATCTCCTCGACGCTCAACGGCGCCTCGATCTACATCTTCGCCAAGCGCAACCCGGACAAGATCAAGGACGAGAAGGGCGAGCCCATGTGGCGGGACGTCGCCCACTTCAACTTCCCCGATGGCCCGAGCGGCAAGACGCCCACCTACCACCTCGTCACCTCGCACGCCGTCATGAAGTACTCGAAGAACGTCCAGGCGGCCAAGGAGTTCCTGAAGCACATCCACTCCAAGGAGCAGTTCGGCAAGTGGTTCGAGGTCGAGTACGGCTTCAACGTGGGCTCGACGACCCACTGGGAGAACAACCCGCTGTGGAGCACCATCGACGAGGCCATGAAGCCGTATCGCTACACGGGGCGTGGCACGCGGATGATCGGCTACGCGGGACCCGCCAATGCCAAGGCGGGGGAGGTCTACTCCAAGTACGTGATCACGGACATGTTCGCCAAGGGCGTCCAGGGCATGAAGGCCGAGGACGCGGTGAAGTGGGCGGAGGGCGAGCTCAAACGCGTCTACGAGTCATGAGGAGGGCGTGATCATGGACCAGGAGCGGCGGGATTTCGTCAAGGGCGCGGGGGCCGCGGTGGCGACGGCCATGGCGGCTCAGGTAACGCCGGCGGCGGCCCAGCCCAAGCCGTCCTATGAGATCTACGCGGCCAAGTACGCGGGCCCGTTCATGAGCAAGCTCGCCTTCCTGCTCTGGAATCAAGGCTGGGACCAGGACATCGAGCGCTATTACTACATCTGGGTGGTGAAAGGGCCGACGGAAACCATCCTCGTGGACACGGGCGTGGGCGTCACCATGGCGGCCGATCGCAAGCTCACCGGCTATGTCAATCCGGTGGACGTGGCCGCGCGGATCGGAGTTAAGCCCACCGATGTCACCAAGGTCATCATCTCCCACATGCACTGGGACCACGTGGGCGGCATGGAGATGTTCCCCAAGGCGTATCCGAAGGCGACCTTCTATGTCCAGAAGCGCGAGTACGATTTCTGGACCAAGCACCCGGTGGCGAAGCGGAAGATTTTCGCGGGCACGGCTGATCCGCTTGCCTACAAGGTGCTGCAGGACCTGGAAGGCACGCCGCGCCTCGTCATTGCCGATGGCGACCTGACCATCGGCAACGGGCTCGAGATCATGCTGGGCCCCGGCCACACCATCGGCACCCAGTCGCTAGCCGTGAGTACGGCCAAGGGCACGGCCGTGGTCGCCTCGGACTGCGCGCACCTGGCTCGGAACATCAAGGAGGACACGCCGAGCATCCTCATTACCGACCTGATCGGCTGGATGCAGACCTATGACAAGGTTCGCGCGAAGGCCTCGTCGGTGGATCTCTGCTTCCCTGGCCACGACGCGGGCATGCTGCTCAACTATCCGAAGGTGGCGGAAGACATCACGCGCCTCGCGTAGCCTGAAACTGCCTTTGCCGTTCGAGCCGAGACGCTGCCGACGAGCCGCAGGCGTGGCAGTTCGAGCTGAAGGGCGAAGCCCTGAGGCGAGGGCTGAGTAAATGCGCGGCGAGGCGAGGGCTGAGAAGACTGAGGGCGGTGTGCTATCCTCGTCCTCGCCTCGAATGATGCGTAAGCTCATTCTCCCCCCCATTCTCGTAGCGTTGATTGCCGCCTCCTCCGCGCTCGGTGACGAGCCGGAGCGCCTCCTCTGGAAGTTCCAGAGCCTCTCCTGGTACAACCGCTTCTCCACGAACTCCACGGTCGGCCCCATCGTCCTGGGCCCGACCGCGATCTTCGGCGGAACCTACAGCTACCAGAACACCACGGAGTCGAAGCTCGCCATGGTCGATCTCGCGAGCGGGCAGGCCCGCTGGCGCTTCGAGCGCGTGGGCCCCATCGGCCCCATGGCGGTGAACGGCTCGGCCATCGCCCTCGGCAACGGTGACGCCGTCCTGCTGCTGGATCTGGCCACGGGCCGGCTGCGCTGGGAGGCCAAGGGGAGTGCGCAGACGCTCGCCATCGCCGGCGAGGTGGTGTTGGCCACGGAGAGCGGCTCCCTGCTCGCGCGGGAGCTCGGCACGGGCAAGGAGCGCTGGCGGGTCAAGACCTCGAGCGAGCCGGTGGTCGCGGGCGACACGGCGTACCTGCTCGATGGACGCCGGCTACGCGCGATCACCGTGTCGGCCGGGGTGGAGGCGTGGAATCTCGACCTGCCCGTCGGCCTCTCCTATCCGCACTCCTTGCGGGCCGATCACCTCTACCTGCTGGGCTCGCGGTCTCTCGGGTCCATCAATGTGAGAACGCGCGCCGTCGAGTGGGTGCTCCCTCTCGAGAGCGCCCTCGAGGCGCCGCTCACGGTCACCGACGACGTCCTCTACGTCACGACTCAGGATCCGACCCGCGGCGGCTACTGGCTCCGCGCCGTCGAGGTGGCGACACGGCGGGATCGCTGGCGGGAAAGCCTCAGCTCGCGCGCGCCCATGGCCCCGGCCGTTCTCCCCTCGCTGGTGCTCGCGGGGGCGAGCGCGGAAAGGGAGAGCCTCATCGCGTTCAATCGCGCGACGGGCGCGCCCGTGTGGAAGGCGCGCGTGGGCACCGTCTCCGTCCAGCCGGTCCTGAAAGGGGAGACGCTCTACGTGGCCGGGCAGGGACCGAAACGGCTCTACGCACTCGGGGTGGCCACGGGCACGCCGCTCTGGAGCGTGATGCTCAACGGCTGGCCGCTCGGCGCTGTCCTTACAGCAGACGGCAAGCTCCTCGTCAGCACGGACGATCTCACGCTGTACGCGTTCCGCACGGAGTAGCTCGACACGGACGCAGTAGACGCAGCCCATTCTGTGCCGCCTGACCATCGCGCTCCGACCACATTGCCTGGCGCCTCACCGGGGATGGCGGAGCCAAGGCGTTGAATCGCCGTCCTTCTCCTCTGGCCGTCGCCTTGCATTTCCGCGGGGGAAGCAGTGCACGCTCGAACCCGAAGAGGTGACGCCATGCGCAATCACTCGCCCGCGGCGGCCGGAACCGTTCCTGACACGAGCAAGACCTCCGCCTCGACCAGCGCCACACGCTGGTGGCAATGGATGCTGCTCTATCCCTCTCTCGCCGTCACCATCGTCACCGCGGTGCCGTCATGGATCGATCACGTCCAGGCCATGAAGATCGGCGTGAGCTCGCGTGACCTCGCCCAGGCGCAGGAGCAGAGGCGGCTGTGGGAAGCCAACCTCGAGTGCGCCCAGGTCCAGGAGATCCAGCGCATCAGGACGAACCACAACGCGGAGGTGGGCGCCCGGGTCTGCCCCACGGGCGACGTCCTTCTTCAGATGAAGCAGCCGGATGCCGAGCGGGCGAGCTTTCACTGGGTGAGCGCGAAGACCATCGAGCAGCGGCAGGTGAGCGCCCTGCTGCGTCCGGCGCCGGCATATGCGGCGCCTCGAGACATGGGGGTGACTCAGGTCTCGCAGAGCGTGGTCAGTCAGCGCTGGCTCCGGCCGGGTCTCCTGAAGCAGCGCGTCCGCCAGGGTGCCGGCTGCTTCGACCTCGTGATCAACACCTACACGGGCAGCGTCGTCCGCCAGTCCCCCGTCGTCTGCACCGCCACCTTCTAGCCAGCCACGATTCCCGCCGCCTCACCCTGCCCTCTCCCCCGCGACGGGGGAGAGGGTGGGGTGAGGGGGCAGCCAAGAGTGCCGTCGATCAAGCTTTCACAGCCAGCGCGTCGACCTTCACGTCGGTCGCAGCCGCGACCGTGCGATAGAGGGGTCAGCGGCTCTTCCAGACCTCGACGAGCTCCTCGGCCTGCCCCTGGCTCACCCCCCTGAGCGCGAACGAGACGTTGATGCACTGGAAGCGATTGGGCTCCGCGTCGCTGCGAACGCCCTCGATCGTCACCTCCATGCTCTCGAGCGGCACCTTCTGGTCGATGGCGTACTTCTCGATGAGGGTGACCCCGCACGAGGAGATGCCGGCAAGGAAAGCCTCGCCGTTCGTCACCGCCTCGTTCGGTCCCGACGGCGAGTCGAGGATGAAGTGCTGCTGCCGCGCGCTGTTGAGGGAGCGGCCCGGCGTGCCGCTCGAGGAGGACCGCACCGTGTCGATCTTCACGCCCTGGGCCATGACGCATGCCTCCCGTGGTAAGGTGTCGACTCTCGCGGGTGAGCATACCTCAAGAGGAGGACTCGAGATGCTGGGAGTGGTCGCCACGATCAAGGTGAAACCGGGAATGGAGAAGGAGTTCGAGGCGGTGGCCAAGGAGCTGGTGGCCAAGGTCAACGCCCATGAGCCGGGCTGCAAGCTTTACGCCCTCCACCATCATGGAGAGACGCCGGGAACCTATGTCTTCATGGAGCGCTACGCCGATCAGGCGGCCGTGGAGGCGCACCGCGCGAGCGAGCACTTCAAGACCCTCGGCCGCAAGATGGGCGAGTACATGGACGGCCGCGCCGAGGTCTTGCGTCTGCGCGAGGTCGAGTAAGCTCGAGCCGGAGACACGGGAGGGGTCGATTGGCGCGCGACTCGGTCGTCCAGGGGCTCCTCGATGATCTGCCGGCGACCACGCCCGAGGGCGCATCTGCGCAATTCAACGCCTGATTGATCCGCAAGTACCGCACCGCAGCTTGCTAGCAGCCTGCGGGGAGGATCAACGAGACGCGGCAACCGTGCTCGCCGCCGTGGCCGTTGGCGGGCCCGATGACGATGTGCCCGCCGTGCACCACGGCCACCCGGTGGGCGAGGGTGAGGCCGAGCCCGAAGCCGTGGGCGGGTCCCTCGGGAGTGCGGGCCTTGTCGAGGCGGTAGAACGGCGCCAGCACCCGCTCCCGCTCCTCGGGGGGAATGCCCGCGCCTTCGTCCGTCACCGACAGCACCACGTCTGACCCTTGGCGCTCCGCGGCCAGGGTGATGGGGGGCGCCCCGTACTTGGCGGCGTTCTCAATGAGGTTCCACACCGCCCGCTTCAGGAGCGCCGGATCGGCCACGCACTCGACGGCAGCGCTGCCGGCCAGGGAAACCGAGAGTCCCGCCGTGGCGGGATCGCGGCCGGCGCGCTCGGCGAGATCGGCCATGATTTGCCGCGCATCCATCTTCGAGGGATGCGGAGGCAGCCCCGTGGCGTCGAGGCGTGCCGTGGTCAGCACGTCCTCGATGAGTCGCTCGAGCTCGTCGAGATCGGCCTCCACGTCACGGAGGCGCGCGTCCGCCTCCTCGTCGCGCGGGAGGAGCTCGAGGGCGACCCGGATGCGCGTGAGGGGCGAGCGGAGCTCGTGCGAGACATTGGCCATGAGCTCCTTCTGCCCGGCCACGAGCCGCTCGATGCGCTCGGCCATGTCGTTGAAGGCCTGCGTCAGCTCGGCCAGCTCGTCACCCTTGGACGGCCCGCGGCGACGCCACCATGTCCACTGATCCATGGGCACGCGCGCGGTGAGATCCCCCGTGCCAAGTCGCCGCACGGCGCCCGTGAGACGCTCGAGGGGACGGGAGATGCGCCGCGCGAGGAGCGCAGCGGCGCCCGCGAACATGACCACCATGAGGCCCAGCATCACGGCGGGGCGGGTGAAGCCGCGCCAGCGCGCGCGCCGATGGGCGGTGGTCTCCACGGTGCCGATGACCGCGCCCGTCTTCGGATCGCGGACGGGGCTCGCCACGGACCATTCTGGGTTCGGCTGGACCATGCGCAGTCCAGTGCGGACCTGCGCGAGTTGCTCCGAGGTGAAGGCGGACGGCTCCGCGCCCGCGCGGGCGAGGACACGCCCCTGGAGGTCGCGCACCACGAGGTCGAGCTCCAGCTCGCTGTTGATCTGCTGCACGCGGCGCGTGAGAGCCGGGGGATCGCGGAAGGCTTCGCTCACGAGCGAAGCGACGTGACGAGAGGTGCGGCCGGAGGATTCCTGGACAAAGGCGCCGCGCGCGCTGAAGGCGAAGAGCAGGCTCACGGCGACGGCCACGACGAGCAGCCCTCCCAGGAAGTGGAGGTAGATACGCGCGAAGAGTCGTCGCACTCAGTCGGCCTCGCGCGCGAACATGTAGCCGATGCCGCGCACCGTCTTGATATAGCGCGGCTCCTTGGGGTCGGCCTCGAGCTTGGCGCGGAGCTTGGCGATGTGCACGTCGATGGAGCGGTCGAAGGCTTCCGCCTGCCCCTTGAGGGCGTCGAGGATCTGCTCGCGGGTGAGGACGCGGCCCGCCGCCCGCGCCAGGGTGGCCAGGAGCTCGAACTCGTGATGCGTGAGCACGCGGCGCTTGCCCGACACGGTGACCTCGCGCGCCGCGAAGTCGATCTCGAGCCGGCCCACGCGAAGCTTGGGGGGCGGCGGCGTCGTTGCGGGGCTCGTCCGGCGAAGCACGGCCCGCACTCTGGCCACGAGCTCGCGCGGGTTGAAGGGCTTGGCGAGATAGTCGTCGGCGCCGAGCTCGAGCCCGACCACCTTGTCCACGTCTTCGCCCTTGGCCGTCAGCATGATGATGGGCAGGCCGGACAGATCGGGAGTGGCGCGGATCCGTCGGCAGACCTCGAGGCCGTCCATGCCCGGGAGCATGAGGTCGAGGAGGACGAGCTCGGGCCGGTGCTTGGTGAGCGCGGAGAGACCCCGGGGGCCGTCGGCAGCCACCGCCACGTCGATATCGTGCTTGCCGAGATATTCCGTCACGAGGGCGCCCAGGCGGGCGTCGTCGTCGATGAGCAGGGCGGAGATCCGGTGGGCCACGCGGTTATCCTTTCACGTATCGTCGAGCTTCGAGGGAACCGGTGAAGCCGGTATGTGGCCAGTGTAAAGAAGTATGAAGCGGTCCTGGGTCAATTTGCTTCGCCACGCGTGATATCTCGAGCGGCGGGGGGGTGCAGCCCCGAGGCACGGGCGATGGTGACGGCTTTGGGTTGCGCTTTGGGTGCCCCTGACGTTATTATCTAGTTGGTTACTTACCGATGGTCGTCCTGTCCGTCCTGAGATCCCGCCTGCATCCCACCGGGCGCCACCCCGAGCGCACCCGTGAGCGCATCCTCGCGGCCGCCCTCAAGGAATTCTCGGCCAAGGGCTTTGCGGGGGCGCGCGTCGACCGCATCGCCCGCCGCGCGCGTATCAACAAGCGCATGCTCTACCACTACTTCGGCAACAAAGAGCACCTTTTCCGGGAGATCCTGACCCGCAAGGTGCGCGAGCGGTCCGCCTGGGCAGTCACCGCCCCCGACGATGCCGCGGAAAGCCTCGCGTTCTGGTTCGACGCCGCCTGCCGGGATCTCGATTGGGTGCGGCTCATGGAATGGGAGGCGCTGAGCGCGGCCGAGGGTGTGGTGGCCGTCGATGCGGAGCGCCGCGCGGCGTTCGCCCTGGGCGTGGCCCAGGTGCGCGAGCGGCAGGCGCGCGGGCTCCTGCGCGCCGACCTCGATGCCGGCCATTTTCTGCTCGCCATGGTTGCCCTGACCACGTTTCCCGCCGCCTTCCCGCAATTCACGCGTCTGCTCACCGGGCTCAAGCCCACGGACCCGGCCTTTGTCGCCCAGCACGGCGCTTTTCTGCGGCGGCTCGCGGGCGCGTTGCGGCCGCAGACGCGTACGGCCACGCTGGAGGCGGGCTCATGAGCCGGCGCCTGCTCGTCGCGCTTCTCCTCTCCCTGCCCGTGCTCGCCCTCGCGTGCTCCAAGAGCGATGACGCGGGCAAGGCCAAGGCGGCGGCTCGCCCCCCTGCCGTCGCTGTCACCGCGGCGCCGGTCGAGATCCGCGATGTGCCCGTGCAGATCCAGGCCATCGGTAACGTCCAGCCCGTCGCCACCGTGTCCGTCTACTCCCTGGTCGGCGGCCAGATCTTCAAGGTTCATTTCAAAGAAGGCCAGGACGTGAAGGCCAACGACGTCCTCTTCTCCATGGATCCGCGCCCGTTCGAGGCGGCGCTGGCGCAGGCGCAAGCGACCATGGGGCAGCATCAGGCGCAGGTGGCGCAGGCCGAGGCGAACCTGGTCCGAGACCAGGCGCAGTACGAGAACGCCCGCGTGGGCGAGGAGCGCTACCGGCGCCTCGTGGAGGGCGGGTTCGTCGCGCGCGAGCAGTACGATCAGTACGCCACGACGCTCAAGACCGCGCAGGCGACGGTGGACGCCGATCGCGCCGCCCTGGCCAATGCCAAGGCGCTCGTGCAAGCGGACGCGGCCATGGTGGAGAACGCGAAGGTGCAGCTGAGTTACACCAGCATCCGGGCCCCCATCGCGGGCCGGACGGGGAACCTGCTCATCCACCAGGGCAACGTGGTCAAGGCCAACGACATCGGCAATCCGCTGGTCGTGATCAACCGCATCCACCCGATCTACGTCACCTTCGCGGTGGCCGAACGCTTCCTCGGTCAGATCAAGGTGGAGCGAGCCAGGGGCACCCTCGTGGTGGACGCCATCCCCCAGGGGCAGACGGCGACGACTCGGGGCAGCCTGAGCTTCGTCAACAACACCGTCGACACGACCACGGGGACCATCCAGCTCAAGGCCACCTTCGAGAACACGGACGACGTCCTCTGGCCCGGCCAGTTCGCCACGGTGGTCCTGACCGTGCGCACCGAGCCGGGCGCGCTCGTGGTGCCCTCGCAGGCCATCCAGGCCGGCCAGCAGGGGCAGTACGTCTTCGTGGTCAAGCCCGATTCGACCGTGGAGTCGCGGCCCGTGATGGTCGCCTTCGCGAACGGGCCCGTGACGGTGGTGCGACAGGGCGTACGGGCCGGCGAGCGGGTGGTGACGGACGGCCACATGCGCTTGGTGCCCGGCTCACGCGTGGACGTGAAGCCCGCAGGCCCGGCTCAACCGGCGGCGGCGCCCGCCTCGACGCCTCGATGAGCACCGATCTCTTCATCCGGCGTCCCGTCATGACGACCCTGCTCATGGCCGGGCTCCTCATCTTCGGCTTCATGGCGTACGAGCAGCTTCCCGCGAGCGACCTGCCCAACGTGGATTTCCCTGTCATCCAGGTCGCCGCGAGCCTGCCCGGGGCGAGCCCCGACACCATGGCCTCCGCCGTGGCCACCCCGCTCGAGCGTCAGTTCTCGACGATCGCGGGCATCGACTCGATGACCTCCACGAGCGCCCTCGGCCTGACCCAGATCACGGTGGTGTTCACCCTCGATCGCAGCATCGACGCGGCCGCCCAGGACATCCAGGCCGCCATCGCGGCCACGTTGCCGCTCCTTCCCCCCGGCATGCCGACGCCGCCCTCCTACAAGAAGGTGAATCCAGCCGACCAGCCCGTCCTGTACCTCGCGCTGAGCTCGCCCACCTTGCCGCTCTACACCGTGGACGAGTACGCCCAGACCATGCTCGCCCAGCGGATCTCCACCATCAGCGGGGTCGCTCAGGTGCAGGTCTTCGGCTCGCAGAAGTACGCGGTGCGCGCCCAGCTCGACCCGCGGGCCATGGCCACCCTCGGGGTGGGCATCGACGAGGTGCAGAACGCCATCGCCCAGTCCAACGTCAACCTGCCCACGGGCACGATCTACGGCCAGTACCAAGCCTTCAGCGTGCAGGCCACGGGGCAGCTCACCAATGCCCAGGCCTACCGGCCCCTCATCGTCGCGTACCGCAACGGCTCGCCCGTCAGGCTCGAGCAGCTCGGCCGGGTCATCGACAGCGTCCAGACCGACAAGGTCGCGTCATGGTACAAGGACGAGCGCGCGGTCATCCTGGCCATCCAGCGCCAGCCCGGCACCAACACCATCGAGGTCGTGGATTCGATCAAGAAGATCCTGCCCAGCTTCACGGCCCAGCTGCCCGCCTCCGTCAACCTCAACATCCTCTACGACCGGTCCGTTTCCATCCGCTCGTCGGTCGAGGACGTCCAGTTCACCCTGCTTCTCGCCATCGCGCTCGTGGTCCTGGTCATCTTCCTCTTCTTGCGGAACGTCTCGGCCACCATCATCCCGAGCCTCGCGCTGCCCCTCTCGATCATGGGGACATTCGCGGCGATGCAGATGCTCGGCTACACCATCGACAACCTCTCGCTCATGGCCCTCACCCTCGCCGTGGGCTTCGTGGTGGACGACGCCATCGTGGTGCTGGAGAACATCGTGCGGCACATGGAGCACGGGATGGGGCGCCTGGAGGCGGCCCTCCTGGGCTCGCGCGAGATCGGCTTCACCATCGTGTCCATGACCCTCTCCCTGGCCGCCGTGTTCATTCCGGTGCTGTTCATGGGGGGCGTGGTGGGCCGGCTCCTCCACGAGTTCGCCGCGGTCATCGGCGTTGCCGTCATCGTGTCGGGGGCGGTGTCGCTCACCCTGACCCCGATGCTGTGCAGCCGCTTCCTCAAGCCTCCCGCCCAGACCCACGGGCGCCTCTACCGAGCCTCGGAGCGTGTCTTCGACGGAATGCTCCGGACGTACCGGCGGACGCTCGAGGCCACCCTCCGCCATCCCGCGGCGATGATTGTGGTCTTCGTGGCCACCCTCGTGGCCACGGTCGGGCTCTTCATGGTCATATCGAAAGGCTTCATCCCCGACGAGGATACCGGGCAAATCTTCGCATTCACGGAGGCGGCCCAGGATATCTCCTTCGACAGTATGGTCGCCCACCAGCGGGCCGCCGCCGACATCGTCCTGAAGCAGCCCTACGTGAGCTCATTCATGTCCTCGATCGGAGCCAGCAACACGAGCGTGGTGCCGAATACGGGACGCCTCTTCATCCGGCTCAAGCCACGGGCCGAGCGGCCCGGCGTGGACGCGATCATCCAGGATCTGAGAACCAAGCTGACCGGGATCCCCGGCTTCAACGTGTACCCCCAGAAGCTGCCCACCATCAGGATCGGCGGCAACCTGACCAAGGCTGCCTTCCAGTACACGCTGCAGGACGCCGACCTGACGAATCTCTACCAGTGGGCGCCCGTTCTCCAGGAGAAGATCCGTCAGGTCCCGGGCCTGCTCGACGTCAACTCGGACCTTCAAGTCACCAGCCCGCAGGTCCTCGTGGAGATCGACCGGGACCGTGCCTCCGCGCTCGGTGTCACCGCCACCCAGATCGAGGCCGCCCTCAACAACGCCTACGGGGCGCCACAGATCTCGACCATCTACACGCCGACCAACCAGTACTGGGTGATGATGGAGCTCATGCCCCAGTACAAGGACGACCCCGACGCGCTCGGTATGCTCTACGTCCGCTCCAGCTCGGGCAAGCTGGTGCCCCTGAACGCGGTGGCCAAGCTCAGGCGGACGGTGGGCCCGCTCACCGTCAACCATCTCGGCCAGCTCCCCGCGGTGACCATCTCCTTCAACCTCAAGCCCGGGGTGGCGCTGGGGGACGCGGTGAACGAGATCCGCAAGGTCGAGCGGGAGCTGCGGATGCCCGCCACGCTCACCACGAGTTTCCAGGGCACGGCCCAGGCCTTCCAGGCCTCCGTCAAGGGGCTCGGCCTCCTGCTCCTCGCCGCCGTGCTCGTGATCTACCTGATCCTCGGCATCCTCTACGAGAGCTTCATCCACCCCCTGACCATCCTCTCTGGGCTGCCCTCGGCGGGCGTGGGCGCGCTCTTGACGCTGCTCATCTTCCACGAGGAGCTGAACCTCTACGGCTTCGTGGGGATCATCATGCTCGTGGGCATCGTGAAGAAGAACGCGATCATGATGATCGACTTCGCGGTGGATGCGCAGCGCGAGGGCAAGTCCCCGCGCGACGCGATCTTCCAGGGCTGCCTGCTCCGCTTCCGGCCCATCATGATGACCACCATGGCCGCCCTCATGGCCACCCTGCCCATCGCCATCGGCGCCGGCGCGGGCGGCGATTCGCGGCGCACGCTCGGGCTCTCGGTGGTCGGCGGGCTCATCCTCTCCCAGCTCCTCACCCTCTACATCACTCCGGTTATCTATCTGCAGCTCGAGGGCTTGCGGGAGCGCGTGGGGGGCTGGCGCGACCTGTGGCGTCGGCTGCACTCGACACGAGCCGAGGGGCTTCGCCTCCCCTCATCGGGGACCGCCGGCAAGTAGTCGCGTGTCTGCGCGAGCCTCGATCTGGCTCCCGCACTGCCCCGGAAACCATGGCCGATTCTCCTCCTCCGAATTGGCCGCCGAAGTGCCGATCTGTCCAGTCATGAGATCCGACATCGGCGCCCGGGACCATGAAGGGCGGCCGGCTCAGCCCCCCACCGCCGGCGTGCCCGACCTCCTCGAAGCGGCCAGGGAGGAGCTGCGCCGCTCGGAGGAAAGGTTCTCCGTCGTCTTTCACTCGAGCCCGCAGCCCATGAGCATGAGCACGCTTCACGAGGGCCGGGTCCTGGACGTGAACGAGGAGTTCGCCCGCTTTTTCGGATTCCGCCGAGAGGAGATGATCGGGCGGCCGGTCGGTGACCTCGGCCTCTGGGTGACGCTCGAGGAGCGCGACGAGATCATCCGGCTCCTGGAAAAGCAGGGCACCGTGCGAAATGTCGAGGTGCGCTTCCGGAAGCGCTCCGGCGAAATCGGTCACGCGCTGCTGTCCACCGAGCGCCTGGCTCTCTCCGGCGAGCCCACGATCGTCACCACGGTCACCGACATCACCGAGCGCAAGCTCACGGAGGAGGCCACGCGGGCCCTGGCCGAGGTCGGGCGCGACCTCACGGGCAGTCTGGATCTCGGGCAGGTGGCCAGCCGGCTCGTCTCTGCGGTGGTGACGCTGTTCGGCGCGCGCGTGGCGAACCTCTATCGCCTGGAGACCGACCCCGATGGGCTCGTCTGCATCGCGACGGCCGGGGAGGCCCAGGAGCCCAGATGGCTCGGCATCCGGGTGCCCCCGGGCTCCGGCGTCACATCGATCGCCCTCCGGGAAGGCCGGCTCGTATCCGTCGCCGACATCCTCACCGATCCACGGGTGAGCCTCACCGCGGAGTACCGGGCGCACATGGTCGCCCGGGGCCACGGCGCGACGGTCGCCGTGCCCTTGGGGGTGGGCGGGCGATCCCTCGGGGTGCTAGCCGTCGGGTACTCGCACGGGCGTGTCCTCACCCCCGAGGAGGAGCGGCTCCTGTCCATGTTCGCGGACCAGGCGGCCCTCGCCCTCGAGAGCGCGCGGGTTCGAGGAGAAAGCGAGCAGCGCCGACGAGAGGCCGAAGCACTGGCCCTGGTCGCCCAGCGCCTGACGGAGACCCTCGACGTGGAGGAGGTCGGGCAGCGCATCGTCGAGCACGTCCTGCCGCTCTTCGGGGCGCAGTACGCCTTGGTGCGACTGCTCGTTCCCGGTGGCGGTCTCCGCCTCATCGCCGTCGGCGGTCCCTCTCAGCAGCAATTCGAGCTGGGGCATGTTCTCGCCCCCGGCGTCAGCGTCACAGGGCGCGCCGTCGCCGAGGGGCGCCCTGTCTTTTCCGCGGACGTCACGAATGATCCGAGCCTCTACGCCCCCGCGGACTTCCGGGCCTGGGTCGCGCGATTCGACACGCGAGCGTTGGCGGCGGCGCCGCTGCGCAGCAAGGGCGCCGTGGTCGGGGTCCTCGCCGTGGGAGACCGCGCCGGCCGCGTGTTCACCGACAATGAGATCCGGTTGCTCCAGACCTTCGCGGACCAGGCCGCCATCGCCATCCGCAATGCCGACCTCTTCGCCGCCGAGCGCGCCTCCCGCGCCCAGGCCGAGGCCTCGGAGCGCGCCCAGCGCGAAAGCGAGACACGCTTCCGTCGGATCTTCGAGTCCAACATGCTCGGGCTCATGACGTGGGACGAGAACGGCAACGCGGTCGATGTCAATGATGCGCTCCTGCGAATGCTCGGATACACGCGCGAGGATCTCGACTCGGGCCGCCTCCGATGGCGTGACCTGACCCCGCCCGAGCACGTCGAGCGGACCCAGCAGGCCCGGGACGAGCTCAAGGCCTCCGGGTTCTGCGCACCGTTCGAGAAGGAATACGTCCGCAAGGACGGCCGGCGGGTGTGGGTGGTGGTCGGCGGCGCCGCCCTGGTTGGCGAGCAAGAGCGTGGCGTGGCCTTCATCCTCGACAGCACCCCGCAGAAGCGGCTGGAGGCGCAGCTCCGGCAATCGCAGAAGATGGAGGCGGTCGGGCGGCTGGCCGGCGGCATCGCCCACGACTTCAACAATCTCCTGACCGTGATCGGCGGCCGGAGCCTCCTCGCTCTCGACGACATCCCAGCCATGAGTCCGATCCGGGGCGGTCTCGAGCTGATCCAGCAGACGGTAGAGCGGGCGGCCGCCCTCACCCGGCAGCTCCTCGCCTTCAGCCGCAAGCAGCTTCTGCAGCCGAAGGCCCTCGATCTCAACGGCGTGGTTGCCGGCATCGTCCCCCTCCTCCGACGCCTGATCGGCGAGGACATCGAGCTGACCATCGGACCCGGGGCGGCCCTGCGTCGCGTGAAGGCGGATCCGACGCAGATCGAGCAGGTCATCGTCAACCTCGCCGTCAACGCGCGCGACGCCATGGCCCGGGGCGGGCGGCTCGTGATCGAGACGGCCAACGTGGATCTTCCCGCCGACTTCGCCGATCTCCCCGAGGGGGTGCCCGGGGGAGCGTACGTGATGCTCATGGTTGCCGATACCGGGGTGGGCATGGACGGAAGCGTCCAGTCGCACCTCTTCGAGCCGTTCTTTACGACCAAGGAAGTGGGTAAAGGCACAGGGCTTGGGCTCGCCACCGTGCACGGCATCGTCCGACAGCACGGCGGAAGCATTCGCGTGTACAGCGCGCCGGGCGAGGGGACCACGTTCAAGATCTACCTGCCCGAGACGGACGAGCCGCTCGATGCCGCGCCGGCGGGAGCCTCCGGGGCGCAAGGCGCCCGGGGCGCCGAGAGGATCCTCCTCGTCGAGGACGATCCGGATGTCCGCGCCCTGACCGAGACCGTCCTCGAGCGGGGCGGCTACGAGGTCATTGCGGCGCGCGACGGCGACGAGGCCCTGCGCGTCTTCCGCGACCAGGGGCGGCCCGTCCACCTCCTGGTGAGCGACGTGGTGATGCCGAAGATGAGCGGACGCGAGCTCGCCGAGCGCCTCCGGGCGCTCCAGGCCGACCTCAAGGTGCTCTACGTGTCAGGCTACACACAGGAGGCGCTCGGCCGCCACGGCGTGCTCGAGCCCGGCATCGTCCTCCTGCCCAAGCCCTTCCAGCCCGTGGCCATGCTGGACAAGGTCCGCGAGATGCTGGACACGCGGCCTCAGCGGGGCCGGTAGGTGATCCGGAAGATGTCCCGGGCGAACTGGTCGGAGGAGAGGTAGAGGGCCCCGTCGCGCCCCACGAGCAGATCGACGGGCCGGGCCGACACCGTGCCCGCGGAGAGGAAGCCCGTCGCGAAGTCCTCGACGGCGGTCGCCTTGCCGGCGTCGAACTTGACCCGCACTACCTTGTAGCCCGTCGGCACCGAGCGGTTCCAGGAGCCGTGGTAGGCCACGAAAAGGCTGCCGCGGTACTCGGCGGGGAAGTGCTGTCCCGTGTAGAAGGCGAGCCCGAGCGGCGCGGAGTGGGCCTGGATCTCGAGCGAAGGCGTGATCATGGCCGGGCAGCGCTCGCCCTTGAGCACGCGGGAGTCCGGGACCCGCCTCCCTCCGGCCGTGAAGCAATCAGGCCACCCGTAGAATCCGCCCTCCCGCACCTCGGTGATGAGGTCGGGCGGGACATCGTCGCCCATCCAGTCGCGCTCATTGACGGTGGCCCACAGCACGCCCGTGCCCGGATGAAAGGCGATGCCGACGGCATTGCGGAGCCCCGAGGCGAAGAGCTCGCCACTCGAGCCGTCGGGCCGATACCGCATGATCGCGGCGCGTCGCGAGTCACTCTCGCGACAGATGTTGCACGAGGAGCCGATGGAGACGTACAGCCGCCCGTCGGAGCCGAAGGCGAGCGTGCGTGTCCAGTGCCCGCCCGTGGGCAGGCTGGGGACGATGACGGTGGGCTGGGAAGCCTTCATCGTCGCCGCGTCGTAGTGGAAGCGCAGCACGCGGCCCGTCTCGGCGACGTAGAGCTGCCCGTCCTTGAAGGCGAGCCCGTGCGGCTGGGTCAGGCCGTCGGCCACGGTGACGACGGCGTCCGGCTTGCCGTGGCCGTTCTTGTCGGGGAGCGCGACCACGCGGCCCCGGCTGGGAATCGAGACGAGGAGCGTGCCCGTCGGGTCGAGGACCATGAAGCGCGGACCGCCCAGGTCCGAGGCGAAGACTTCGAGATGAAAGCCCGGAGGGAGCGACACCTGCGGTGCCTGCGCCAGAGACGGAGAGACGAGCGCGAGCCCCAGGACCACCACCGTGGCCGCTCGCGCCAGCATGGCGAGCATTGTACTCCGGCGTCTTGCCAGGCGAGGGAGCTGCCAGTAGCCTGAGGTCATGTCCCGAGCCACGCGCGTCGGCGGTCTGACCCTGGGATGCCTGCTGGGCGCGCTCCTCATCGGGCCACCCTCGTCCTTCGCGCAGGTCTTCCTGGCCTCGAAGCCCGAGCCCGAGTTCAGCGTGGGCTCGCTCTTCATCGTGGCCGGCATCACCAAGGCCCTCGGGCCCACGCCCATCGACGTGCAGTGGAGCCTCGTCTTTCCCGCGAAGCGAAGCTCCGCGAACATCGCCCAGGATCTCTATCTCCTCTGGCCGGACGCCGTGACGAGCCCGGCGCCCGAGGGCCGGCCCGACCCGGACCTGGATCGCATGATCGCGGGTGACGCCATGACGATCGTGCGATCGGGCCGCGTCCCCCTCGGCTCGCGCCGTGTCGATCACACCGGGCGGTCGAGCCCCGAGCCCATGGGTGACGGCGCTCCCTTCGTCACCTTCGTGCGGAGGACCAACAGCGGAGGCCTCTCGAATCCGGGCACCGTCATCCGAATCCCGTGGCACGAGTGGCTCGGGGACCCCACCCGCATGGCCACGCTGCAGCTGATCTCGAGCCGGGTCATTCGCGACAAGCCGCAGACCTGGCTCGACGAGCTCTTCTGGGGAAAGCGCCACATCGCTTCTCTGACCTTCGGGGACGTGCGCTTCTCCTCGCTCTACGGCCTCTACTTCGAGTGGCGCGACCGGCTCGTCCCGATGGCCGGCGATCTCTCTCAGCTCACCCTCCGCTTCGGCGATGCCAATCATCTCCGCCTCGACGAGATCAGCCCGCCCGGGGCGAGCAGCCAGCGGAGCCAGACGCGGAAGGACACGGAGTCCGTCACGCTTGTTCTCGACAAGAGTGACGGGCTCAAGCCGCAGCTCCTCCGCGCCTCCTTCGCCTACTTCGACGGCCTGCACGCCATCTTGCCCATCGTGCTGACGGTGGCTGTGTTCAGCCTGGGCCATCTGGGCGGTCCTCTGGTGGGGGCGCTCTTCCGGACACGCTGGGCCGGATCATGCCTGGCGAGACGACGTACGAGCAGGTCCTCGCGCTGTGCGGACCGCACGGCGAGGAGCACGAGCAGCTCAAGACGCCCGGTCGACGGAGCCTCATTTACCGCGGCCGGCGCACCGTCCCTCACCAGCGCCGGACCTTCGGGCGCCTGGCCACCGTCAGCCACTGGGACATCGAGCACCACGAGGTCACCATCGACTTCGGGGGCGACTTGGTAACCGATCTCCAGGCGCACGTGCGTCGCTCTCGCTCCCCGGGCGCGGTCGCCTAGCAGGTTGCAACCTGCGGGTGCCCCGGACCCCCCGGCCGGGGGGACCCCTCGGATCCTCCCCTCAAACGGCACGATCAGAGGCCCGGAAGTCCAATAGAGACGCACAAATGGGCAGGGGGTGCCTACGATTCTGCCGGCCTCTGCCGATAACTACCGGTAGAGCCCAGGCTGGCGCCTTTGATCCCGCCCGGGCACGCACGAGATGCCCATCGCGAACAGCGAGTCGATTCTCATCGTGGACGACGAGCAGCTCGTCGCCGAGACGCTCAAGGAGGGTCTCGAGCGCCAGGGCCACCGCTGTCTCATCGCGGGCACCGGCGCCGAGGCCCTGCGCTGCCTCCGCTCCACCACCGTGGCCCTCGTGCTCCTCGATCTCGGCCTCCCCGACATGAACGGGATCGAGGTCATGCGCGCGGCCCTTCGCCAGGGCAGCGATCCCGACATTCTCATCATGACGGGGCAGGCCTCCGCCGACTCCGCCATGGAGGCCGTGGAAGGCGACACGGTCGGCTACATCCTGAAGCCGATCCAGTTGCCGCGCCTGGCCGGTATCGTCCGGCGCGTGCTCGAGCGACGGCGGCTCGCCGGGGAAAACGCGCGGCTCCAGTTCGAGATGAACCAGCGGCTCAAGGAGACCGAGGCCGTCCTCGCCATCTCGAAGGCCAGCAGCTCGACCCTCGAATCGCAAGAGGCTCTCCGCCGCATCTGCCGAGAGCTCACTCGACTCATCGGCGCCGATACGGGCGCAGTATATCTACACGACGCAGGCTCGAATCAGATCGTACCCCTGGCCGGTTACAAGGTTCCGCCAGATCTCCTGCCCACCTTGCTTGCCACTCCGCTCCCGCTCCAGGAGCAAGGCTTCCATGCCGCGATCTGGAGCCAGCGCCGGCCCGTCATGTCGGACGACGTGGCCGCGGACCCGCGCTTCAGCCACGAGCTCTTCCGTCGCTTCAAACACCAGTCCGGACTCGTCCTCCCCCTCATCATGGACAACGAGGTGGCGGGGGCCTTCTACCTCGTGTGGTGGAGGGAGCGCCGGCGGCTGAGCGAGCGCGAGCTGGGGCTTCTGGAGAGCGTGGCCGCGCAGGCCACGGGTCTCCTGCGGAACATCCGCCTCTTCGAGCAGGCGGAGCGCGAGCGTCGCCGCCTCGACGTGCTCTACGAGGTCTCCCGCCGGCTCGCCGCCGCCCGCGACGGCAAGAGCGTGCTCGCGCGTCTCGTCGACGAGGCCATGAACCTCCTGGGCGTGGAGGCGGCGGGCATCCGGCTCCTGGAAGGGGACGACCTCGTGGTCGCCGCGCGCACGCTGTCCGCCGCCCCCGTCATGGTGGCGCCGCGGATCAAGGTGGGCGAGAGCCTGAGCGGACGCGTGGTCGCCACGGGCGAGCCCGTCCTCGTCACGAATCTCCCCGCCGACGAGACCTTCCATCCGGACGACCGACAGGGGGCGCGAGAGCACGGCTTCCAGACCTTCCTGGGCGTGCCCCTGCGCCTGCACGACAAGGTGATCGGCGAGCTCAACGTCTACACCAAGCGCCATCGCGAGTTCGCCCCCGACGAGATCTCGCTGCTCTCGGCCCTCGCGGACCAGGCGGCCCTCGCGATCCACAAGGCCCGCCTCCTCGCCGACGCGCAGGCGCGCGAGCGGGAGGCGACCCAGCTCCACGAAGTCACGAGCCTGCTCGCCTCCAGCCTGGACGCGGACTGGATCCTCGACCAGATCTGCGCCCGCGCCGTGGAGCTGCTTCACTGCGATGCCTTCGGCGTCCACATGCCCGACCCCGCGCGCGGCGGATTGACCCTCCGCCGCGAGATCAATCTTCCCGCCGAGCTGAAGGACAACCTGGTGCTCAAGCCCGGAGAAGGCCTGGTGGGCCGCGCCATGGAGAGCCGGAAGCCGGCGTGGACGCGTGATTGCCTGAGCGACCCGTCCTTGAGCTACGCCCAGGGGGTCGATGATCTGATCCGGCGGCAGTCGCCGCGCGCTTACCTGGCCGTGCCCATCATCGTTCGGGGCGAGATCCTCGGCGTCCTCATGAGCTACTTCTTCGAGCCTCACGACTTCTCGGAAAGCGAGATCCGGCTCCTGGGCACCCTCGCCGACCACGCGGGCATCGCCATAGACAACGCCCGCCACTACGAGCAGGAGCGGCAGATCAGCCAGATGAAGTCGGATTTCGTGGGCTTCGTCACCCATCAGCTCCGCACGCCCCTGGCCGGCATCAAGTGGATGCTCGAGCTCGCCTCCCAGGAAGCGGACTTGCCCGCCGAGGCCGCCTCCTATGTCCAGGACGCGCAGGCCGCCGCGCAGCGACTCATCGGGCTCGTCAACGACCTTCTCGACATCGGCCGGCTCGAGCGCGGCAAGCTCTCGATCGCGCCGCAGCCCGTCGCCCTCGGGGCCCTCACGCAGAGCGTTCTCGAAGAGACCCGGGTGCTCGTGGAGGGCAAGGGGCATCGCCTCGACATGACCGCGGTCGCCGAGGGTCCCGTGGTGGCGGCCGATTCCCAGCTCCTCCGCCAGGTCGTGCTGAACCTGGTCTCCAACGCCATCAAGTACACGCCCGATGGCGGCAAGATCGAGATCGAGATGGGCCAGGCGGACGGCCTGGGACGCTGGCAGATCCGCGATAGCGGCCTCGGCGTTCCCCGGGAGGCGCAAGGGCGGCTGTTCGAGAAGTTCTACCGCGCGGACAACGTCACCTCCATGGAAACCGAGGGCACCGGGCTCGGCCTGTATCTCGTCCGCCTCATCATGGAGCAGCTGGGCGGTCGCGTGTGGTGCGAGTCCGTGGAGGGCGAGGGCGCCACCTTCGCGTTCACCCTGCCCCTGCACGCGGAGACGGCATGACGCGGGAGGCGAAGCGCGTCTTGCTCGTGGAGGACGATCGCGTGCTGCGCCGTGCCTGCGAGGCCAGCCTGCGCCACCGGGGCTTCCACGTCACCATCGCCGTGGATGGCCAGGCTGCCCTCGACGAGCTCGAGGGGTGGAGCGGCCCCCTGCCGGATCTCATCCTCCTCGACCTCCTGATGCCGAGGCTGACGGGCATCGAGGTCCTCCGGGCCCTCCGGGCCAACCCGAGGACCAAGGCGGTGCCCGTCCTCGTCCTCTCCAATTCCTCGCGCGAGCAGGATCACGCGCAGATCGACCAATTCGAGATCGCCGGCTACTTCGTGAAGTCCAACCTGTCCCTGCAGGCACTGGGCGAGCACGTGGCACGGCTCCTGGGAGACTGAGACCATGACCGGAGAGACGTACCGGATTCTGCTCGCGGAGGACGACCGATTCCTGCGCAAGGCCGCCGAGACCACGCTCAAGCGGAACGGTTTCGAGGTGACCACGGCGACGGATGGGGAGGAGGCCCTGCGGGCCGTGGGCACGTGCAATCCTCACCTCGTGCTTCTCGACCTCATCATGCCCAAGATCCAGGGCTTCGAGGTCTTGCGGAGCATCAAGGCCGACCCCACCACCGCGGCCATACCCGTCATCGTGCTGAGCAATCTCGGCCAGGAGCGGGATGTGCAGCGTGCCATGGAAGGGGGGGCGGTGGCCTATCGCATCAAGGCCAATCTGTCCCTCGACGATCTCGTGAAGCAGGTGAAGCAGGTGCTCGGACTCGAGGCCGCGCCCGTCCCCGCCGCCGCCGCCGAAGAGCCGCGTGTGGGCAAGTGGGCCAAGCCGTGAGCAACGTGCTCGTCGCCGAGGAGGAGCTCAAGGCACTGCTCGTGGGCGAGCTCGGGCTCGTCGACGAGGCCGAGTTCGAGCGCGCCCGCCTCATGGCCACGCGGCTCAAGATGCCGCTCGAGCGCGCGGTCGCCGAGCGCGGGCGCTTTCCCTTCGCCTTCCTCCTCGAGCAGCTCGCCCAGGCGTGGGGTGTGGGCTTCATCGACCTCAAGGTCAGCGACGTGCATCTCGAGGCCCTCAAGACCATCCGCGACGAGTACGCCAAGAGCCACGTCGTCGTTCCCTTCGAGCAGGCCGGCCGCCAGCTCAAGGTGGCCATGGTCAATCCGCGCGATCGCGTGCTCATCAAGGACATGGAGCAGATGACGCGTCTCGAGGTCGTCCCCTTCCTGGCCCCGGAGGGAACTATCCGGCGCGCGCAGCTCCTGTACAAGGGCAACCTTCGCGAGCTGCTCGAGCGCTCGACCGTCCAGGCCTCCACCGAGGTCAAGCGGCCGCTGGCCGCGGGCGGACCCGGCCAGCCCGGCAAGCAGTGGACGGCCGGCACGGGGGGAGGGACGGGGCGCAGCCAGTGGGGCGCGGGCACGGATGCCTCGGAGATGGTGACCCAGCTCCTCGAGTATGCGGTGGTGACGCGAGCCTCCGACATCCACCTCGAGCCCTACGAGGCGGAGATGGTCATCCGGTACCGCATCGATGGCGTCCTCCACGAGGTGCTGAGCCTGCCTCCGACCGCCCAGGCGCCCGTGACCGCCCGCATCAAGATCCTCAGCGCCATGCGCATCGACGAGCACCGGATCGCCCAGGACGGACGCTTCGAGGCCGATCTCTCCGGCTTCAAGATAGATTTGCGCGTGTCGGCGGTGCCCACCCAGTGGGGCGAGAAGATCGTGATGCGCGTGCTCTCGCGGGAGGCGGCCAGCGCGGACCTGGACGACCTCGGGCTCGCCGCCTCGGACCACGAGATACTCCTGCGCAACCTCATGCGCCCGCACGGGATGATCCTCGTCACGGGGCCCACGGGGGCGGGGAAGTCGACCTCGCTCTACGCCATGCTGCGGCGCATCTCCGTGGAGCGCCAGAGCGGGGTCAACATCTCCACCGTCGAGGACCCCATCGAGTACACGATGCCCCGCGTGAACCAGATACCTCTCAACGTGGCGGCGGGATTCGACTTCGCGAGCGCCCTCCGCGCCCTCCTCCGGCAGGACCCCGACGTGATCATGGTCGGTGAGATCCGCGATCGGGAGACGGTGGAGATCGGCGTGCGGGCCGCTCTCGTGGGCCGGCTCTTCCTCTCCACCCTGCACACCAACGACGCCACCGCCGCCGTGCCCCGGCTCCTCGACATGGGCGTGGAGCCGTTTCTGCTCGCCTCCACCCTCGTCCTCGTCGTCGCGCAGCGCCTGGCCCGCCGGATCTGCGTCGGCTGCCGTGAGAGCGAGAGCCTCGACGAGGCGACCATGAAGCTCTTGCGCGCGCGGCCCGACTACGAGCACACCATCGAGCTGTTGCGGCAGCAGGGCGTGCTCGGGGCCGGCCCGGATCCGCTTGCCGAAGCCCGCACGTTCCGCGGCAAGGGCTGCGAGCAATGCCGAGGCGGCGGGTTCCGCGGGCGCGTGGGCATCTTCGAGCTCTTCGAGATCAACGACCAGATGCGCCAGAGGATCATGGAGCGGCAGGACGGGGGGAGCATCCGGGCCGCCGCCGCGGCCGCGGGCATGCGCACCATGTTCGGGGATGGGCTGGCCAAGGTGTTCCTCGGGGAGACGACCCTCGCCGAGGTGTACCGCGTCGCGATGTAGCGCTACACGACCGTCCGCGCGGACCTGACGAGGCGAAGCGCCGTCTCGGCCAGGCGCTCGAGCGGCACGATCTGCTCCGCCGCCTCCAGGGAGATGGCCGCCCTGGGCATTCCGAAGACCGCCGAGGACGCCTCGTCCTGCGCGAGGGTGTGAGCGCCGGCCTGCCGCATGCTGAGGAGTCCCCGGGCGCCGTCGTGGCCCATGCCGGTCATGATGATGCCGATGGCGCGCGCCCCCGCGACCTGGGCGCAGGAGCCGAAGAGCACGTCCACGGATGGGCGGTGCCGCTGCACGGGGGGATCCGAGCCGAGCACCACCTTGTAGGCGTTGCCCTCGCGGGCGATACGCATGTGCTGGTTACCGGGGGCGATCAGGGCGCTGCCCGGGGCCACACGGTCCCCCTCGCTCGCCTCCCGTACCGAGATCGCGCACAGCGCGTCCAGCCGCTCGGCAAAGGCCCGCGTGAAGTGCTCGGGCATGTGCTGCACGATGACCACGCCCGGGCAGTCCACGGGAAGGGAGGAGAGGACGAGGCGCAGCGCGTCCGTGCCCCCGGCCGAGGCGCCGAGGGCAATGAGGTCGGGCCCGGTGGGCCCGGCCTGACGCGAGCTAGTCGAAGAGCGTGATAGAGCCATAGCCGATGGGGGGCGCCGCCCGGGCCCGCGCTTCGGCCAGGGCATGCGGGCGGACCCGGCGCACGTGCTTGACGAAGGCGCGTCCCGAGTCCGTGTGAAAGTGGACGTGGCGCGGGTACCGTCCGCCCACCGCGGCGCTCAGGACGGGGATGCCTTCCTCCTCGAGGAAGGTCTTGGCGAAATCGATGTTTCGGCGGGGCACGTCCACGACGGATCCGGAGAGCTCCAGCACGTTGGCGCCCCCGAACACCTTGGCCACGAGCCGGCGGCGGTCCCCGCCCGCCTTCATGATGGCGCCGATGAGAAGGTCCATGGCGTGCACGCCGAAGCGGCCGGCCTCGGCGTCGTCGCCGTCGCCGCGCGGGAGCATGAAGTGGTTCATCCCGCCCACCGCCCGCTCGGGGTCGTGCAGGCACACCGCGACGCACGAGCCGAGGAGCGTCTTGATGATCGTCGGCCGCTCGCTCGCGTACACGCCGCCGATGTGGATGGTGACTTCGCCGGTCTTCACGCGGGGGTCCCGAGGACGTGACGCACGGTATGACGAAGCTGGTCGGGGTGGAAAGGCTTCACGAGCCAGCCGGTGGCCCCCGCCTCCCGGCCACGCTGTTTCATGGCCTCGCCGTCCTCCGTGGTCAGGACGAGAATGGGGGTGGAGCGCTCGCGGGGGCGGGCGCGCAGGGCGCGCACGAGGGTGAGGCCGTCCATGTCCGGCATGTTGACGTCGGTGATGACGAGGTCCACCGGCGTGTCGTCGAGCGTGGCCAGGGCCTCCCGCCCCCCCGGCGCTTCCATGACCCGGTGATCGTCGGCCTGGAGGGCGGCCCGGACCATGGCGCGCACGAGCTTGGAGTCCTCAACGATCAGGATGGTCGCCGGCATGGTGGCTCTCCTTGTGATAGATGGTGCTGCCCGCGGGACGAAGCCCGCTCACCATCCCGTGTACGCCTTCCGAGTGGCCGAGGACGAGACGGCCGCCCTCCTTCAGGCACTCCACGAGGCGCTCGAGCACGCGCTGCTGGGTCGGCCGGTCGAAGTAGATGAGGACGTTGCGGCAAAAGATGAGGTCGAAGGGCGTCTCGATCGGCCAGCCGTCCTCGATCAGGTTGATGCTTCGGAACCTCACGAGCTGACGAAGCTCGGGGCGAATCCGCACGAGGCCGGCTTGGGTCCCGCGGCCCCGCAGGAAGTGTCGCCTCAGCACCGCGCGGGGAATCGGGCGCACGTCCTCGAAACGGTAGATCCCGGCGGTGGCGCGGCTCAGCACCTCCGTGTTGATGTCCGAGGCGAGGATGCGCAGGCTCCAGCCTGCCGCCTGGGGGAGAGCGTCCGCCAGCGTCATGGCGATCGTGTAGGGCTCCTCGCCGCTGCTGCAGCCCGCGCTCCAGATCCGGATGATCCGCTGCCCGTCACGGGCGGCCCTCTCCAGCGCTTCCGGCACCCATTGCTGGGCCAGATAGGTGAAGTGGCGCGCCTCGCGGTAGAACTCCGTCTTGTTCGTGGTCACCGCGTTGACGAGGCGGGCGAGCTCGTCGCCCTCGGGGTCCTGCTCGACGAGGAGGTGCCGGTAATTCCCGAAGCTCGCGAGCCCGAGGGCGCGCAGACGCGTCCCCAGACGCACCTGGAGCAGCGCCCGCTTGTGCGGTCCGAGGGCGATGCCCGTGCGGGCGAGGATCAGCGCGCGGAATGCCTCGAACTCCGGCCTCGAGAGATCAGGGATGATCCCCGCAGGATCCACGATCCGGGAATGCTCCAGGGCGCTGCGGGATGCGGCCTTCGCCATTCCCGCCCTCGTGCTCAGGCCGAGTCGGCGGCGCGGGCGCCCGCGCCGGCCGTCGACACGTCACGGACGGCTCCCGGGCGGGCGAGGGCAATGAGTCCGGGGACGTCGAGGATGAGGCTGACGCTGCCGTCGCCCAGGATGGTGGCGCCGGCGACGCCCTCGACCTTCCGGAAGTGCGCTTCCAGGCTCTTGATCACCACCTGCTGCTGGCCGAGGAGACCGTCGATGAGGAGCGCGGTGCGGCGCCCCTCGTGCTCGACGATGACCACGAGTCCCTCCGTGGGGTCCTCGGCGTCGGCGTGGACACCGAAGAGCCGACCGAGGCGAAGCATGGGAAGGGTCTCCCGACGTACCACGATGACCTCGAGCGCTCCCTCGATGGCATGGACGCTGCCCGGCGCAGGCAGGACCGATTCGGTGATGCTGACGAGGGGCAGGACATAGACCTGGTTCCCCACCCGCAAGACCTGGCCGTCGAGCAAGGCCAGGGTCAGGGGCAGCTTGATGAGGAAGCGCGTGCCCCGGCCCGCCTCGCTCCGGATGGCGAGGCTGCCCCCGATGGCCTCGACATTCTGCTTGACCACGTCCATCCCCACTCCGCGTCCGGAGATCTCGCTCACCGTCTCGGCGGTGGAGAAGCCGGGGCGGAAGATGAGGGCGAACACTTCCTCGTCACTCGGGGTCTCCCCGGCGCGCACGAGGCCCTGGGCGCGTCCCCGGCTCAAGATGCGCTCGCGGTCCAGCCCACGTCCGTCGTCGCAGACTTCGATGTACACGCTCCCGCCCCGCTGGGAAGCCTCCAGCCGCACGCGGCCCGTCACGGGCTTGCCCGCGGCCAGGCGTGCCGCCGGCGACTCCAGGCCGTGATCGATGGCGTTGCGGACGAGATGCAGGAGAGGATCGCCGATCTTCTCGATGACGGACTTGTCCAGCTCGGTCTCCTCGCCTGCCAGCTCGACCACGACTCGTTTGCGCATGGCCTCGGCGAGGTCGCGCACGAACCGGGGAAAGCGCGCGAACAGGGTGCGTACCGACACCATGCGCACGGCGAGAACGTTGTGGTGAAGCTCGCGGGCGTGGCGATCCATGCGGGCGACCATCTCGTGGACCTTGACCATGCCGTCAGGGGTGTCGTCGGCCACCGCCTGCGCGAGCATGGTCTGCGTGGTCACCAGCTCGCCCACCAGATCGACCAGGCGATCGACCTTGTCCACGGCGACGCGGATGGCCGTCGCCTCCTCACGGTCGCTCGCGCGACGGCGGGGCGGCTCCCCCGTTGCGGGGATGGCCGGCTCGATCGCGGGCGGGGGGATGAGGCCGGGCCTGTTGGACGCCCCCGCGGTGTCCGGGAGCACCTCCCGCGCGCCCGCGCGAGCCAGGAGCGCGTCGATGGTGGACCGCACTCGCTCGAGGGCCTCCGGCGCCGCGTGGGCTGCGTCGGGTGCGGCGGCGATCTGGCCGAGGAGCGTGCGCAGGACGTCCGCGGAGGCGAGGAGAGCGTCGATCACCTCGGGGGTGACGGAAAGACCGCCCACGCGGACCTGCTCGAGGAGGCTCTCGAGAACGTGGGTGAAGCGGGAGATCTCCGTGAAGCCCATCATGGAGCTGCTGCCCTTGAGACTGTGGGCGAAGCGGAAGATCACGTCGACCGCGTCGGGAGCGTGGGGCGCCTGCTCCAGCCGGAGCACGCCCGCCTCGAACTCCGCCAGCTGCTCGGTGGTCTCTTCGATGAAAAGGCCGCGGAACTCCTCGTTCAGGGCCCTGGTCTCCGGGGCCGGAGGCTCACGTGGCGCTCGCGTGGACGACCCGCGCGTCGCCGTCCAGGACCTTGTCGACGTCGAGAAGCACGAGGAGCTTGTCGCCGGTGCGGGCAAGGCCGCTCACGCATCCGTTCTCCGCGTGCGCGCCCCCCAGGGCGGGCACCGCCTGGATCTCCGCGGGAGCCAGGCTCACGACGTCGGTGACGGCGTCCACCCGCATGCCCACGATCTTCGCGCCGACCACGACGAGGACGATCACGGTGAAGCGGCTGTGCTCGACTTCGGGAAGCCCGAACTTCGTCCGTAGATCGACGACAGGGACGATGGTCCCCCGGAGATTCATGACGCCGGGGATGCAAGGAGGAGCGTTGGGCAGGGGCGTGATCGCCGACTGCCCCTTGATCTCGTGCACGGCGAGGATGGGAACCGCGTACTCCTCCTCGCCGAGCCGGCACGTCAGGTACTGGCTCTGCGTCGGCGGCGTGCCGCCGTCACTTCCGACTGTCGCGAGTTGTTCCATGGCCCGCTCGCCTCAAAATTCCTCGAACTCGTTGTCCCAGGCGGCGGCCGACCCCCCGCCGGATCCGTTGCCCGCGCTCGCGCCGGCGTGCGCCGGCTCCGAGGGCTTGGCCCGGTCCCCGGGCCCGCGTCGGGCCAGCGCGAGCGGGGGCTTCACGCGACGGCCGGCGGGATCAAGCACGGGTCGCGGCTCGGGCGCCTCTTCGGTCACCCGGAAGCGCCGCACCAGCTCCTGGAGCTCGCGGGCCTGGCTCGTGAGGTTCTGGGCCGTTGAAGACAGCTCCTCGGTCTGCGCCGCGTTCGACTGCACGATCTGGTCCATGAGGGTGACCGCGCGGTTGACCTGCTCGATCCCCCGAGATTGCTCCTCGCTGGCCACTGCGATCTCGGAGACGATGTCGGTGACCTGCTTCACCCCGGTCACGATCTCGCCCAGCATCTGTCCGGATCTGTTCACCAGCTCGGAGCCGTCGTGAACCTTGTCCACCGAGTCCTGGATGAGGCCCTTGATCTCCTTGGCGGCCGCCGCGCTTCGCTGCGCCAGGGTCCGCACTTCCGTCGCCACCACGGCAAAGCCGCGGCCTTGCTCACCGGCGCGCGCGGCCTCCACGGCGGCGTTGAGGGCGAGGAGGTTCGTCTGGAAGGCGATCTCGTCGATCACCGTGACGATGTCCGCGATCTTCTTGGACGCCGTCGTGATCTCCTGCATGGCGCCGACCGCCGCCGTCACGACCTGCCCGCCCTTCTCGGCTTTCTCCCGCGCCCCGATGGCGAGCTGGCTCGCCTGCCGCGCGTTGTCCGCGTTCTGCCTCACCGTGCCCGTCAGCTCTTCCAGCGAGGCCGCCGTCTCCTCCAGCGAGGAGGCCTGCTCCTGCGCTCCGCTCGCCACTTGCCTGGAGGCGGCGGAGAGCTGCTCGGAGGCCGCGCCGACCTGGGAGGCGGCGCCCCGGATCTCCTGCACGAGCCCGTGGAGGTTGTCGAGGAATCCGTTCAGCGCGTGCGACAGCCGGCCCACCTCGTCATGGGAGCTCACGGCCAGCCGCCGGGTGAGATCGGCATTGCCGCTCGCCAGCTCGCCCAGCTCCGCGGCCGCGCGGAGCGGCCCCACCAGGCGCCGCGCGATGCCCAGATAGATGCCCGCGCCCGCAACCAGGGCGAGCGCGCCGAGGCCGATGAACTTCCACGTGGCGCGCGTCGACAGGCTGCCGACCTGGGCCGTGGAGACGCCGATGCGGAGGACCCCGAAAGATGTCCGCTCGAACGTCACCGGGGCCGCGACCTCGAAGAGCTCGGCCGAGCCGGGCACGGACCGGTGGACGAATGCGGACACGCGCGCCATGGCCCGCTCGAACTCATTACGGGTGAGGACCTGGAGCTTGAGGGCCGGGTCTGTGGTCGCCACCGCCTTGCTCTCGGTATTGAGCACGATGATGTAGCTCACGTCCGGATCCGCCTGCTTCGTCCGGTCGAGGAGATGCTGGAGGCGGTCCACCTCGCCCATGGCCAGGGGATCGGTGATGGCCGCGGCCAGCGTGGTCACGAGGATCTCCGCGCGCTTGGCCAGGCTCTGCTCCATGGCCGATCGGCTGCTGCGGATCGAGACGACGCCGAGGAGCGCGATGGTGCCCACGAGCACCACCACGAACGGGATGGTCAGCTTGGCGGTCAGGTGGCGCCGTATGGCGCCGATGCGCTGGAGATTCATGCCGTACCCTCCCCGGTGGCCAGGCTACTTCCTGGCCACCTTCCAGTCGGTCATGAGGGTCGGCTGGCCGTCGCGCAGGATGGTGTAGTACACGGCGTCGAAGGCGTGGTGCCGGCTCGCGCTGTAGTTCGCCTTCATCCCGATACCGAGGTCGAGGTCCTTGAATCCCTCGATCGCCGTCACCAGCTTCTCGCGCGTGAGATCACGGCCGGCGCGCTGCAGCCCTTCCACGAGCACCATGGCGTTGACGAAGCCCTCGAAGCTCACGAAGTTGGGGCTCGCGTCCGGGAAGTACTTCTTCAGGGCGGACTGATACTGCGTCACCGCGGGCAGGTCTCTCCGGCTGGGCGGCGGCACCACCTGCGTGATGATGACTCCGTCTCCGTCTTTCCCGGCCGCCTTGGCGAACGCCTCCGTGCCCACGAAGGACACCGTAAGGAAGATGGTGTTCCACCTGTCCGCCCGCGCGCGCTTCACGAACTCGGCGAGGGGCGCATACGTCCCGACCATGACCACGGCTTCGGGGTTGGCCGGCTTGATCTGCTCGAGGCCCTTGCCCACGTCCATCGTGTTCCGCGGGAAGGTGCCGAGGGCCACCGGCTCCAGGTTGTGCTTCTTGAGGGCGATCTTGACGCCCTCGAGCACGGCCACCCCGAAGGCGTCCTCCTGATAGAACACGGCGATCTTCTTCATGCCGAGCGTGCCTACCAGATTGTCCACCTGGGCGCGCGCCTCGTCGTAGTACGAGGCGCGGACGTGGATGATGTTGCGTCTCACGGGCGCTCTCAGGATCTCTGCCCCCGTAAAGAAGCCGATGGCGGGCACCTTGTTCGCTTCCGCCATGGGGACGACCTTGGCGCCTGTTGGAGTGCCGACGAAGAAGCCCATGGCGAACACCTTGTCCTGCTGGATGAGCTGGTTCACGCACGCAATGGCCTTGTCCGGCTCGTAGCCGTCGTTGCGCGAGACGAGGTGGATCTTGCGGCCGTGCACGCCGCCCTGATCGTTGACCGTGTTGAGATAGGCGCGGGCTCCGAGCACGGTCTGGGTACCGAGAAAGCTCGCCGGTCCCTCCAGCGCGGCACAGGAGCCGATTACGATCTCCTTGTCGGTCACCCCCGGATCCGCCCCCGCGGAGCCGACGGGCGCCGCAAGGATCAGCAGTGCCGCCACAAGTCCCCGCTTCAGCATCTTCATCAGTTGGCGCCCTCGTCTGTTCGTTCCGGTGGTGGTCGACCCGGGTCGAGCGCTTGACTTCCAGAGCGCTCCCACAGGGTGTTATCGGCAAATACCGCCCAGATCGTAGCCAGCTGCCCTCGGCGAGGGACTGCCCAGAAATCTGCCGGCTCTGCTTCGGGGTGGTCACGGAGGCCAGGCCGGGGGTGAGGCGCCCGGCGGGTGGAGGCTACCTAGGGCTTGGAGGCGTCCTGACCGCCTGGGCCCAGCGGGATCGTCACTTCGTACGTGGTGCGCTCCTCGTTGATGTGGTACCTGACGACGCCCGAGCGGACCATGTCTCGCGAGGCCTCGGGGAGCCGATCGAGAATGGCGTTGAGGCTCGCGGGGTATCGCCCCGTCGCGTCCTTGCTCTCCTCGACGGCCCGGCTCACGATCTGCACGTCCCGGATGACGTCGCGAGCAAAGTCGTTCGCCTCCTGCTTGCCCCAGAAGAGGAGATAGCCGCTGAGGGCGAGGTTGAGCACGACGAGAAGGCTGATGAGGTACAGGGCGGCGTGGCTCTTTGGGCGGACCGGCTCCGTCGGCAGCCCCGCCGCCGCGCGCTTCTCGGTCTCCGCGGCGTCCCGCCGGTACTGGCCGCAGATGTCGCAGAGATCTCGCTCGCTGGGGGCGCGGCAAGCCACGCAGAGATTGTCATTGCACTGCCGGGGCCGGCTCCGACGGATGTCTGACGCAATCGGCCGTGAGAGTGCTCATGTTCTCAACGCTGGTAGTAGGTGCCCAAGGTCACGGAAACGGAGAGGACCCCTCCCGCTCCTGACCCGACCGTGGCCTTGCCTCCGTATACAGCTGCGACCTCCGCCGCCACGGAGGATGCCTGGGCCGAGGTCAGCCCCTGCACGCTCACGGTGGCGGGCGATCCCGCGGCACCCTGATACCGGTAGGTGCCCACTCCAAAGGACGTCGTCGCCGGCCAGCGTGGGATATAGGGGCCCTGCCAGCACGTCCGGTTGCGCGTCGAGCGTGTTACCAGGCCTGGATCTCCGGCGCTTGAAGAGACGGGCAATCCCTCGCAATGGGTGGCCATGTTGACGAGGGCTTTCTGGATATAAGCGATCTGGGTGACCGTGGAGGAAGTCTTAGCCGCCTGGCCACGTTGCGCCCAATGATCAGGCCCATGGTCGAGAGGAGCCCAAGGAGGGCCATGACAGCCACGAGCTCGATGACCGTGAAGCCGCCCGCGCCCGGGTCGAGGCGCCTCCACGACCTACCCGAAAGTCTGCCAGACTTATCCATTCTGACGCGGTAATCGGCAGGTCTCTGGCCGTTCCGGAGCCTTCGGGCACGCGTAACCCCGCCTTTTGACGTGGGTCGCTCCCTGTGGCACGATCGACTTCCGGCTGGGCCATGTCGGTCCGGCGCCACTCACGTCAGGAGCCATTCATGCGCATCTACTACGACATCGATCTCGGCGGCCGCACCATCGCGAAGCGGGAGCTTCACGGCGAGGACGTGGTCAAGGCGGGCCGGTACCTGATCGCCAAGACCCTCGTCGAGATGGGCGCCGCCACCGTCGAGCCGCTT
>QHSC01000427.1 GCA_003220345.1 Candidatus Rokuibacteriota bacterium | reverse complement strand
TCGCGACGCTCCAGCGACTGCACGGCTGGTCGGCCGCGACGGTGTCGGCGCCCGTCACCGTCTATTACCTCTGCGGCGCGCTCCTGACGGCGTCCATTGGCGACCTCTACGAGCGCTTCGGGCCGCGCGTCGTCGTGGCCGGCGGGAGCATCGCGATGGCCGCCGGCGTGGCGGGGCTCGGTGTTGTGACGCAGCCCTGGCACCTCTACCCGACCTTCGTCGTCATGTCGGTTGGCTGGGGCGCAATGAGCGGTGCGGCGATCAATATCATCCTCGCCCCTTGGTTCCAGCGCCGCCGTGGCCTTGCCGTCAGCGTCGCGTTCAACGGGGCCACGCTGGGCGGGGTGATCGTCACGCCCGCGCTCATCCTGCTCGTCGGCGTGGCTGGCTTTACGCGCGCCCTCGCGGTCGCTGCCGTCGTGCTCCTCGTGGTACTGCTCGCCCTTGCAGCGGCTGTCATGAAACGGAGTCCCGAAGAGCTCGGACTCGGCCCCGACGGCGACCCCTGTCCTTCCGTACGCGCGGCGGCGTCACCGGGTGGCGAACGACGTGGACGAGGCGCCGCACTGCGCACGTGGCGTTTCTGGAGCGTGTCCGCGCCCTTCGCGCTCGGCCTCGCGGCACAGGTCGGCGTGCTCACGCATCTGGTTTCCGTGGTGACGCCGATGCTCGGGGCGGGCGGCGCCCCGCGTGTCGTGAGCGCAACCACGGCGGCGGCCGTGATCGGGCGGCTGGTGACGGGTCTCGTCGTCGATCGCTTGAACCGCCGCCTCGTGTCGAGCGCGACGCTCGTCATCCAGATCGCCGGCCTTGCCTTCCTGTCGTGGGCGCCGTCCGCCATGGTCGTCTACGCTGGCTGCGCACTCTTCGGACTGGGCGTCGGCAATCTGACGACTCTGCCGGGCCTCATCCTCGCCGTCGAGTGGCCGCGTGAGCAGTTCAGCTCGCTCGTTGGCCTCGTGGTCGGGATCAATCAGTTCACCTTCGCCTTCGGGCCGTCGCTCGTGGGCGTGATGCGTGATTGGACGGGTATGTACGCGCCGGCTCTTGGCGCCTGCATGGTGCTTCAACTCGTTGCTGCCGCCATGATCCTGCTCGGGCCCGGGCCCTCACCGTCGCCGGGTGCCGTGGAGCATCGCGCTGACGGAGCCTCCCCGGGAAGTGCCGCCTAGGCGTCCTGAGCCGGTCGGCTGGGGTGGCTCAGTCGAGTCCCCCCATCTGGCAGACGATCCGCCACTCAGGCTCCGAAACTGGCTGGACCGACAGGCGCGGGAGCCTGGCCAGCGCCATGCCGGTGAGGCGTTTGTCCGCCTTGATCCGGTCGAGGCCGACCGGTGTCGGGAGCTTTTGCACCGCGGCGACGTCGACGGCGCGCCAGGCGGAGTCGGTTGAATCCGGATGCGCCTCGGCGATCACCCTGACGATGCCGACGATCGCGCGCTCTTTCCCTGTGTGATAGAAGAACGCCTGCTCGCCCTTCTTCATGGCGCGCAGGTTGTTCTGGGCCGAGAAGTTGCGGATGCCTGTCCACTCCGCCCCGTCACGCCCTTTCGCGACCTGCTCGGCCCACGACCAATCGTCAGGCTCGGACTTCAGGAGCCAATGTGCCATGGCATTCTCTCCTCTTTCCCCCAGGCGGGCAGCCAGGGGATACGCGCCGCAGCTATCGGCCCAAGAGGAAGCGCCGCGCCTCCTCGTTTTGCGGAGCCAGCTCGAGCACGCGGCGGAAAGCCGCGAGCGCCTCTGTGCGATCATTCGAGCTCCAGTAGGCCTTGCCGAGGTCGAGAAGGGCCGAGACATCACCGGGCTCTTGGCGGACGTACTCGCGCAGGAGACCCGCCGCCCCCTGGTACTCGCCGCGTGACAACGCCTGGCGTCCCCCGTCGAGCAGGCCCTGGACGAGCTGTCCGCGGGTGGCGGAGTCGCCTGCGCGGGAGAGCCCGTCGACCAGCACCCGGCCCGCGTCGGTCCAATTCCCGAGACCCACGTAGGCGCGGCCCGCGTTGAGATATCCCTGGGCGTTGGTGGGCTGAAGCTTGATGTACTCGACGAAGTGCGAGACGGCCTCACCAAAGGCGCGCCGCTGCAGGGCGTCGGTCCCAGCGCCGAACAATGACTGGGCGAGCGTCGTCAGCGTCTCGCTCTCCCGCGGGGCCAGCTCGACGGCCTTGCGCGCCTGGGTCAGGGCCTGGCCCCAGTCGGCCTTGCCGATATAGGCCTGAGCGCCGAAGAGATATGCGCGCCACTCCGTCGGCTCTCGGCGGATGACCTCGGCCACCTTCGTCAGGGCGGCGTCCCACTTCTGGGCCGTGAGCAGCTCCTTGATCTGCTTCAGGAGCGACTCGATGGTCTCGACCAGCCCCATGGTGGCGCAGCCCACGGACAGCGTGACGACCAGCAGGATCGCGCAGGCGATCGCTTTCCTCCAGCGTGACGTCATCGGCCACCCCCTCCTGCACGTGAAAGGTCATGACCCCGTGGGAGACGCGGTGGCCCACGGCAATCGTGGTTATCACCTCGTAGAGCTGCTGTCACCACGCGGAAAACGCGACAATGATCGGTCGAGAGTTTGCGGCTGCGTCCGCGGCATGTCAACAGAGAGCGCAACCCGAAGGAAGGCACGTCGACGACGCCTACGACGGGGCGAGTCTATTTCGCGTGCATAGCTGCCGGCGGAGAGGCAGAATACGAGCCTGCCGCCAGGGGAGGGAAGCGCATGCTGCAAGGCCTGATCATGGACATGCCGCTGATGATCTCGAGCGCCATCCAGCATGCCGCCGAG
>QHSC01000076.1 GCA_003220345.1 Candidatus Rokuibacteriota bacterium | reverse complement strand
CCTGGGTCTCCAGGCCCAGCTTCTCGACGTCCGAAAGCCTGAGGATCTGGGGCCGGCCTTCGATGGCGCAATCAGGCAGCGTGCCGACGCGCTCGTCGTGGGGCTTGAGACCCTCACGCAGGCGAACCAGCGGGTCATCGTTGACCTCGCCGCAAAGCATCGGCTGCCGGCGATATACGCATCCATGGAGTTTGCCGGGGGGTTGGTCGTCTACGGAGTGAACTATCCTGACCAGTATCGCCACGCAGCGAGCTTCGCGGACA
>QHSC01000075.1 GCA_003220345.1 Candidatus Rokuibacteriota bacterium | reverse complement strand
CCTTCACGTGGTCGGCCTGGCGGCGCTGGTGGTCGCGGCCGCCTCACCCGCGCTCGGCCAGGCGCCCAGGTCGGGCGGCTCGATCACCTTGAGGCTGCGCGAGGACTTGCCGCAGGGCTTCGCCATCCACGAGAGCCCGACGATCTCCACCATGTGGCCGGCCATGCCGTGCCTCAGCAACCTGGTGCTCTTCGATCCGATGAAGCCCACGCACAGCGTGGACAACCTCATCGGCGAGCTCGCCGAGCGCTGGTCGTGGCAGGAGAACTATCGCAAGCTCGTCTTCTTCCTCCGGAAGGACGTCAAGTGGCACGACGGCAAGCCCTTCACCTCCAGGGACGTCAAGGCCACGTTCGACATGCTCCGGGAGGCGCCGGAGGCTCCCGCCAAGCTGCGTTTCAACCCGCGGAAGGAATGGTGGGCCAACGTCGAGGCGGTTGACGCCATCGATCCCCTCACCGTGGTGTTCCGGCTGAAGCGGCCCCAGCCTTCCCTGCTCCTCATGCTGGCCTCCGGATACACGCCGATCTACGCCGCGCACGTGCCGGCGGCAAGCTACCGAGCGGGCTGCGTCGGCACCGGGCCCTTCAAGCTGAAGGAGTGGCGCAAGGGTGAGTTCGTCGAGTACGTGAAGAACACCGACTACTTCGTGAAGGGCCGGCCCTACCTGGACGGCGTGCGATATCTGATCATCGCGGAGCGCGGAACGGCCACGGCGGCGGTCCAGGCGGGGCGAGTGGACGCGACGTTCCCGGGCGAAACGGGGAAGGGCATCGCCGATCAGCTCAAGAAGGCGGCGCCCCAGCTGGTCATCACGACCGTGAATTCCAGCGTCCTCGATCATCTCATCGTCAATACCAGGAAGCCGCCGTTCGACAACGCAAAGGTGCGTCAGGCCGTCAGCCGCGCGATCGATCGGCGGGCCCTCATCGCCGCCGTCTACCAGGGCGGCGCCATCCTCGGCGCCTCCATGCTGCCCAGACCCTACGGCGTCTGGGGCATGCTCGAGGCTGACCTGCGCGGGCTCGCCGGCTACGGCAATCCCGGCGAGGAGAAGGCCCACGCCCGCAGGCTGCTCGGCGAGATCGGATTCGGTCCCGGCAGTCCCCTGAAGATCGAAATGGTCACCCGCAACCTCCCGGCCTTCGCCGACCTGAGTGCCTTCGTGATCAGCGAGCTCAAGCGCGTCGGCATCGATGCCTCGCTGAGGCAGGTGGACTCATCCCAGTGGTATTCCATGCAGGCACGCGGGGAGTTTCAGCTCGGCACGGATCGCAACGGTCTCGAGCCAGACGACCCCGACGCGAACTTTTACGAGCACTATGCCTGCGGCTCGTCGCGGAACTATTCAGGCTATTGCGACGAGAGCCTCACCCAGCTCATCGACCGGCAGTCTCAGGAGCTGGATGCCCGGAAGCGGCTCGCCATGGTCAACGAGATCCAGCTGAAGCTGGAGCAGACCGCGGCTCGGCCGGCCCTCGTCTGGCGACTCGACTACTTCACGGTGTGGCCCCACGTGAAGAACCTGGTCCCCCACCACTCCATCTACGGTTGGGGACGCCTGCAGGAGGTGTGGCGCGAGAAGTAGGTCAGGGCGCTCCGGTCAGGATCGCCACGACCCGGGGCACGGCCGCGTCCGCGCGCGCCTCGAGCTCACGCCTGGTCAGGCTCCCGATGGGGTGGGCGACCACCGCGAACGGATAGAGCGGGTTCCCGCAGATCTCCGCCTGCGCCTTGACGGCGGACACAAACTGCTCTGTGCAGATGACGGCCGTGGGGACGCCCCGCCGATCCAGCTCGATCCCGTCGTGCAAACTGCACGTGCTGCACGACCCTCAGTCGCCGATGGCGGTGACCACGACATCGCACTCCCGGGCGAGGGCATCCAGCATCGCCTCGTCGGCCACGCGGCTCGCGCTCGACTTCGTCATGGTCACCACACGCTTGATCTGATACCGCGCGGCCAGGCGCTCGCGCATGAGATCGAGCAGGCGATCGCCGTTGACCTTGCTGTTGCTCAGCAGGCCGAGCACCTTGCCGTCGAGGTCACCGACCCGCTTGGCCAGGGTGCTCTCGGTGTGGTCGGGCGCGATGGTGGGATCGAGGATCTTGATGGTCATGGTCGAACCTCCCGCGTGACAGCCAGCGAGTTTCGATAACGGCTCCAGGAGGGAATGAAGGCCGAGTGGCCGCCGGCGCCTCCGCCTGCCACCACGACGTGGATGTCATCGGGTCCCTGGCCCCGATGTACCCACTGCGTCTCGTCGCCCGGCTCGATGGCCCCGGCCAGCTTGCCCCCGCGCTTCAGGTCGGCGCGCGTGCGTCGCGCCCGGGCGTAGAGATCTTCCTTGAGGCGACGTTTGGACGACCAGCCGTCCCGCGCGAGGATCTGCACGTGCTCCGGCGCCAGGACCACGAAAGACTGCCCCGGGCTGAAGCTGCCCAGGCTCGCCATGGTGTCGCCGAGCGTCACGAGGATCGCTTCCGCCGTCTCTCCGTAATGGCTGAGGACATTGTGCGGCCCCTCGGCGGCAAAGACGGTGACGGTGCTCGCCCCGCGCGCGAATCCCCGCTCCACGTGAAGCGGCTCCCAGGGATTCTCTTCCTCGCCCTCCGCGATGCAGTAGCTGTACTTGCCGGGATGGCCCTGTGTCGACTTGTCGAGGACCCCGGGCTGCGCGCCCAGGCAGTTGAGCGTGATGAGCCGGATGGCGCGGCCCACGGTGGCGTTGGCCCGCCACCCAGGGCCGAAGACGTTCGCGCCGCTGTTGAAGTCGAGGCGCCGCCGGATGGGGCCGTTGACGACCACGAGGGTGGCGGAGCCGCCCGTGCTCGTGATGGCGCCGTGGAGCGTGAAGGCGGGATCGCCCATGGCCTCGAGGGCGGCCACGAGCACGGGCATGTACTCGGGCCGGCATCCCGCGAGCACCGCGTTGATGGCCACCTTCTCGGCGGTGATCGTGCGGCGCCGGACCGGCTCGGTGATCACCACGTCGCCTGGCGCGCGGCGGACGACCTCGAGGAATCGCCACACCGCGTCCTCGGTCGCCGGCACCACGGGGAGCCCGTCGGACCAGCCGCGCTCGAAGTAGGTCTCGACGCCCTCGGCCCAGGTGGCGACCGGCTGCTCGGCAGACGCGAGCCTGAGCCTAGTCAAGCGGTGGAGGGGTGTCGGGGGAGGAGCGGCGCTCGCTCCCCTCTGACTTAAAGAGTGGTGGGGCCATGGCTAGAATTGCTTCACGATCCTCTTCGCCATCAGGTCGATCTGCTTGGGGTCGTCCGTGACAGGACCGAGGACGAGGTACTGCAGTCCTGCCTTGCGCAGGTCCTCGATGCGCTCGTTGAGGCGGTCGGGGCTGCCGATCATGTAGCACTCCTGCAGGTGCTCGTAGCTCCGATGCGTGCCCATGGTCCGGATGAACGGCGCCTTCGACTGCTGCTTGGCCTTCTCGTCGCTCGCCGTGTCCACCAGGTGGATGAAGTTGCAGTGACCGAAGGTGATCTTCTTCGGATCCTTCCCCTTCGCGCGCGCGTGCTCCTGCAGGAGTCCCCAGTCGCGCTTGACCCAGTCCTGCGTCCCCGAGCAGCGGGAGAGCCAGTTCCCCGCCTTGACGATGCGGTCCATGACGGTGGTGGCGATGACGGGCACGTCGTGCTCGCCGGGGTCGGGCACGCGCGAGCCGCCCGACACCCAGATCTGCGGCATCCTGGGCGGCCGCGGCTCGATCGTCACGTCGCTGAACTGGTAGTACTTGCCCGAGAAGGAGGCATTGGCCTTGGTCAGGAGCAGCGTCACCGCCTCGATGATCTCGTCGGTGCGCTTGCCGCGCTCCTCGATGCGCGACCCCGTGACCTCGTACTCCCTCGCGTACCAGCCGGGCCCGACCCCGAACACGTAGCGGTTCTGGGAGAGATGGCAGAGCGTCGAGATCTCCTTGGCGAGGACGACCGGATGCCGCACGGGCAAGACCAGGATGCCCGTGGCGATCTTGACCTTGCGGGTGAGGGCGGCCGCGTAGGCGAGCACGTTGAGCGGCTCGAGCCAGGCATTGCCGTAGAGGCCGGGCGCGGAGAGGAGGTGGTCGATGACCCAGACGTCGATGCCGTGCTTCTCGCACTTCTCGATGGATTCGCGGATGCGCTTGACGTTCCCGGGATCGCTCTTGCCTCCGCTCCAGGCATAGGTGGGGATCCAAGCGCCGAACCTGAGCTTTGCCATCGAGAGCGTCCTCCCCAGGCTGCTGAAAAAGGCCCATCTGCTTCGTTGGCGCCCTCGGCCGCAGGTTCAACGTACAGAGAGTACGCCTCACCTGCGAATCAACTCAGCCCTCATCTCGCGTCGGCCGTTGGCCGCCGCTCACCTCGAAGTGCGGGGCGCCGCCTCGCATCTGGACCTTTTTGAGCAGCCTGCAAGGCTCCGCTAGTGTACTCGAAACGCGGCGGCCCCGCGGAGGAGGACTACTGACCGGGCTGAATGTCCCAGTCGATCGTGGTGACGCGGACCCGGTAGCGGGCGGCGCCCACCGGCATGGTCACGCAGAACGGCAGGCCGCCAAGCGCAGCGATGTCGCGCGGGGCGGAGGCGTCCCTCGCGTTGAGAATCCGGTCGCCGCCGTCGAGCCCCTCGACCGTGATGCGGATATTCCGCGCGGACATGCGCCGCTGGTTGAAGACGTTGCCGCACACCGCGGTGTAGTCACGGGTCTGGCGCTCCACGGTCCAGGACAGCTTCAGATCGCCATCGGAGCCGCCGCTGACCTCGGCCCCGTGAACGGCGGACGGGAGGAGGAGGCAAGCGACCGCGAGCGCCGCCAGATGTCGTCCACGCATGTGTGCAGGCCTCTCGAACGGCAAGGTGGGGACGGCCGGCCGACCCGTCAACCGAGCGCCCGCCGCGCAGCCGCGGCCAGCGTGCCGCGGGCCTCGCCGGCCGGCGGCTCGAGGCTCACCGTCACCCGCAGGGCCCGGAGGCCCGAGACGCCCTGCAGCTCTTCGAGATCGAGCGGCTCGACGTCGCGCTCGAGAGAGCCGAGGGACTGCAGGTAGGCGATATAGTCTCGGTACTCGGCCGCCTCGGCTTCCTGGGAATAGACGATGGCGATCTTCCCCGGCTGGGTCACGCGCTCCGTGGTGCCCCGCACCACGGCCTTGTCGATCCGCTTCTTCATGATCTCGTAGCGGACGTTGTAGGCGCCGTCGACGTCGAAGCGCTTCTCGTCGAAGCGGAAGCGGATGGACAGGGGCGCGTGCTGGACGAGGATGAGGCTCGTCGTCTCGAGCGGCTCGGCCAGGCGCGGCTTGACGCGCTCCACCTCGCGCGCGATGCCACAGCCGACCATGAGCTGCCACAGCCGCAGGTTCTTCAAGTGCAGCGGCGTGAAGCCGCCGTCCTCGAGGAGCGAGGCGCCGGCATAGATGCTGTAGTCCACGCCGTCCGTGCGCTGCTTCTCGAAGTAGTGCGGGGCGAGGATCTGGGCGGCCTGCTCCTCGGCGTCCAGATAGGTCGCGATCGTGTCGTTGAT
>QHSC01000074.1 GCA_003220345.1 Candidatus Rokuibacteriota bacterium | reverse complement strand
TAGTCCACGGGATCTTTCGAAAAGGTGCCGAGATCGAGGAGGTCGTGACCGGCCGCTTCGAGGGCCGAGGTCACGTGCGCCTTGAGGGGAAAGCCGGTGTCGTCACAGCCGATGGCGATTCGCATGGGCTCCTTATTCTCTCAGGAGAGGCGTGGCCCGACAATGATGTCATACAGGTGCCGCTGGCGCCCCATGGCGTTGGCGTACATGGCGTGGCGGCGACCATCGGGCGTAACGATGCGGCCGGGGGGCAGCGCCGGAGGCTCGGGCGCCCCGAGGGCCTCCAGGGCCAGGAGCGCGGCGCCACGGCCAGAGGCCTCGGCCAGGGCGGAGATCTCGAGCGGCTGGCCCAGGACGTCGGCGACGATGCGGGCCCAGGTGGGGGAGCGCGCGAGCGCGCCGCCCGTGGCCACCACCGTGTGGTCCGACGAGGCCAGAGGAGCCAGGCGCTCGTACACCGCGCCCAGGCGAAAGGCCACCGCTTCGATGAGGGCGCGGAGCATGTCGGGCGCCGTCGAGGCGAGACCGAGCCCGGTGAGTGCGGCGCGGGCATCCTCGTGCCAGCCCGTGCTCCGTTCTCCGGCGAGGAAGGGCAGGGCCGTGAGCCCGTGCCCGTCGGGCTCGGCCGCGGCGAGCGCCTCCTCGACGGCGCCGTCGCGCTCCGGCAATGCGAGCACGCGACGCGCCCAGGCCCACACGTTGCCGCCTTCCGACGTCGCGCCGCCGACCAGGTGGCGACGGGCGTCCACGCGATAGTGCCAGAGCCCCCACGGAACGCTCGGCGGGGCCTCTGTCACGAGCCGGAGGGCGGCCGAGGTCCCCACATTGAGGGCGACGCGGTCGGGCCCGATGCACCCCGAGCCGAGATTCGAGCAGGCCCCGTCTCCGGCGGCGGGCAGCCACAGCGTGTCTTCGAGGGCGGGCCAGCGACGCTGCCATGGAAGCTCGAGTCCCCGGACCGGCGCGTCGTCGATGGGCGGCAGCTGGCGGGCGGCCACGCCGGCCGCCTCGAGCATGGCGGGATCCCAGGTGCCGCCCGACTGGTCGAGGAGTCCCGTGCCCGAGGCCATGGACAGGCTCGAGGCGAGGCGCCCCGTCATCCGCAGCAGGAGGTACTCGGCGAATCCGCAGACGGTGGCAGCTCGCGCGAGCCGCGTGGGTTCTCGCTCGCGGAGCCAGGCCAGCTTGGCGGGGAAGAAGGTGGCGTGAAGCGGCGCGCCCGTGCGCGCGTGGATCGAGGCTTCGTCGAGCCGGGCCCGGAGCGCCTTGGCGGCTGCCGCGCTCCGGGTGTCGGCCCAGGTGAAGACGGGCGAGAGGGGAGCGCCCGCTCCGTCGAGCAAGAGCAGGCCGTGCCAGAAAGTCGACGCGCCGATGGCGGCGGGCGGCTCGGTGGCGCCGGCCACACATCGATCGATGGCGCCCGTCACCGCCTCCAGGAGATGGTCGGCGTCGAGCTCGACCCCGCCATCGGCGGTGAGGACGGGCTCATACGGAACGCTCGCGTCGAGGCCGGCGATGGGGCGGGCGGCCGCGTCATAGCCGACGGCGCGCGCGGAGCTCGTGCCCACATCCAGCGCCAGAACCCACATGGGTGCGGTATATTCTGGGCTACCCGGCGCGCGAGCGGGCACGCTTTTTCGCCGCCGCGAGAAGGAAAGCGAGGAGAGGAATGGCCGAGCCCGAGTGGGAGCTATTGACCGTGCAGGGGCTGTCGATGACCGACGAGACGGCCGCCGAGTTCGTGGGCACGTTCGTCATCCATCGGGACGGCAGCGCGGAGCCGGTGGAGCAGGTGCGGCTACGAGTCAAGCGGAGCGTTCTCGAGGAAGTGTCGCGCACGCTGCAGCGCCTCCTCACGCGCTCCACGAAATTTTCCCGGTAGCCTTGACCAAGGAGCGTGCCATGGCCACCATCACCGTGCTGAGCCCCGTGGGGGAGCTGCGCCAGGCGACCTTCGCCGTGCCCCCGCTGCCCGCCGATCTCCGCGGCCTCACCGTGGGATTCGTGGACAACACCAAGCACAACTTCGATCTCCTGATCGAGGGCATGACGGTGCTCCTCAAGGAGCGCTTCGGCGTCAAGGCCGTCGTCCACCGGAAGAAGGCCAATGCCTCGACGCCCGCGGCCGACGAGATCATCGAGGGCTTGGCCAAGGATTGTGACGTCGTCTTCGCGGGCTCCGGTGACTGAGGCTCCTGCACGTCGTGGAGTCTCCACGACTCGCTGGAGCTGGCCAAGCGCGGCACCCCGTCGGGGCTCATCGCCACCACCGTGTTCCAGGGGCTCGCGACGAGCGAGATGGCGGCGCTCGGCGCCACCGCTCTCCCGCTTCTCGTCGTGCAGCATCCGCTCGGCGGTGAGAAGCCCGAAGCCGTGAGCCGGCGCGCCCTGCAAGCCGTCGAGCAGCTGGCGAGCCTGCTCGGCTCGGCGTGAGGCGGCCGACCCCCGTTCCCGATTCTCGCCCTCGCGTGGTCAGGCCGGTCTGGGCCTGATGCCCGTCCCGCTCCTCGTCGTCTCGACGGCGCTCTTCCTCTCGGGAGCGGCCGGGCTCGTCTATCAGGTGGTGTGGCTCCGCATGCTCGGGCTCGTCTTCGGTCATGCCGTGGACGCGCTCACCGCCGTGCTCGTCGCTTTCATGTCGGGACTCGCGCTCGGCAGCGCGCTCGGGGGCCGGCTCTCCTCCCGCGCGCGCGCGCCACTGGCGATCTATGCGTGGCTCGAAGCGGGCATTGCCGTCTATGCGCTCTGCCTTCCCCCCGGGCTACCCGGTCTCACCCGCGTCTCGCTCACGCTCCGGGACGCCCTCGGCCTTTCCTACGAGGGCTGGAGCCTGGTGCAGGTGGCCCTCGCATTTCTCGTGCTGCTGCCGCCCACGGTGCTCATGGGGGCCACGCTGCCGCTGGTGTCGCAGGCCCTCGGCTCAGGAGGCGAAGCGCCCGGCCGTCGCGTCGGCGCGCTCTACGCCGTCAACACCTGGGGCGCGGTCACGGGAACGCTGGCCGCCGGATACTTCTTGCTTCCCCCCCTGGGCAACCGGGTCACCGTCTGGATCGCCGCGGGCGCCAACCTGACCGCCGCGGCCCTCGCCCTCACCGTCGCGCGCCGGAGCGCGGCGCTCGCCCCTCCGTCTGTCCTCTCCGCCCGGGGAGAGGAGGCTTCCTCTCGAGTGGCGTGGCTGATTCCGGCGGCCATGGCGGTCTCGGGGGCGGTGGCCATGGTCTTCGAGATCGCATGGACGCGCGCGCTCTCGCTCCTCCTGGGAAGCTCGACCTATGCTTTCACGGCCATGCTCCTTGCTGTGCTCATCGGCCTCGCCATGGGCAGCGCGGTCTATGCGTGGCGCTGGGGAAATCGTCCCGTGGGTCCCGCCACGCTGGGCGTGATCCAGGGCGGCGTGGGGCTTTCGGCCGCGGTCGTTCTCGTGAGCTTCGATCGCTTGCCCGATCTGATCCTGGCCGCGCTCCGCGTCTCCACGGTGCCCAGCTGGGTGGATCTCGTGGAGATACTCGTGAGCGTCGCCGCCCTCACCATGGTCACGCTCTGGATGGGCGCGGCCTTTCCGTGTGCCATCGCCGCGTGGGCGCCCGCGGGCGCCTGCGTGGGGAGAGGCGTTGGGCGCCTCTACGCCGCCAATACCGCGGGCGCCATCGTGGGCGTGCTCCTGGGCGGCCTCGTGCTCGTTCCCAGGTGGGGGATTCACGGCTCGCTCAAGATAGCCGTCGCGGCCACCCTGATGCTCTGCGGAGCGCTCCTCGTGGCGGGACCGGGCTCGATCATGAGACGCAGTCTTCCCGCCGCGGCCGCCCTCGCCCTCGCGCTGTTCGTGACGTTCCTGCCCGACTGGGATAGGCGCCTCATGTCGAGCGCTCCCGCCGTCTACGCGCCCAGCTATCTCCGAGCCGGGGCAGGCCGCCCATTGCGAGAGATCGTGCGAGACCAGGAAATCCTCTTCTACCGTGACGGGCGGAGCGGCACGGTGGCGGTGACTCGAGAGAGAGGCCAGGTGTTCCTGCGCATCAACGGCAAGATCGATGCGGGCACCGTGGTCGACATGCCGACCCAGATCATGGCCGCTCATCTCCCGCTCCTCGCGCATCCCGCGCCGCGCGCGGTGTTCATCCTGGGCATGGGGTCGGGGATGACCGCGGGCGCGGCGGCCCGTCATCCCGTCGAGCGCGTGGATGTCCTCGAGATCGAGCCGGCGGTGATCGAGGCGTCGCGCTTCTTCCGGGATTTCCACGGTGACGTCCTCCGCGATCCGCGCGTTCGCGCCACGATCGGAGACGGACGGAATTTTCTGCAGGCCTCGTCCGCGGCGTACGACGTGATCATCTCGGAGCCGTCGAATCCCTGGATGAGCGGCCTCGCGGCCCTCTTTTCCCGCGAGTTCTTCCTCCTCGCGCGCGCGCGCCTGCGTCCCGGCGGGGTCATGCTCCAGTGGGTGCAGAGCTACAACCTGGCTCCAGAGCATCTCAAGATGGTGGTCGCCACCTTCAGGGAGGCCTTCCCCGCCACGAGCATCTGGGAGCCGACGCCCGGCGATTTCCTGCTCCTGGGCCGCGTCGACAGGGTGCCGCTCGACGCGCGCCGGCTGCGCGAGCGCTGGGAGACGGAGCCGCGCGTGCGCGCCGACTTCGAGCGTCTGGGGATGGGCGGCTGGGCGGGCCTGCTCGGCCTCTTCGTCCTGGGCGAGGAGGACGCGGCGCGGCTCGCCGCGGGGGCGCGGCTCAACACCGACGATCGACTGCCCCTCGAGTTCGGCGCTCCCCGCGCGCTCTATCTCGAGACTTCGCTGCCGAATCGCGCGATGGTCGCCTCCTTCCGGAGCGCCGACCTGCCCGCCTTGACCCCGGAGAGCGCGCCGCTCATTGATCAGAGGGGAAACCGGTACTGGGTGGGCGTGGGGTGTCTCCGGCGCGGGGATCCCGCGGCCGCCCTCGCGCACTTCGAGCGCGTGCTCCAGCTCGATCCCACCCATACGCCCGCGGCCATCGCGGCGGCCATGGCGGCCCTGCAGCTCGGCCGTCCCGCACCGGCCCTGGACTTCGCGCAGCGCGCCCTCGCGCGGCCGCCCGCTCCGCCCGCCGCGCTCTTCCTGGCCGGCGTGTCGGCCTGGTGGCTCGGCCGTGGCGAGGAGGCGGGCAGCTATCTCGAGCGCGCCTCCGCCCTCGAGCCGGGCAACGCGGAGTTCCGGGAGACGCTTCGCCGCTTCAGGAGCGGTACACTATCTCGCTGAGCGGTCAGCACTCGAGAGAGGAGTCCCCCGTGTCCGATGCCGTTGCCGCGGTTCGCGATCTCCAGATCGCCGAGGACGAGGTCTACGCGGAGTTCGTCAAGCGCGACTGGTGCGATGGGCTGCCCATCGTTCCTCCCACGCCGGAGCGCGTGAGCGCCATGCTCGGGGGAGCCGATGCCTCTCGGGTGCTCGGCATCATGCCTCCTCTCTGGCGGGAGGCGAGCGTGGGGAAGCTCGCCGTCAATGCCGTCATGGCCGGCTGTGACCCCGCGTACTTTCCCGTCATCGTGGCGGCGGTGCGCGCCCTGCTCGAGCCGGCCTTCAATCTCTACGGCGTGCAGGCCACCACCCATCCCGTGGCTCCGCTCCTCGTGGTCAGTGGCCCCGTCGCGGGCGCCATCGGGATGCATGCGGGCTCGGGGCTCTTCGGCCCCGGCTTCCGCGCCAACGCGACGATCGGGCGCGCCCTCCGGCTCATCTTGATGAACGTGGGCGGGGGCTGGCCGGGGCGTCACGACATGGCCACGCAGGGCAGCCCCGCCAAGTTCTCCTTCGCCATCGCGGAGCGCGAGGACGCCTCGCCGTGGCCGCCGCTGCACGTGCGCCTGGGCTTCAAGGCCGAGCAGAGCGTGGTCACCCTCTTCGGCGGCGAGGCGCCCCACAACGTCAACGACCACGTCGCGACCACCGCGGCAGGCGTTCTCAACAACGTGGCCGACGTCGCGGCCACCCTGGGCTCGAATGTCGGCTGGTACATGGCCCAGAGCCAGCTCCTCGTCGTCCTCGGCCCCGAGCACGCGGCCACGGTGGCCGCCGATGGCTTCAGCGTCGCGGACGTCCAGCGCTTCGTCTTCGAGCACGCGCGCATTCCCCTCGGCCGGCTCAAGCTGGGCGGCATGTGGGGCATGCACGACTGGCCGCTCTGGATGCAGAAGGTCACGGACGAGGCCGCGCTCCTGCCCATGGTGCCCGCGCCCGAGGACGTCTACGTGCTGGTGGGCGGCGAGGCTCTGCGAAGGCGCCTCGAGGTGCAAAACTTAAAGAGGCATTGGTGAAAGAGAAGACGCTCTGGTGGGGGGTGCTCGCCATCTGTCTCGGCCTCGCGGCCTGGACCTCCGACGATGCCTGGCGGCGCATCGGGACGCCGCAGCCCGGCTTCGGCGTCCTGCGCGTGCTCCTCGTCGGCGTCGGAGGTCACGAGACGAGCGCGCTGCAGCCATTCGATCTCGTGCGCGCCATGAACGGCAGGCTGCTCACCTCCGGGCAGGAGGTGCAGGACGAGGTCCGCCGCCACCCGCCGGGCACGGTCTTCCACTACCTCGTCAGCCGTCGCGGTCAGCTCGTGGAAGAAGACATCCCGAGCCGTCCCCTGACAATGTACAGCTTCAAGCGCTTCCTGCTCGAAGCCCTCTTGCCCGGCCTTCTCTATCTTGCCCTCGGTGCCGCCGTCCTCATCCTCAAGCCGGGCGTCCCCGAGACCCGGGTCTTTCTCGCCTTCTGTCTCACGTGGTTCTCGACGAGCACGCTGTACGGCGACGCCGTCATGCGCTACCACTTCGACTGGATCTTTCTCACCGCCTGGGCTTTCTCTCCCGCCGTCTACCTGCACCTGGCGAGGGTGTTTCCCGAGCCCCACGGCGTGGCCAAGCGATTCCCGCGGCTCATCATGGCCGCCTATGCCCTCTCGGCGGTTGACGCGTTCTTTCTCCAGGTACCGCCGCCCGGGATTCCGCTGGCCGGTACCTTCGTGGTCCCGTTCATCACGGCGATCTACTGGGGCGCGGCCATGGTCGTGCTCGTGCTCTCGCTCGCCACCACCGCCTTCCGGGGAGCCACCGCCATCGGCCGGCAGCGGGGACGGGTGCTCCTCGCGGGCTTCGCCATCGGTCAGCTCGTGCCGGTGCTGGGGACGGCGTGGGAGATCGTGTCGGGCACGCGCCTGCCCGTTCTCAACGCGCTGTGGCGGCTCAACCTGCTCTTTCCCATCGCCGTCGCCTACGCCATGGCCCGCTATGATCTCTTCGATCTGCGGGGCATGCTCCGCATCGGCACGATCTACGGCATCATCACGGGCATCGTGGTGGCGGCCTACGCGGGCGCCATCGCGGGTATCGCCGTGGTGTTCGGCCAGCTCGAGGCCGACGTCAATCCCATCTTTCCCGCGGCGGTGGTGGCTCTGGCCGTGGTGCTCTTCCTCAACCCCGTCTACCTCCGCACCCAGGCCCTCGTCGACCGCGTCTTTTTCCGTCAGCGCCTCGACGTGCGTCGATCGATGGAGCAGCTCGCCGATACGATGATCACGGCCCTCGACCTCGATCGCATCGCCGCCTCCATCAGCCGCACGGTGGACGAGGCCTTCCACCCCGTCCGCCAGACCCTCGCCATTCTCGACGAGCCCCGCGGAGGCTTCCGTGTTCTCTCCGGCAGCGCGGGGCCCATGGGCGCGGGCGGGTTCATCGCCGTCGACTCCTCGCTGGCCCGGCATCTCGCCGACGAGCGGCAGCCGCTCACGCGCGCCCGGCATCGGGAAGATCCCGAGCTCGAGTCCTGCCGCGACCTCTGTGTGGCGCAGATGGGGGCGCTCGGTGTCGAGCTGGTGCTGCCTCTGGTCTTCCGCGACCGGTTGACGGGCATCCTCGGCCTCAGCGAGAAGCGCTCCGGCGCCGCGTATTCCACGGACGACCTCCGGCTCCTCCGCACCCTCGCCAATCAGAGCGCCGTCGCTCTCGAGAACGCCCGGGCCTACGCCGACCTCCAGGACGCCAACCGGGACCTCGGCCGCGCCCTCCGTCGCGTGGAGATGCTGGAGTCCATCCGGGCCAACCTGGCGAAGTTCGTGCCCCGCACGGTGCGCGAGCTGATCGAGCGGGCGCCGGAGGCGCCCGAGCTCGCCAAGCGCGAGATGGACGTGACGGTGCTCTTCGTCGACATCGCGGGCTACACGCGTCTGGCCGAGCGTCACGATGCCGACCGCCTCAACGAGGCGGTGGAGCGGTACTTCGGGGCCTTCCTCGACGAAATCATGGGACACGGCGGCGACATCAACGAAACGGCGGGCGACGGCCTCATGGTCATCTTCCAGGACGAGGACCCGGAGAGCCACGCGCGGGCCGCCGTGGAGACGGCTCTCGGCATCGTCCGACGAACGCGTGAGATCAATCTGGAGGTCAAGGACCTGCCCGAGCCCATCCAGCTCCACGTCGGCGTCAACTCGGGCTCCGCGCAGGTGGGCGCGACGAAGCTCGAGGCCGCCGCGGGCGCGCGCTGGACGTACACGGCGTCTGGTCAGGTCACCAACGTGGCGTCCCGGTTGGCGGCGCTCGGAACGGGAGATGAGGTCTTCATCGGACCGGAGACCGCGCGGCGGCTCGACGGCAGCTTCGCGCTCGAAGACCTGGGTGAGCGGCCCTTGCGCAACGTGGAAGAGCCCGTGCACATCTATCGCCTCGCCGCCTGATCGGCTGCGCCCGAGGTCACGGGCGGAGCTGGGGGTTCCCTCCCCGGACCATACTGACTCGCAACCCGCCTCCACCACTCGCAACGAGCCACGAGATTCAGCGGGTTCTGCGCTTCGGCAGCGCGCAGAATATATGGGTCCGGGGAGGGAAGCCCCCAGCCCCGCCCTCCGCGCTGCGTCGATGGATGCGCTACCCAAGAGTCTCGCGCTCGTTCTCGGTGATTGATCATCGCGCGGCGGCGGGTGGGGCAGGGGGCATCCCCCGTGGACCCGTATCTTCTGCGCGCTGTCGAAGCGTAGAACCGGAGTCTCGTGGCCCCTTACGAGACGAAGCAGCGGGTTGCGAGTCAGCGTGGTCCACGGGGGATGCCCCCTGCCCCACCCGGCGCGTTGCCGGCACGCCGCGACGCGAAACAAAGGTTGCGGGTCAGTGTGGTCCGCGGGGGCCCCCTTGTTTAGGAGGGAGCTCACGTCGGCCACGCCCTCGAAATCCCAGGACGTACCATCCTGTCCCCGACGGAC
>QHSC01000073.1 GCA_003220345.1 Candidatus Rokuibacteriota bacterium | reverse complement strand
CCCGGTCGAGGGCGTCCATCGGGACGCCGTGGCGGTTCGCGCAGGCGGCCGGCCCACGGTGGGATCTCTCGATGCAGTAATACCTCGGGCGCGGGCCCTTCTTCCCCATGTACGTCAACGCGCCGCCGCATGCGCAGCGGGCGATGCCGCTGAGCATGCGCGAGGCGACGATCCCGGCGTCCGGCTTGCCGACCAGGCGCCCGTCGGGGGGGCGCACGAAGTACTCGCGAGTCTTCTGCTTGCGTGTCTGCACCTGCTGCCAGAGCTCGTCGCTGATGATCCGCAGCTCCGGCACCTCGGCGCGGGTCCAGTCGTCCTTGGGCACGCGCTCGCGCTTGCTCGCCGCGCCACCTTTGTCGACGCTCTTCGTCTTGCCGTAGATGGCCACCCCGCGGTAGAGCTCGTTTCGCAGCATCGTGCGGAGAATTTCCTTCGACCACAGCCCCCGCGACCCGGGTGCGGGCACCCGGTCGGCCGACAGGAGGCCCACGATGCGCTGGTCGCCGTAGCCCTCGGCCGATAACTCGAACACGCGCGTGACCACTGCGGCCTCGGCGGCGTCGATCTCCCGCTCGGTGTGCTCCCCCTGGCGGACGAGCCGGTACCCGTAGGTCCGCGACCCGGTCGCGTGGCCGCGAGCGGCTTTGCGGTGCAACGCCTCGCGCGTCTTCAGCTTGACCTGGTGCCGGTACTCCTCGGCGCCGAACCCGTGGACCCCGAGCATGAACTTCTCCACGGGCGTCTCGAACGAGACCTCGCGCCCGTCCTGGTAGGTCCAGACGGCGACGCCCGCCTCGTGCAGCGCCTGCACGAGGGCTGCCGTGCGCACCTGCTCGCGCCCCAGCCGGTCAACCGCCATGACCACGAGGACGTCGAAGGGCCGCGGCCGCTGCCGCGCCCCCGCGAGGAGCCGAATGAGCCCGGCCCGCGTGAAGTCCGCCCCTGACGCCTCTTCGGTGATGACCCACGGCTCGGCGACGGCCCACCCCTGCTGCGCCACGAACTCCCGGGCGAGGGCGACCTGCCGGTCCACCGAGCGGCCGTCCTCGGCGCTGCGCTCGTCCTCGGCGCTCTTGCGTCCGTAGATCGCCGCGATTGTCATGACCGGCCCCCCTGGGGCCGGCGGAGGGACGGCTGGGCGGCGCGGGCGTCGGTGACGCGCTTCGGCAGGCCGGCCAGCTGCCCCGACATGACCGCCAGCTCGGTCTCGGGGCTCTTGACCTCGGAATTCTTGGGTGACATGGCACGTCCTCTCCGCGTCATGGGGTGGCCGCTCCTGCACACGATGCGACGTTGATCTGACACCGCGAACGCGCGGGGATCTTTCGCGCGTATCTCCACGGTCTTGAGTCTGCCACAGGAGAAATGGAAGGAGGAGAGGTCGTGGCGAGAAAACTACCGGTTCTTTCTTGCGATCCGGAGGTGCGCTTGAATCGTGCGGGGCGTGACCATGAGGCGGTCGGCGAGGGTATCGGTGGCGGCTCGGCTACTCCAATGAGGGTGCTCGTGCATTAAGGCGCCATGAGCGGCTCGCACGAGTTCGGGGTCAAACATCCGTTTGGCTCGCGGACCCCGAGACGCGGGCCACGTGGCACGCAGGAGCGCAACGAAGTCCTTTCGGGTGACGGACGGATAGTTCGACACGAGCGCAGGAATGACGTACTCGCATAGGACCTCGACGAGCCAGAGCAGTCTGAGCTTCCGGCGCACGGGCCGCATGGTGTCCTCATACGAGGATGAGGCCGCATCCCCCTGCTTCCCCGGCCCCAGCCGCGCACTCCGCAGGTACGCATTCCCAGGGTGAGCCTTCCAGATGAGACGCGTCAGTTCGTCGACCCGGCGCTCAATGATCTTCTGGACAAGCTCGCCTGCCGCCACATGCCCCTCGTGTGAGGACCGGGTACGGGCGTCTTTGCGTGTCCTGCCCAATCTAAGACGCTCCCTCGTGGCGCCGTGAGTCGCGCATGACGGACGGTTATCCTACGGGTGACGGACGCCCTTGCCAAGGGCTGTATCGCGGCGTATCTGCACGGGCACGCGCAGCCAGCGCTTGACGAGCTCTTCGCGACCGGTCCGTGCGTTCAGGCCCGCGAGGGCTCACGAGGGCGGGCTGCT
>QHSC01000072.1 GCA_003220345.1 Candidatus Rokuibacteriota bacterium | reverse complement strand
CACGGGAGAAGACATGGCGATCATTCGCATCTACAGCGGTCCCGACGGCCAGTCGCACTTCGAGGACGTGGAGCTGCGCTTCGAGCCGCGCGGCGACCAATCCGAGACCGCGGAGCTGATTCCGGGCAGCGGCATCATCGTGCGCCGCTTCGATCCTCGGCGCTCCAATCCCTGGCACCACGCGCCCGGCCGCTACGCCGTGTTCACGCTCTCAGGGGCGGTGGACATCGAGATCGGCGACGGCACGGTGCGGCGCCTCGGCCCCGGCGACATCCTGATCGCGGAGGACCGAACCGGCCAGGGCCACGGCACGCGTGAGGTCGGGCCCGCCCCGCGCGTGTCGATCTTCGTCCCGCTCGGCGAGTGAGAAGGCGTAGCCATGAAAACACCAGGAGCGCCGAGGGTGATACTCGCCGCGCCCTGGCTCGCCTAGAGCCGCCAGACGATGGTCCCGATCCCTTGCCCGAAGCCGATGCCCAGGGCCTGTCCTCCCTTCTCGTCGCCGCTCCACTGAAGCCGAACAAAAAATGACGCACCCTATTCCCATAATGGTCCTCGCCCTCCGCGAGTTGTCGTGACCGCCTCGTGACACCCCAACTGTAGTCTCGGCAAACCCGCGGTTTGCGGGACGATCCTGATGCTCCCGAGGCGGTGGCACCGTACTTGCGTGTCTCCCTCTCTATGGACATCCAGCCCATGGAACAGTCCGTCAAGCGGTGGCCTGTTCGTGCGGCGCCGCCCAAGATCGAGACGGCCGGCGTCGATCCCGTGCCGACGAGCGTAAGCTCGATTCGAGGGGCCAGGCCCCCGTTTGGCGTACTCTGGCTGTTCGTTCCGGCCGTTCTTCTGTTCCTGGGCTCGGCCTACTGGCTTTCGATTCTGTGGGCGCATGCCCTCATCCAGCGCGAGGGCGAGACGACCGCGGCAATTGTCGAAGGGCAGCGCGTCATCTGGGGGGTCGCCGCAGGGGGAGCTCTCCTGCTGACGCTGGCACTGATCTTGGCCGTCATCACAACTTCCCGCCGCTACGCCGGCCACGTGAAATCGCTCAGGACTCAACTCTCCCAGCGGGCCAAGACGGTCGAGTCGACCAACCGACAGCTCCAGGAAGCGCTCGAGACGAACGACCGCCGCGACAACGAGCTCAATCGGCTGCTGGAGGTTGCCGAGGCCGTCGGGGGCGCCGTGACAGAAGAGGAGCTCTATGGCACCGTCGCCCAGGCCGCGGCCCGGGCCTGCAGTGTGGACCGCTGCTCGATTCTTCTGCGTGATTCCGCCGGCGAGTCGCTGGTGCCGGTCACGAGACGATTTGCCGAGGAGGGGGGCAGCGGGCGCACGGAGGGGTTCCCCGACAGCCCGCCAAGTCTCGGCCTCGACACGCTGCCCCGGATGATCGTCGACGTGGTGCACCTCCAGCAACCCGCGGTGCTCATGGAAGAGGAAGACGAGCCGGCCGGCTCGTCAAGCTGGCTGAAGCTGTTCCAGGCCCGATCCGCGCTGGTCGTTCCCCTGGTGCATCAGGGCAAGACGGCGGGCGTCCTCAGCCTGGAGCATCTCCGCGAGGCACGCGCCTTCTCTCAGCATCAGATTCAACTTGCCACGACGCTCGCCACCCAGGCCGCGGCGGCACTGGACAAGGCGCGGCTCTATCAGGAGATCGCCCACCGGCTCCGGCAGACGGAGACGCTCCTGGCCGTGATGAAGATACTCGCCTCGACCCCCGACTTCACCGAGGCGGTGCGACAGACCACTCGCGAGATCGCCCGGGCCCTCGGGGCCGACATGGGCGGGGTGTGGTGTGTCACGGGCGGAAGCGAGCAGCTCGGCTTCGTGGCCGGCTATCATGTCCCTCCGGATCTCCGCTCGTCCGTAGCCGAGGCGTCCGTGTCGATGCAGGACGATGTCATCAAGCGCCTGAAGCGGACCGAGGGCCCGATCTACGCAACCAATAGTCAGGCCGACCATCGCTTCAACCACCCCCTGACTCGGCTCATTGCCCACAAGTCGCTCGTGCTGCAGCCAATCCAGGGGGCGGAAGAACTCGTGGGTTTCCTGGCCCTCGCGTGGGTCGGTGAGCGGCACGCCTTCCAGAGCGAGGAGATCGGCCTCCTCGCCGGCACAGGTCGTCAACTCGCCGTGGCGGTGCAGCTGCGCCGCACGCAGGAGCAAGTCAGCCGGCAGGAGCGTCTGAACGCGCTCGGCCAGATGGCGAGCGGCATCGCCCATGACTTCAACAACGCCCTGGTGCCGATCGCCGGCTATACCGACATCCTTCTCGACCACCCCGACCAGCTGCAAGACACGCAGAAGTCCCTGCGGTGCCTGAAACTCATCCAGACAGGAGTGCGCGACGCCGCCAGCGTCGTCAGCCGGCTCCGCGAATTCTACCGGCGCCGGAAGGACAGCGAGAAATTCCAGCCCGTCGAGCTGAACCAGATGGTCGAGCAGGTCATCGATCTCACCCGGCCCAAGTGGAGGGACGAGGCGCTCGCCCGCGGCTGCACCATCGAGATGCGAGCCGAGCTCGAGCCTGTCCCATCAGTGCTCGGCAGCGTATCGGAGCTGCGCGAGATGCTGACCAATCTGATCTTTAATGCGCTGGACGCCATGCCGAAGGGAGGCGCCATCACGATCAAGACCCTCCGCGCCCGTTCCGCGCCGAAGACGGGCGGCGACCGTTCCGGCGGCCAGTCGGAGCGGGTCGCGCTGGAAGTCAGCGATACGGGCGTCGGCATGACCGAGGAGACCCGCCAGCGCTGCCTCGAACCTTTCTTCTCTACCAAGGGCGAGCGCGGCTCGGGGCTTGGTCTCGCCATGGTCTACGGCACGGTGAAGCGCCACCGCGGCACCCTCGATCTGAACAGCGCGGTCGGCGCCGGCACGCGGGTGACCCTGAGCTTCCCCGCGGAGTCGGCCGCCGAGGCGGTCGCTCCTCGCCGCAGCGCCCTGCCCGCCCGATCCCTCGACGTCCTCGTCGTGGACGACGAGCCCATGGCCCGCGACGTGATGTCGCTCTACCTCACCGGCGACGGTCACCGGGTCCAGACCGCGTCGAACGGACACGAAGGACTCGAGCAGTTCAAGGCCGGTCACTTCGACGTGGTCCTGACCGACCACGCTATGCCCGGCTTGAATGGCGGTGAGCTCGCCGGATTGATCAAGGAGCTGGCGCCCACGGTGCCCGTGATCCTTGCCACCGGCTTCGGGGACATCCTGGAAGCCACCGATGGTCAGCCGGCGGGGGTCGATCTCGTACTGACCAAGCCGGTCAGCATGGCAGTTCTACGCGAGACGCTGGCGGAACTCACAGCGCTGCCAGGAGAGACACGTGCGGGGGCGCACTAGACAATGCGCCGGGGCTGACCTGTGAGAGACCAGGGGGAAACGGTGGGGGACCAGCTGGGCGGTCCGGCCCAAGCAGCGCCGGAAGGCTCAGGTGCGGCTTCGCGTAGACGGAGGCCTCGCCGAAGTCGCCGTGCAACGCAGGGATTGAGTGATGCCAAGCCCGCTGCCAGCAGCCAGCTCACCCTCGAGGCGCCCGGCCTCTCCTCAGCCGATGGTCATTTGGAGAGGCCCGCGATCGGTACAGCGGCTGCTAGTTCATCGGCCCCTGGCAGCGAAGTGTCTGTGACCACCCGGTCGCCGGCCGCGAGCTCAGCACAATCACCGAACTCGCCCCTGCTAGGCGATGCCCGGCCGACGCTACGTCACTACGGTTTCGCCGTCTTGTCTGTGGCTGTGGCCTGGGGGCTCACGCTCGCTGCCCCCGCGCTCCACCAGCTCCCCACGTCGCTGTTCTTCGCCGCGGTGATGGTCACGGCTTTTTACGGCCACCTCGGCCCGGGACTCCTGGCCACCGCCTTGAGCAGCCTCATCCTCGAATATTTCTTCATGTCCCCATTCAAGAACCCGGCGACTGGTTTTGAGGAGACCGTGCGCGTAACGGTGTTCGCCCTGACAGCTGTCCTGATCAACTCGCTCCATGAGCGCCGGCGGCTGGCTGAGGCGCAGCGGCGCCGACTCCAAGATCAGCTTCGCCAGGCACAGAAGTTAGAGGCCATCGGGCGGCTGGCGGGCGGCGTGGCCCATGACTTCAACAATTTCCTGACGATCATTCAAGGACGTGCCCAGCTCGTCCTCCGCAGCCTGGAACCTCGTGACAAATCGAGAAGTGACATCGAACTCATCGACATCACCGCGGGCCATGCTCGCGATATGGTCGACCAGCTCCTCGCGTTCGGCAGAAACCAGGTGCTCCAGCCGAAGATCTTGGACCTCGATGTGGTGGTGGCCGACATGAAAAAGATCCTCTCGCCGCTGATCGGCGAGGCCATCATGCTGGTCATCGTCCAAGGTACCGCCCTCGGCCGCATCAAGGCTGATCCCACCCAACTCAAGCAGGTTTTCATGAACCTGGCCGCGAATGCGCGCGATGCGATGCCGCAGGGGGGCCGGCTCACTATCGAAACTGCCAACGTCGAGGTGGATAGTGCCTACGCGCGCCAGCACGCGGAAGCATCAGTCGGGCCGCACGTGAGGCTGACGGTACGAGACACCGGCGCCGGGATGGACGCGGGCACCATGACGCGCGTCTTCGATCCATTTTTCACGACGAAGGATGTTGGCAAGGGGACGGGACTCGGTTTGGCCACGGTCTACGGAATCATCAAGCAGCACGGGGGCCATATTGCGCTTGAGAGCGCGGTCGGTCGTGGAACTACGTTCGCGATCTACCTGCCGAGAGTTGATGAACGCGAAGGCGCCTAAGTTCATGCGTTGCCGAAGAGACTATCTCATGACTGCCCTAAGCATGAGAGCGAGGTAAATGATCGACAGGCAGTCGCTCCCAAGGCGCGTACCCACGGTCGCCAAGATCGAGAGTACTTGACGCGGCTTCATGACCACGAGGGGAACAGCGCCAAAGACAACCTCGGCCGTCACGACAAGAGTAATGAGTACGAGGAAGGCGACAAGCACGGCAGCTGGCACGGTGAGCCAATACTGATCCCAGCGGAGCACCACGAGGGTGAGGAGGCCATAGAAGACGGCGGTCGTGCAGGCGTCCCAGAAGACCGAGCCGAACATCCGCCAGGGATCAGCCCCACCTCGCCACGCCGCGATGCTGGCGGTGGCAGCCGTGAGAAAGACTCCCGCCTTCCACCCGAGGAGGACGATGGCCAGACAGATTACTGTCAGTGCCCAGGGGTCGCCAAGCGACTGGCTGGCAATGATGCACCGGTCCAACCACTCAAGAAACGGCTTCATTCCGTTCCCCTCCTATCGCTGTCACGACGGGTGGCTGGGGCGTGCTGATGCCACCCAGCTAGATGGGCAGGATCACCGCCGCGACGGCCGCTGCTCCTCCTGCCAGAGCGTGTCGCACGTGACGTGCAGGTGCAAGACAAGGCCGAGGGGAGCTTGATACGAGACTTGCGGACCGGGTTCATCGCACACGATGCAGGACGCCGAGAGATCACTGGGGCCGGCGTGGCGCTGGCCCGCTACGGCTCCGCCCGACTCATCGACGAGGGAACCATCAGGCCGTATCCGGGGCAGGATGCCCGAGACCATGAGGTCCCGGATCTTCGCCCGAAGCATGCGCTCAGATAGCATCGCAGTTAGGTCGGGTGTTTCTTTCGCTTCGCCTTTGGCCACTGGGCTCGGGCCGCGCGCCGTTCGGGTACCCTGTGCCGACGAGTCATCGCTGGCCCTGAAGTAAACGTTGGACGAGTCGGTGAAGGTCTGCGACGGCGAAGGGCTTGCTCAGCACGGTGGCGCCAGTCTGTTCGAGAAAGCTCGCGTATTCAGGCGGCTCCGTTGTCCCGCTCACGAATGCGAGCCGGAGCAGCAAGCTCTGGTGTTGTTGTTCAAGTTTGCGATAACAGGCCCACGCCGTCGAGCTCCGGCATCCGTAGGTCACTCAGGACGGCATCGTATGAACGGGTGGCGATCTTCTCCAGAGCCTCACGGCCATTTTTGGCCGTCTCGACCTCGTACCCCTCCAGGCCCAAGGTGTCTGCCATGAGCGCCGCCACCAGCGGCTCGTCATCAACCACAAGAATGCAGGCGCGGCGTGCGTCGGTCCTCGACTTACCGCGGTCTTCCCTCCGTCTTGTTCCCGAAAGTGGTCACTGGCTGCCCGCCCATGGCACTGGCCCTAGGAGCTCAGCCGTGAGGTCCGTTCAGATTCAGCGCAAATCCTCATGCAAGGAGACCCACCTGGAACCTAGCAGAAGACTCGCGCAGATAGTGGTCGGAACGCTGGGGGGAAGAAGCCTCACCTTTGTCGCGCTCAACTGGCCGGCGCAAGCGCGATGGCGCGCCAACGGTTCATACACGGCATTCGGGTCCCACCTCACGCGTCGGCCGAGGGAGGTGCAAGCGACGTGGCCAGTCGAACTGCCTCCTCGGCCAGGCTCAAGAACGCGCCGATGTCCTCCAGATTCTTGAGCCTCGTGTTGAGTTGCATGTTGGCTATCTTCAAATCCTGAGAGGCGGCTGCACCGGCGCCACTCCCGTCTGGACGCACCTGCTGTCCCACCTTCCAGAGTGCATAGCGTGCTGCCGAATGCGTGTCGCTCAGTTGCTTCTTCTGCTCCGAGGTTAGACAGTACTGATAGAGCGCATCGAAATTCTCTTCTAGGAGAAGGTAGGTGTGTTCGACCTCATCCCGACAGGATGGCTGGGACGGGAAAATCGTCCGCACAGACGGTGCAGCGAGTCTAGGCTCACTCACCGGCGCATCCCGACGGCTTCTGCAGAGACGCACCAGAACCCCACGGGCGCCGAGGAGATCCGGAACTCGTCTGCGGGAGGGTGAGCGGAGAAGATGCGCTAATTGTGCTTGGCCTGTGTGCGGCCCGTGAGCTCGACCGGTCGGTCCGGCTTCCGCCCATTCGTTTGGTCGGACGTCACCCGAAGCACCGCGCCGTCGAGAGGGTCGGATGGCCTCGCTACCTTGGCGGGGACCGAGACCGCCGTCTCGCCTCCCACCTTGATCGGCATGGTTCCGTCTCTCACCGGGAGGGACTTCTGCTTCAGGCCGGCGATCCTGCCCTCGGTCTCATGGGAAGTCGGGGTGCTGGGCTTTGGCTTTTGCCCTGGTGGCCTGGCGCCGGCCGGCGAGCCAGCCTTCGAGGCACCAAGGAGGAAGAGAATTCCCACCGCCTGCCCTTGCGCCGGCGTCTGAGCGGACGCATCAGAGGGTAATACCACGCCGGCCGCGACGAGAAGGACTCCGGTGACCGCCACGGCCCGTGTCACGCCCGTTCTCCTTGCGGCGACAGCCACATCAAGGGCCAGACAATTCCTTCGTCCAGACTCACCCTCGCCATCGGGACCCCACAGCAGCTTCCCGGCATCCCAGCGGTCCTCCAGCACCTCTGACACTTGTACTGGGTTGCCATGCGATTCGCTCCTGCTCGGCGTATCCATGAACGGCGAGTTCGCAACCGTGCTCTAAAAGCAAATAGGGTGCCGCCCTCGAGACGGCGCGATTCTCGACGTGGAAACGCGAAATGGCCGCGCCTGGACCTCTCTCGACGGGAAGGGTTGTCCGATACAGGAAACATGGACTGAGTAGGATCGCCTACTCCGACCCCGAGGGAGGACTGCGCAATGGCCAATACCTTGGGAGGTTCGAAGAATCAGAACGCGACTCTCAATCTCCTAGGTCCCACTGCGGAGTGTTCGTGGCTCCGGCGGTAGCACCCTTCTTGGCGACCCGCCTCCTCCTATATCGCCCTGCGAGGTAGACTCGGAGGGCGATGTTATCGGGTTTCCGGCGCTCGCCCGAAGGGAGCTGAGGCGATCCTGCTCAAGATGGCGCGGCTGAGGGCTACGGGGCTCTCGCTGAGGGCCATCTCACCTGCTCTCACCAGCCAGCGAGTCCTCGTCCGCAACGGGCGGCCGTTGTTCGAGAAGCTGTAATGGGGTGCTGCAAGAACATCGCTCGTCAGATGGTCCGACGCGCAACGTCGCGGGGGTGTTTTTCAAATGATCGTTAGGAAGGACTGAGCGGCGATCCTGCCGACACGGGCAGCGAAAGTCCCCATCAAGTCCTCTGACGCTGACAATTCTTGAGAAATGGCGGAAGCCGAGCTCGCTAAGTACCTGTTTCTCCACACGTTGCTCCGTGGCATCGCCATTGCTGCTCCGGAGGGTGCGCACCCAGGCGCTGCACCTCGTCCGGGGAGCGGTCCACTTCGCCAGGCGACACAAGGAGGAGCCCAATGGACGACTCGGTCGAGCCCGACCGCATGGAAGGCCAGAAACCCCTGACCAAATGGGTCGACGAGATGAGGGACGTGATCAAGGTGATCACGGATCTCAGCGAGGAAAGAGCCCGGCACCGTGCCGTCACCGAATCCGCGCAGCGCGAGTACACGAAGGTGTGCGAGGACGTGGCAAGGCTTGGCGCCGAGACGGAGCGGGCAAACGGGCTCGCGGCGGCGGCGCAGCGAGAGCAGAACGCGCTGCGAGAGGAGATCGGCCGACTGCGGGCCGAGAACGACCAGCTACAGCTGGAGCGGGCGGAGGCCGGAGACGCCGCGGCGAAGCTGCTCGACGAGATGAAGGAGCTGGTCGCCGAGGCAGCCCAGAAGCTACAGGGCCCGCCCCGCACGAGTCCCTTCGCCCGCGAGGCGAAGGTATCGCACAGCTGATCGGTCAGAAATGAAGATGACTCCGGAGCCAGGCGCGGTGGCCGTGCGGCAAGCTGACATGCCCGGACGATCGGACATCGGCGAGCTCCGAGCTCACCTCGACACCCTCGTGGCTGCTTATCGGCAGACCATGCAGCAGGAGCGCTTGAATGCCTTCCGCGAGATGGCCGGCGAGGTGGCGCACGACTTCACCGACACCCTCTCCGGCATCCTGGCGCGAGCCCAGATCCTCGCGGCAGACGTGCAGGATCAGGAGGTCGTGCAGGCCGTCCGCATGATCGAGCGCGTGGCACTCGAAGGCACCCGGGTGATCCGGCGTCTTCAGGATTTCAGCCGTACGCGCCCCGCTCGTCCGTTCCAGCCCGTGGACCTCAACGAGCTGGTGTCCGAGATCGTCCCTTCGATCCGCACCCGCTGGAGCGCTCAGCTCGCGCCGCGCGGCATCGTGGGTGAAGTCCACGCCGAGCTGGAGATCGTGCCCATCATGTCAGGCGATGCGGCAGAGCTCCGCAACGTGCTCACCATCATCGCGGTCAACGCCCTCGACGCCATGCCCGACGGCGGACAGCTCACGTTCCGCACCGAGACGGACGGGCAGCGCGTCCTCTGCCACGTGGCGGACACGGGCGTCGGGATGCCGGACGGAGTGCGCTTCCGCATCTTCGATCCCTTCTTCACCACGAAGCGCGACAAGGGCCGGGATTTCGGCCTGAGCGGAGCCTATGCCATCGTGGACCGACACGGGGGCGAGATCCTGGTGGAGAGCGCGTTCGGCAAGGGCAGCACGTTCACGATTTGCCTGCCCGTCGCCGCCATCTCGGCGAAGATCGCTCCCGCCGCGACCGCAGCCACCCCTTCCATATCCGTGCCGCAGATCGCGCCGGGAGCGCAGATCCTGGTAGTGGACGACTCGAGGGAAGTGCGCGAGGTGCTCCGCGAGCTCCTGGACCGATACGGCCACACCGTCGTGTGCTGCGAGGATGGCGAGTCCGGTCTGGTCGAGCTCGAGACACGGAGGTTCGACCTGGTCATCGTGGACGTCGGTCTGCCCGGCATCTCGGGGCTCGAGCTGGCGAACCGCCTCAAGCAGCGCTGGCCGGGCACCACCATCGCCCTCATGACAGGCTACCTGGACCGCCTGGGACCTGAGGACGCGAAAGCAAATGGCGTGGATTTCGTCCTGGGCAAACCTTTCTCCATCGACCAGATCCGATCGGTCATTCATCATGCTTGGTCTCGTGCGGGCTCGTCTGTTCCCGGCTCAAGCACGCCGTAGGCCTTCGGGCTTCGATCACGTGGCCACGAGTGGGATCTGCCCCACGAAGACCGCGCCACGGGGCGGTGAGGATTGGCTTGGTTATCCGAAAACCCTGAGTGCGGCGATGTCGATCAATCGATGGCATGGGATTGAATACCGACGGGAACTGAAAATACCGTCGGCGCTGGCCTCCGCTGGCCGACGCAAGAGGTCTGTGAATCAATAGGCGGAGGCACTCCACAGCGCCCGTCCAGGCTCGAGATCGACGCGCCGACAAGAATTGGAGTCGCAGCTAC
>QHSC01000140.1 GCA_003220345.1 Candidatus Rokuibacteriota bacterium | reverse complement strand
GTGCGATGAGGTGACTGCCAAGAGCCACGAGGGATTTGCCCTGACGGTCTAAGCCGCTCACTTCCGCATCACGTTGTTCTCCATTCGCAGCGCCGTGGGATCCACCCCGCCATCGATCGTCGCCACCTGTGCGACCTGACTGAGGTCATTGCCCGTCAGCAAGATCTTCGCCGTCTCCGCGCCCGTGAGCCGCACGAGTGTGCCTGTTCCCACGCCGGGACGGAGGCCGCGGAGCCGGCCCTCCCGCACCGAGCGAAACCACAAGAGCGGCCCTCCGCCCGCGGGCGGCATGGCGGCCAGGGTCATGACATCGGCCTCGTGGACGTCATCCAGCACCAAGGCCGGGCGCCCGTCCGACTGGTCGATCTTCAGATCGACTCTCTCCATCCTGAGACGCTGCGCGTGTCGGCAGTACAGGCCGTAGGCCGGCACGTCGGAGAACAGGCTGGCGTCCGGGTACTCCCTCTCGTATTCGGGCACCTCGCGCGCGAGGGCCTCCGCGCTTCCGCCGCCTCTCGCGGTGATCCGGATGCCTTTCAGAGAGACCTCGGTGACAGGGTGGCCGGGGATACCCATGATGGAGGACGTCCATGCCGCGCCCGTCGCCACGATGTTGGAGAACGAGACGTTCTTCAGCTCGCCCGCGGCCGGAACTTTCTGCCCCCGCCCGCGTCGCCCCAGGCGGAGGAAGATGGGCGCGCGAATCCCGACCATGGTGATGTTCGACACCACGACCCGCTCGATGCTGCCCCCATCCACCGTCGCGAGCGAGACGCCCGCGCTCGGATACGGCCGCGCGCCGTCGGGGCGCGCGGAGATCGTGCAGTTGCGGAACACGATGTTCCTGAAATCGCCGCTCGACTCGGTGCCCAGCTTGAGAGCGTTGCGGACGTGGACGAGCGCGCAGTCTGTCACCATCAGGTTTTCCGTCGACCGGCGGGCTCCGAGGGCGAGGCTCGTCTTGGCCACGATGGCATCGTCCCGCGACTCGATGCGACACCTGGCGATCCGCACATTGCGACAGCAGTCGGGATCGATCCCGTCGGAGTACCCGTTCCGGATGGTCACCCCCTGGATGTCCACGCTGTCGCAGCCGAGAAGGCTGATGTTGTAGTTGGGGGCGTTGTCGATGGTGAGGTCGCGGATCCGGATCTCCCGGCATTCCTTGAGGGCGATGGGCTTCGGGCCGCCGCGCTTGCTCCGGTTGCCGTCGATGCGGCCGGGTCCCAGGATGCTGACCTGGCGCACGCCGCGCCCCTGGAGCAGGGCGAAGCTCATGTCCGTGGTCTCGCGGTCCGCGTACGAGTCGTAGCCGGGCTCTTCGTACCGATCGAAATCCTGATCATCCTTGCTCGCGATCAAGGTGGCGCCGGTGGCGAGCCGAAGGGTGATGCCCTGTCTCAGGTGAAGGGTGCCCGACACATAGTCGCCCGAGGGGAGGTGGACGGTTCCGCGCGTCTTGGCCGCGGCCTCGATGGCCGCCTGGATGGCGCGTGTGTCCTTGGTCTTGCCGTTGCCCTTGGCGCCATAGCTGCGCACGTTGAACGGGGCGGACTCGTCCGCTGCCCACAGGGTTCGTGAGAAAGCGAAGGAAGCGAGGAGCGCCCCGGGGAGACCGAGGAGTGCGCGCCGCGAGAGATTCGGGGGTGACGGGCTAGAGCGGACGGAGGGACTCCTTGAGCACGTCGTAGACCGCGGAGACGATGTCGTCCCGCTTCGGCAGGGCGGCCTGCTCCAGGGTGGGGCTATAGGGCACGGGAACGGGGACGGCGCACACACGGCGCACGGGGGCTTTCAAGCACCGAAAGGTCTCGGGATCCTCGGCGATCAGGGCGGCGATCTCCGAGGCCGCCGAGCAGGTGGCGGGGGCCTCGTCCACGATGACCACGCGCCCCGTCTTGCGCACGGAGGCGCGCAACGTCTCGACGTCCATGGGCACGAGCGTCCGGGGATCGACCACCTCGACGGAGATGCCCTCGCGCGCCAGGGCCTCCGCCACCGCGAGCGCCTCCGCCACGTAGTAGGCGAGGCCCACGATGGTCACGTCCGTGCCCGCCCGCTTCACTTCGGCGACCCCGAGCGGTACGAGATGATCACCGTCGGGAACGGGGCCGGTGGCGGTGGCGAGCCGGCTGCACTCGAAGGAGACGACGGGGTTGTTGTCGCGGATGGCGCTCTTGAGCAGGCCCTTGGCGTCCGCGGGCGTCGAGGGGAGGATGATCTTGAGCCCGGCCAGATGCATCCACATGGAGTACGGGCTCTGCGAGTGCTGGGCGGCGAGGCCGATGCCGCCTCCGGTGCTGCAGCGATAGGTGACGGGGAAGTCGGCCTGCCCGCCGAACATGTAGCGGATCTTGCTCGCCTGGTTGACGATCTGGTCCATGGCCACGAAGGAAAACGTCACCATCCGCCAGTTCACGATGGGGCGGAAGCCCGAGCCCGCCGCGCCCAGGCCCATGCCCGTCAGCACCGCTTCGGAGATGGGCGTGAAGCGCACGCGCTCCGGACCGAACTCCTTGATGGGGTCGCCCGTGAAATCGGTGGCCAGGAGGATGACCCGGGGATCGCGCCGCATCTCCTCGGCCACCGCTTCCTCGAGCGCCTTCTGAAAGCTGATCTCGCGCATGTCGTGCTCCTCGCCCTCTCTACTCGGCGAACATGTCGACGAGCAGATCCTTGGGATCGGGGAATGGGCTCTGCTCGGCAAAGGCCACCGCGGCCTCGAGATCGCTCTTCACGCGCTCGCGCATGGCGCCGATCTCGGCGGTCGAGAGGAGGCCCCGCTCGAGACCGTGCTGCTCGAGGCGCGCGATCGGATCGCGGGCCCTCCAGGATCGGATCTCGTCCGGGGAGCGCGTCTCCGGGGGCGGGGTGTTGCGCATGGCGTGGAAGTGCCAGCGATACGTCTTGCACTCGAGCAGGCTCGGTCCGTCCCCGCGGCGGGCGCGGGCCACCGCCTCGCCGGTCGCGGCATGGACCTCGAGCACGTCGTTGCCGTCCACGATGACGCCGGGCATCTGATAGGCGCCCGCGTGGGCGGCGATGTCGATCCCGGGGTGCTGCACGGCCACCGCGTTGTTCGCCGCGTACTGGTTGTTCTCGCACGCGAAGACGATGGGCAGCTTCCACACCGAGGCGATGTTGAGCGCCTCGTGAAACTCGCCCTCCGCGGCCGCGCCGTCGCCGAAGAAGCACACGGTCACGTCACCCTTGCCCTCGAGCTGGGCGGCCAGGGCCGCTCCGCAGGCGATGGGCAGGCCCCCGCCGACAATGCCGTTGGCGCCCAGCATGCCCACCTTGAAGTCCGCGATGTGCATGGAGCCGCCCTTGCCCTTGCAGTAGCCGTCCACCCGGCCGAACAGCTCGGCCATCATGCGCCGGATGTCCGCCCCTTTGGCGATGCAATGCCCGTGGCCGCGATGCGTGCTCGTGACGCGATCGCTGACGGTCAGGCTCGAGCACACCCCGACCGCGACGGCCTCCTGGCCGACGTAGGGATGCACCGCGCCGTAGATCTTGCCGGCCACCCGCAGCTGGATGGCCAGCTCGTCGAACTCCCGGATCAGGATCATCGCCCGCAGCATCTGCGTCACCTGCGGCTTGTCGAGCGCCATAGCGTCACCCCCCCCAGGGTCACTTTCCCATAGATCAGTCCGGAGCATTGTAGTCCGCGGACACGAAATCGGCTAGGATGCACCCGGGGGCCAGCGTGGGCCCCGACCCTCGGGCCTCAACCAAGAACCAAGGCGGTGACCGCCATGAAGATCGTCGATCTGTCCATGACCGTCGAGGAATGCGGTACCAATCCGTTCTCTCCCGAGGACGTGTACTTCAAGCTGACGCCCATCGTCCGCTGGGAGGACAAGGGCTTCGTCTCCAACCTCGTCGAGATGACGGTGCACGCGGGCACCCACATCGACTCGCCGCACCACTTCGTCCGCGAGAAGCCCGGGGTGGAGCAGATCCCGCTCGAGCCGCTGATCGGCGAGGCGATCGTGCTCGACCTGACGTTCAAGGGGACGGCGAAGGCCCGCATCGTTCCGGAGGACCTCGATCGCGCGGAGCGTACGCTCTCCGCGCAGGGCATCACGATCCCGCGCGGGACCATGCTCCTCCTGCGCACGGACTGGCCCAAGGGGCACGACACCACGGATCCGACCTGGTGGAACGACTCGCCGTGCTTGACCAAGGAGGCGGCGGAGTGGCTGGTGGCGAAGGAGCCCAGCGTGCTCGGCTACGACTTCGCCCAGGAAGAGAAGGGCGCCGACTACCAGACGGCCGAGGAGATCCTGGGGAGCGGCATGCGCGTGCACCGCACGATCCTGCCTCGCGTGGTGTGCCAGATCGAGAACCTCACGAACCTCGACCAGATCCCGTCCCGCGTGAAGATCATCGCGCTCCCCGCCAAGTGGAAGACGGAGTCGGCCCCGGCCCGGGTGGTGGCCCTCCTCGACTGAGGAGCCGCGGATCGGTGCTCCGCTCTGGCGAGCGGTCGAGGTCTCGGCCGCTCGTCTGTCAGAAAGGCGGCGGCGTGCCCGCGGCGAGGGGCACGTCGAAGGCGAAGAGCACGGCCGCGATGGCCTGGTAGTAGCCGGCGAGCACCACCAGCTCGACCATCCCCGATTCGCCGACCTCGCTCACCACCTCGTCCTGGAGGGCTTGGGGGATCGATTCGCGCGCGAGCACGTGCTGCACGAGGCGGCCGGCGCGCACGTAGCGGGCGGGCAGGGTGGAGAGATCACGGCGGGTCCGGACCTGCTCGACGATCTCCTCCGGAAGGCCTTCCCTGATGGCGATGGCCGCGTGGGCCACCCATTCGTAGGGCTGGAAGACGTGACGCGCGGTGATGATGATGGCGAGCTCGCGGATATCGCCGGGGAGCGTGGCGTCGTAGCGGAGGTACTCGCCGACGGCGGCCACGCGCTCGGCCAGCGGCGGGTGATGCATGAGAGCGGCGAAGGGGCCGCCGATCCGGCCGCGCTTGGACGCGATGCGGTCGTAGACCTTCTTGGCCTCGGCCTCGAGGGAGCCCAGAATGTCTGGCAGGCGGGCCATGACTAGCGCCCCTTGAACACGGGCTCGCGCTTGTCGACGAAGGCGCGGGCCGCTTCGCGGTGGTCTTCGGTCATCCCGCAGCGCGTGTGGTGCCAGGCCTCGAGGTCGAGCAGCTCCTTGAGCGTGCCCGCCTCCGCGGCGTTCATGTTGCGCTTCATGTAGCGAAGGGCGACGCGCGGCCCCGCGGCGAGCCGCGTGGCGAGGGCCATGGTCTCCTTCTCGAGGTCGGCGTCCGCGACGACCCGGTTCACCAGGCCGAGGGCGAGAGCTTCCTTGGCGTCCACGAGGGCCGCCGTGTAGTAGAGCTCGCGCGCCTTGGCGGTGCCCACGAGCTGGGTCAGATAGTAGCTGCCGCCGAAATCGCCCGAGTAGCCCACGCGCGCGAAGGCCGTGGCGAAGCGGGCATTGTCGCTCGCGATGCGCAGGTCGCAGGCCATGGCCAGGGACAGCCCCGCGCCCGCGGCGGCCCCGCGCACCATGGCGATGGTGGGCTTGGGCATCTCGTGCAGCCACCGCGAGGTTTCCATCTTCGCGCGCAGCCCCTGCGCCTTGTCCTCCATCGTGTCGCCGCCGAACTCGCGGCCTTCGGCCATGGCCTTGACGTCGCCGCCGGCGCAGAAGCCGCGCCCCGCCCCCGTCAGCACCACCACGCCGACGTCGGGATCGGAGGCCAGGCGCTCGAGGGAGGCGAGCATGGCGTCCAGCATCTCGCCCGACATGGCGTTGAGGCGGTCGGGACGATTCATGGTCAGGACGGCCACGCCATCCTTGACGGTCTCGAGCAATTCATTGGTCATGGATGAGCCCTCCAGGTCTCGGTGGCTGCGGCTATTTCGACGCGGGCATCGCACGCAGATACGCGATCAGGTCACGGATCTCCGAATCCGTCAGATGGTACCCGAAGGCGGGCATGCCGGGCTTGCCTATCGTGGCCCCGCCGTTCTTGATGAGGTTGAAGAGATACTCGTCCGAGAGCCCGGCCATGCGCGCGGGATCGCGGAGACTGCCGGGACGCATCAGGAAGATCGTCGCGCGCCACGAGCCTTCACCGGTCGATCCGTGACAGGTCGCGCAGCGGCTGAGATAGAGACGCTGAACGGGCGTGGCCGTCCTGGGCACGGGGAATGGCAGGAAGATGACCGCGAGGACGCTCCCCGCGAGCAGGAGCAGCGTGGGCCCCGCGATCACGAGGAGCCATTTCGCCTTCACGCGGCGAAGCATAGCACGCGCTCGCGAGCGTTTGACCCGCACCGGCCGATCTGGCAGCATCGGCGTCATGCCCGATCCAGTTGCCCCCGTGCCGGCGCGCCGTCCCTTCGAGCCGCGCGACATCACGAGGATCCGCTGGATCGCCGATCCTCACATCTCGCCCGACGGACGGCGGGTGGCCTTCGTCGTCACCACGCTCTCCGAGGACCGTGACGAGTACCTCTCGAGCGTGTGGATGGTGGACACCGGGGGCGGGGAGCCGCGGCAGTTCACCAACGGCCCCAAGCGGGACACCGCGCCCCGCTGGTCGCCCGACGGCACGCGCCTGGCGTTCCTCTCCGAGCGCGAGGGCAAGAAGAAGGCACAGCTCTATGTCATGCCGGCGGACGGCGGGGAGCCCACGCGACTGACCGATGTGAAGAACGGCGTGGCCGACCCAGCGTGGTCGCCCGACGGCACGCGTCTCGCCTTCCTGTCTCGCGTGGGCGGCTGGCAGGAGCCGGAGAGCGAGGAAGAGAAGCAGAAGTCCAAGCCCGCCCGCGTCATCACCACGCTCAAGTACCGGTTCAACGCCGAGGGCTGGGTCTATGACCGTCCTACTCACCTCTTCGTGGTCGGCGCCGACGGAGGAGAGCCGCGGCAGCTCACGGACGGCGACTTCCACGACAGCGAGCCAGCCTGGTCGCCCGACGGCAAGCGGCTCGTCTTCGCCTCCGCCCGTCATGACGCACGCGACGAAGACGATGCCCGGGACGTCTGGATGGTCGACGCAGCCGGCGGTGACCTCCAGAAGCTGACCGACACCGGAGGCCCGGTGGCGCTGCCGGCATTCTCGCCGGATGGCCGTCGGGTCGCCTATCTCGGCCGCCGCCCCCTCAACGAGATCGGCCGCAACCTTCGCCTTTACACCGTGGCCGTCGGGGGCGGCGTCCCGGCGTGTCTCACGTCTGATCTCGACCGCTCGTGCCCGGCAAACATCGATCTCATCTGGTCATCCGACGGAGAGTGGGTCACGTTCTCGATCGAGGACAGGGGCGATCTCGCCCTCTATCGTATTCGCGCCGACGGCGCGGGCGCGGCCATCCGCATCACGGGGGGTGAGCGCTGTGTCACGGGAGCGACCACGAGCGCGGACGGCCGGATGATCGCCTTCTCGGCCACGGCGCCGCTCTCCCCGGCCGAGGTCTTCGTGTGTGGGCCCGACGGCACGCGCGAGCACCAGATCACCGAGCTGAACCGGGACTGGAAGGCGGAGGTCGCCCTCGCCGCCCCCGAGCGCTTCACGTTCGAGCGAGCGGGCTTCACGATCGACGGCTGGGTGATGAAGCCGTTCGGCTTCACGGAGGGCGTCAAGTATCCCGCCCTCCTGAACGTGCACGGAGGACCCCACACGCAGTACGGCAACGTGATGTTCGACGAGTTCCAGGCCCAGGCGGGAGCGGGCCATGTCGTGATCTACACGAACCCGCGGGGCAGCCAGGGCTACGGCGAGGCGTTCACGCGCGCCGTGGTGGGCGACTGGGGCGGGGGCGACTACGCCGACGTCATGGCCGGACTCGACGAGGCGCTCCGGCGCTTCGACTTCATCGATCCCGCGCGGCTCGGCATCCTGGGCGGAAGCTACGGCGGGTTCATGACGAGCTGGGTCGTCGGTCACACGCGGCGCTTCAAGGCCGCCTGCTCCGAGCGCGCGGTGAACAACCAGTACACGATGTTCGGCACGAGCGACATCGGGCACTGGTTCCAGCTCGCCCAGAACGGACCCGCGCCCTGGGACAACATGGCCTGGTACGTCGAGCGCTCGCCCCTCACCTACGCCAAGGACATCGTCACGCCGCTCCTGATCATCCACTCCGAGGATGACCTGCGCTGCCCCATCGAGCAGGCGGAGCAGCTCTTCGTGGCCCTCAAGAAGCTCCATCGCGACGTCGTGTTCGTGCGCTTTCCCGACGAGAACCACGAGCTGTCGCGCTCGGGCAAGCCTCGACACCGTCTCGAGCGCTTCCGGCTCATCCTGGAGTGGTTCGCGAAGTACCTCTGAGGAAAAAGGCGGGGAGGCCGGATCCTCCCGGCCTCCCCGTGTAGCGTGAGACGGCTACTACTTCGTGGATGATCTCGCCACCCGGGTCTCGGTGATCTTGGTGGCGACCATCTGGCCGTGGCTCTTCTTGTAGCTGACCTTGACGTGGTTGCCGGCCTTCACATCGCTGAGGCGCGGAGCCGCGTCAATGTCCGCCGTGAACATGAACTCCTTCCCCTTGGAATCCTTGACGGTCAGGGTCTTCGCGCCCTTGTCGACCGACACGACCTCGCCCGTCACATGGTGCGGCAGGGCGAGCCTGCTCGGCTTCTCCGCGGGGGCGGAGGCGGAGCTGGTCTGACCGGTGGCTTCGACGAAGCCGGGGCCGGCCCCAAGGAGAAGGGCCAGACTGCCGACTGCTAAAGCGGTTGCTTTCTTCATGACTCGACCTCCTTGAGTTCTCGAGCGTCCCTCGACGCTCCTGGTTTCTGGGTGCACTCCGTGACCCGGTAGCTCTTCTCCGGGTTAGCGCGACGCACGTCGCGTGCCGCGACGCCGACGCGCGCTCTGGCGCGCTTGACGTGCCAGCGCCGTGCGGGACGCGGCCTGGCGCCCTTCACGCCGAAGCGCCCTCGTCACCGCCCGCGAGCGTCGCGCGGACGGCTTCCTTCGACTGCCGTGCATGCCGGCGCGGTAGTCCTGCCGAGCCCGGCGGCGTGTGCTCGCCGACGCCCGACCGCGCGCGGGCGGGCGCAACCGCACCCCGGCCCGGCGCGCTTTCGAGAGTCCGATTGCGATAGCCTGCTTGGTCGACCGCGCGCCGTGCTTCCCCTCTCGGATGTGGTCCATCTCTTCGCGGACGAATTCGCCGGCCTGGGTGGTCGGCGCCTTGCCCGCGCGCTTGTCTCTTCTGGCTCGAGCGATCGTGCGCTTTTCAGGCATCTTCCGTCCCCCTTTCCGAAGAGCGATGCCCGCTTCGAAGCGAGGCGGCCCCTTCCTGGATTCAATCGAGCAAGCGACGTGCCACGTGGAGACCAGGCCTTGAGTAGAGCCCACCCGGGGAAACTTTTTCAGATGAGCGGTAATAGCGGATCGGTCAAAACTGCGGGGAGGTCACGAGGACGCGGGTCAGGCGACCTTCGCCGGATCTCCCGACTCTTCGGATGGAGCATTTCGGTCGATCCACTCCATGGCCATCTTCACCACGGAACGCTCGGCCTCCTCCTCCGTCTCGAAGCGCTGGTTCGGAATGGGCAGGTCGATGATTCTCTGACCGGTGCCGGTGGAATGAGTGATGGTGGCCACCGCGGCCCACTTCCCATCCTTCATCTGCTCACTGGCCACCGCGACGTTGTAGCCTCCATATGCCGGGAAGATCTTCCGCTGCACCATGGCGTCACCTCTTCGCGAGTCGATTCGCGCTCACTTTTTAGATGACCACCCTATCGCGCATGAGTCAAGGTGAGACAGCCGAGGCGCGGCATGCCAGGCCCGCTCCCGTGAGCTCAGCCGGCCGTGGCGGTCCGCTGGCGTGCCTCGAGTAGCCTGAGCACGGCGAACTCCTCGGGGGAGAGCCGGTCGTCCCGCGCGGCCTCCCGGGCCAGCGCCCTCGCGAGCGCCTGCTCGGTATGCGCGGCGATCACCTCCGGATGGATGTAGCACTTTCGGCAGATGGCCACCGTGTTGCCGAGCCGCCGCGCCACCTCGCGGATAGCCTCCGCGAGCTGCCGCTTGAGATTGCCGTTTTCCCCCGAGGCCGCCTCCGCGGCCAGGGCGAAGGCGGCGAGGACGGTGCCTCCCCATGTTCGGAAATCCTTCGCCGTGAAGTCGTCGCCCCCGATCTCCCTCAAGTACGCATTGACGTCGGCCGAGTCTATCGACTGGCGATTGCCCTCCTCGTCCAGGTACTGGAAGAGCTCGTGTCCGGGCAGCTCCTGACACTGCCGGACCACGCGGGCGAGCCGGCGGTCCGAGATGCCGACCGCGTGATGCTTGCCACCCTTGCCCCGGAACTCGAAGCGCAGCCGTGTCCCCTCGACGGTGACGTGCTGGCTCCGCAGGGTCGTGAGCCCATAGGACCGGTTGTGGCGTGCGTACTCCTCGTTGCCCACCCGGATCAGCGTCGTCTCGAGCAGGCGCACCACCGCGGCGAGGACCTTCTCTCGAGACAGGCCGGACCGGGCCAGGTCTCGCTCGACGTGCTCGCGGATCTTCGGGAGCGCCTTGGCAAAATCGAGGAGTCGGGCGTACTTCGTTTGATCCCGTACCTCGCGCCAGCGAGGATGGTAGCGATACTGCTTGCGGCCTCGGGCGTCCCGTCCCACCGCCTGCATATGCCCATGGGGAATCGAGCAGATCCACACGTCGGTCCAAGCGGGAGGAATGGCAAGCTTGCGAATGCGGCGAAGTGTGACCAGGTCACGGATCGGGGCTCCCTCCGGTCCGACATAGCGGAATCCGGCTCCGTGACGCACCCGCCGGAACCCGGGCTTGGCGTCGGAGACGTATCGGAGCTGAGCGGCGCTGGCTGCCTCAGCGGGGTCGACGGGGGCCACGGGCAGGCGTGGGCGGGAGCGCACCCCAGGCGAGCGGGCCACGGCCGACCTCATCATGGAAGGGGGAATGAGCAATCGGCGTGCCACCTCCTCCTTCCGCTGAAGAGGCGCGCCGCCACGACGCTCAGGCCATGGCTATACTGGGGATCGTGATCAACCTGCGCGGACCCCGTCATGCCAGAATCTCCTTCGAGGCGGCGCCATGACCGTGCACGCGTGGCATGAGCTCGCGCTCGGGGAGCGCATCGAGGACCACTTCGCCGCGGTCATCGAGATTCCCAAGGGCTCGAAGGTGAAATACGAGCTGGACAAGGTCACCGGGCTCCTGCGCGTGGACCGTATCCTGCACAGCGCCGTGCACTACCCCGCCAATTACGGATTCCTGCCCCAGACCTACTGCGAGGACGGCGACGCCCTCGACGCCCTCGTGCTGGGACAGGAGGAGGTGGTGCCCCTCTGTGTTCTGCGCGCTCGCGCCATCGGGGTCATGACCATGAGCGACGACAAGGGGCGCGACGACAAGATCATCGCCGTCCACGTGGACGATCCCGAGTACGAGCACTACCACGACATCTCGGAGCTCCCGCCCCACCGTCTCAAGGAGCTGGAGCGGTTCTTCCTCGACTACAAGGCGCTCGAGAACAAGGTGGTGAACGTCGAAGATTTCCGCGGGCGCGCGGACGCCGAGGAGACGGTGCGAGAGGCCGCCCGACGCTACCGCGAGCAGATCAAGCGCTGACGAGGGCCCGCGACACTCAGCTCGCCCGGGGGTGGCCGTTCAGGAGCCGGGCCACGACCTTGAGATCCACGATGAAGCGCTTCATCTCCCGCTCCCGGTCCTCGCTTGTCTCCTGGCGTAGGATGGAGGAAGGATGGACGGTCGCCACCGCGTGCGGGGCGAGCCGCGAGGGGAGTACCTCTCCCCGGCGGGCCGTGACCTTGAAATCGCGTCCGAGCAGGGCTTGCGCTGCCGTCGCGCCCAGACAGACCATGACCTCCGGCTCGATCAGCTCGATCTCCTTCTCCAGCCAGGGCAGGCACGCGCCGATCTCGCGGGCGCCCGGCTTCTTGTGGAGCCGGCGCTTGCCCTGGGCAACCCACTTGAAATGCTTGACCACATTGGTGACGTAGGTCTCGCGCCGGTCGAGGCCTGCCGCCTCCAGCGCCTCATCCAGGATGCGACCGGCTGGCCCCACGAAGGGCCGGCCCTGGAGGTCCTCTTCATGCCCCGGCTGCTCACCGACCAGGACGATGCGCGCGGACCGGGAGCCTTCTCCGAAGACGGTCTGGGTGGCGTGCTTGTACAGGGGACAGCCTCGACAGTCTCGGGCGGCTTCCCTGAGCGAGCTCAGCGAGATCTTCGCCGGCAGGAACTGCAATGCGCTGAGGCCAGCCTCCGCCACGGATTCATTGTAGCTGAGGCGTAAAGGGTGCTCGTCCCCCTCCACGTCGCGAGCCAGTTCTCCGCCGGCTACGGCACGGCGTCCGTGGACGCCCTCGTCCGCCGGGCCGCCGCGCTTGGTTATCGAGCGCTCGCCTTGACGGACGTGGAGAACCTCTACGCGCAGGTGCGGCTGCATCACGCGGCACGGGCGCAGGGGGTGAAGCCGATCACGGGCGTGGAGCTTCGCGCCGGGTATGGGCCGCATGCGCTGGGGGACAAGGCGGGTCGGCTCGTTCTCCTCGCGCGAGACCGCGCGGGCTACGAGAGCCTGTGCCGCATCATCACGCGCCGCCGCGTGGCCGACGCCGGCGGCGGGGATCCCCTCCAGTGCCTGGATGCCGAGCCGCGCGGTGTCTTCTTCCTGAGCGACGATGCGCGGGTGCTGACGCGGCTGCTCCGGGTCGGCGTCCCCGCCCACGACGTCCGGTTTCTCCTCATCCGTCCGGGAGGCGCCGCTCCGCCTCACGGTGTGCGGGCCGTGGCCGATCCGGCGGTGGTCATGGCGGATGGCGCCGACCGGGACCTGCACGTTCTCAGGATGGCCATTCGCCGCCGCCAGAAGATTGGCGACGTCACGGAGGCGGAGCCCCCCGAGCGGAGTCTGCGGTCGCTGTCCGAGCTTCACGCGATCTATCACGATGTTCCGGATGCCTTGGAGGAATCCCTCGAGGTGGCCGAGGCCTGTAGCCTCGATCTCACCGAGAGGCGGCCCTCACTTCCCTCGATCGCCCTCGCCCCCGGCGAGACGGCCGATGCTCGCCTCTCGCAGATTTGCCGCGCGCGGCTCGAGGGCAAGCCTGGAGACGGCCGCCGCCCGCGCGGAGAGTACGAGGCGCGCCTGCGCCATGAGCTCGCGGTGATCGGCCACCGCGCGCTCGCCGGCTACTTCCTGATCGTGGGCGAGATCGCCGGCCATGCCAGAGAGCAGGGTATCGCCGTGATGGGCCGCGGCTCGGCGGTAGGATCGCTGGTCGCATACCTCCTCGACATCACCACCGTCGACCCGGTCGAGCACGGCTTGTATTTCGAGCGCTTCCTCCACGCCGGAGGGAAGGACTTCCCGGACATCGACGTCGATGTGCCGTCGCATCGACGAGACGAGCTCCTGCAGTGGGTCTTCCACCGGTTCGGCGAGGAGCGCGTGGCCATGGCGTCCGCGCACCAGACGTTTCGCCGGCGCGCCGCCTTTCGGGAGGGCCTGAAGGCCCTCGGCATGGCCCGCGTCGATGTCGATCAGTTCTCGCGCCGCCTGCCCCCGGACGAGCTGGAGGGCGAGCTGCCGCTTCCCCTTCACCTTCTGCCCGAGCAATATCGTGCCGCGGCGCCCCTGATCCAGCGGCTCGTCGGCATGTTCCAGCATGTCTCCGTCCATCCCGGCGGCGTGGTGATCGCCGAGCCTCGCATCGACGGCCACGTGCCGGTCGAGCGAGCGCCCAAGGGCGTCCTCGTCACCCAGTTCGACATGGCATCGCTGGCCGGGATCGGGCTCGTCAAGATCGATCTGCTCGGCAACCGCGCCCTGAGCGCCCTCCAGGAGGCGGGTGAGTCGCTGGGGGGCGTGCCCGCGATGCCGGACGGCGACGCCGCCACCTGTGCGGCCCTCCGTGAGGGCCGGACCGTTGGCTGTTTTCAGATCGAGACGCCTGCCATGCGGGCTGTCCTGCGCAGGCTGCCCGTGCGCGGCGTCAGAGATCTTGCCGCGGCCCTGGCGATCGTGCGGCCCGGTCCCGCGTCGGGGGACGCCAAGGCCGCCTACATCCGTCGCGCGAGCGGAGAGGAGGCGGGAGATCCTCCCCATCCACGACTCGGGAAGAGTCTGAGCGAGACACACGGGATGATGCTCTACGAAGAGGACATCATGGCCGCCATCGCGGCCATGACGGGATGGTCGCTGGAGACGGCGGACGACATGCGGGCAGCCATCATTCGGAGCCAGGATGACGCGGGCGCTCTGGCCGGACTGGAGCGCACGTTCGCCGCGGCCGCCGTGGCGACGGGAGTCACGGAGAGCGAGGCGACGGCCGTGTGGCGCGACCTCGCGCGCTTCGCCGCCTATTCGTTCAACAAGGCGCACGCCTCGAGCTACGCGCAGCTCGCCTGGCAGTCCGTCTACCTCAGGACGCACCATCCGGCGGCCCTGGCCAGGGGCGTGCTCAATCACTACGGCGGGCACTATCCGATGCGCACGGTGGCCGCCGCGTTCGCGCGAGAGGGCGTCACTCTGCTTCCTCCTCACATTAATCGCGCCGGTCTTCACTGCACCCTGGAGGGCGGGGCGGTGCGCGTGGGGTTGAGCGCGCTCAAGCGCGTGACGGCAAGGAGCCGCACGCTCATTGTCGGCCGCCGCCCTTTTCGCGATCTGGGAGATCTCCTGGAGCGAGCGCCCTTGCCCTACCGCGAGCTGGAAGCGCTGGTGCTCTCAGGCGCCTGCGACGGCCTGCCGCCCCTGACGCCGACGGGCTACCCCTTCGCGCACCAGGCCTTACTCGACCGCCTGCGCGCGGAGCCGAGGGCGCGCGCGCTCGAAGGCGTCGCGGCCCCGGTGACACGCGGGGAGCGCGTCGACACCTACCGCGCTCTCGTGCGAATCCGCAACGAGCTGACCTACCTCGGCATGCATCTCTCCGATCATCCGATGCGGGTGCTGCGCGCGGAGGCCGCGGCCGCGGGCTGCGTCACGACGGCCGAGGTTGCCTCCCGGGTGGGATGCTTCGTCCGGCTGGCCTGCGTGGTGGCGGCGACCCGGAGGCTCGCCACGCGAGCCGGCCGCATCATGCAGTTCGTGACCCTGGAGGACGAGCGCGGCATGGTGGAGGCGGTGCTCTCTCCGGCCGCCTACGCCTTGCTCGAGGATCCCGTGACGAGCCCTGGGCCGTTCCTGGTGGGGGGCAGGGTGGAGGAGGATCACGGGGATCTGCAGCTGCTCGTCTCCGAGGTGAGGCCGTTTCACCGGCGGCCGCGGCCCTACGGCAAGGCGGTGTCTGCGCCGGCTATCTAGCCCTTCACGGCGCCCGCGGTGAGGCCGGAGACGTAATAGTCGAGGAAGAGGACGTACACGATCACGATGGGGATGCTCGCGAGGAGCGCCCCCGCCATGAGCGACCCCCAGTAGTAGATGTCGCCGCGGATCAGATCCGCGGTCACCCCCACCACGGCCGTCTTGTGGGCCGACTGTGAGATGAAGGTGAGGGCGTAGGTGAACTCGTTCCAGCACAGGGTGAAGCTGAAGAGCACGGCGCAGATGATGCCGGGGAGGGCCATGGGGAGCACGATCTTCCACAGCGTGAGCATCCGTGTGGCCCCGTCCACGAGCGCGCACTCCTCGACCTCCCTCGGGATGGTGCGGAAGTAGCCCATGAGGAGCCAGGTGCAGAAGGGCACGAGGAAGGTCGGGTAGGTGACCATGAGCGCGGCCACCGAGTCGGCGAGGCCGAGCCAGACCACGACCTGGGAGAGGGGCAAGAACAGAAGCGTCGGCGGGACGAGGTACGTGATGAACACCGCGGTGCCGAAGCTGCTCGCGCCGCGGAAGCGGAGACGGGCGAGGCTGTAGCCGGCGAGGATGGCGATGGTCACCGAGGCGACCGTGGCCACCACGGCCACGAGCAGGCTGTTCTTCATCCACACGAAGAAGTCCGTCCGGGAGAAGAGGAAGGTGTAGTGGTCGACGATGGGCGCCTTGACCATGAAGGGCACCGACTTGAGGTTGTAGAGCTCGGCGTTCGACTTGAACGACGTGACGGCCATGAAATAGAAGGGGAACATCACGAAGAAGATGAAGGGGACGAGGTTCATGTAGGCGAAGGCATCCGAACGGATGCGGGCGCCCCGGCTGCTCGCGCTGGCCACGGCTACTCCTTCCGGATGTAGCGGAGCTGGAAGAAGACAACCAGCGCGAGGAGCGGAAAGATGAACAGCGAGATCGCCGCGCCCTGGCCGAGGTTGCCGCCCTGGAGGCCGACCTGGTAGGCGAGGGTGGCGAAGAGGTGCGTGGTGTTGACGGGGCCGCCGCGTGTCAGGACCTGCACGATGTTGAAGTCCGCGAACGTGAAGATCGTCGAGAAGAGGATGACCACGGCGAGCACGGGCTTGATGAGGGGCAAGGTGACGTGCCAGAAGCGGCCCCACGAGCTCGCCCCGTCCACCTCGGCGGCCTCGAGATACTCGCGCGGCACGGCCACCAGCCCCGCCAGCACGGTGATGGCGAAGAAGGGCAGCCCCCGCCAGACATTGACGGTGATGACGGCGGCCATGGCGTACGTCGACTGCCCGAGCCAGTTGGGGCCGGGCGGGTTCATGAGATGGAGCCGGATGGCCGTCCAGTTGACCACGCTGTAGAGCGAGTCGAACATCCACCACCAGCCCAGCGTCGAGAGCGCGGTGGGGATGACGAAGGGCAGGAGCACCACCCCGCGGATCACGCGCTTGAACCGGAGGTTGCGCGAGAGGAGCATGGCGAGCCACACGCCCAGCACCGTCTTGAAGGTGAGGGCGATGGCCGTGAAGACGAAGGAGTTCTGCACGGTCTGGCGGAAGGTCTCGTTGGCCAGGATGTCGCGGAAGTTCTTGAGGCCCACGAAGGGGCCCGGCGAGCCGACCCAGTAGTCCGAGAGGCTGAAGTAGATCGCCATTCCAAACGGGAATGCGACGAGGGTCACGAGGAGCACGAGGGCGGGAACGATCAGGCCGTAGCCGAAGACGTGCTCCTGCTCCCACCACTCGCGAAGACGCGAGATCCGGCGGGACCGGGGAATCCCGGCCGCCTCGAGGACGCGGGGTCCGACGGCCACCGGCGCCTCAGCCGACCTTGAGCTGCCCCTTGATGGCGAGGGCGACCTGCTCCTGCGCCCAGTCCATGGCGCGCTTGGTCGGCATGCCGTTGACGGCCTTGGCGACCATGTCGGCCAAGATGTAGTTGTCGTCGATGCGCTGCACGGCCTCGGTGGGCTTGGCCGGCCAGCCGCCGGGGTGGGCGTACTCGGCCTCCTTGGGCAGCATTGCGAACTTCGGATTCCGCGCCCAGATGGGATGATCGGCGAGGTTCTTGAGCGGCGGATGGTTGAAGGCGTTCGAGGCCACGATCCACGCGTCGAAGTTCTGCTTCTGGAACAGATAAGCGATGAACTCCTTGGCCAGCTCCTGGTTCTTGGAGAACTTCCAGATGCCGAGACTCAACTGGGGCGCCCTCGAGTGGGTGCCCGCCGGCCCCGCGGGGCTGTTGTGGTGGTTGATGTCGTCGGCGATGGGCTGCTTGTTGGCGAGGGCCGCGTTGTACGGGCTGATCGGATTGTGGATCCATGAGCCCTTGCCGGAGAGGATGAAGCGGTTGTTGCCCGCGTCGTCCCACGACAGCACCTCGGGCTCCATCGCGTCCTTGTAGAGCTCCTTGTACCACTCGATGACCTGGGCCGTCTTGTCCGAGACGATGCCCGGGGTCTTGCCGTCGGCTTCCAGCACCTTCGCGCCGTAGCACCAGGCGACCGACCAGTACGTCGAATGAGCGTCCGAGCAATGGCTGATGGGAATGCCGACAGGGTTGCCCTGCTTCTTGAGCACCTTGCCCATTTTCAGGAGCTCGTCCCAGGTCTTGGGCGGACCATCGAAGCCGGCCTTCTTGAAGTGGGCCGTGTTGTAGGTGCCGGGGAAAGAGACCCAGAACCACGGGATCGCCTTCCAGCCGGACTTGGTCTGGCAGCTCTCCGCCGCGAACGGATACCATCCGCCGCCCTGCTTGCCCACCTTCGCGACGAGGTCGTCCAGGTTCACGAGGTGGTTCTCGTAGAGGAAGGGGTCGGCGCCGGCCGTCCGGTACATGTCGTGCCCCGCCTGGGACTGGGCCTCGGCGGCGATCTTGGTCGGCATCTGCAGGTGGGCCATGGTGTCCACGCGCACCGTGCAGTTGTTGGCCTTGCCGAAGGCCTCTGCCTGCTTTCTGAGCTCGTCGTCCGCGGCAGGAACGAAGTGGTTCCAGGACAGGAACGTCAGCTCCCGCTTCTGGGCGAAGGCGGGCGCCTTGCCGAGGGCGAGCCACGAGGCCATGCCGGC
>QHSC01000426.1 GCA_003220345.1 Candidatus Rokuibacteriota bacterium | reverse complement strand
CACGGCTCGCTCGTAATAATAGTGATTGGTATCGGCTCATTGCGTTATGCTCGATGGTCGGCACGTTCATCGCCGACAGCGAACAGCTCTATGAGCCCCGACTCTCTCACGACCGCTTGATCCTGGGCCTTTCAGGTATGATGAGCGAGGCCGAGCTTCACAATCTGCGCCTGCGGCTCCAGGCCGGGGCGCGTCACAAAGCCGAGCGCGGTGAGTGAGAACGCCAACTGCCGGTGGGACTCGAGCGTCAGCGCGATGGCGTCGTGACCCTCAATCCCGACGAGGAAGTGCAAGAGCGCCTGCGGCTCATTTTCGCCAAGTTCACTGCACTCGGCAGTGCGCGGGCGGTCCGAACCTCTCTGGCGCGAGAGCAGTTGCGGATTCCATCGCGCCCCGTGCGCGGACCCGCCCCGCATGACACAGTCTGGAACCCGCCGCGCAGGAGCACGATCCGACGCATGCTCCACAACCCAGCTTATGCCGGCGCTTACGCGTATGGCCAACGAGTAGTCGACCCCGCGCGGCAGCAGCCCGGTCGGCGCCGCAGCGGCGTGGTGCCGATGCCGTTGGAACAGTGGGCGGTTTGTCTTCAGGATGTCTATCCGGCCTATATTACCTGGGACACGTATCTGGCGAATCGAGCTCGGTTGCAGGCCAACCGCAATTGGTCGGGTCAAGGGGGGCCTGGCGTGCCGCGCGAGGGCAAAGCCTTGTTGCAAGGGATCGCCATCTGCGGTCGGTGTGGGCGTCGGATGCAACTGCGCTACTCCGGACCGCAGGGTGATTTTCCGGTCTATCGCTGCGGTCTTGAGGCCCAGGACTATGGTGGCGCGCAGTGCCAGGAGGTTCGAGCGCCGGGGGTGGACCAAGCCGTTGCGGCTCTCGTTCTCGAGGCCCTTGTCCCCGAGCGTATCGCCTTAGCCCTGGAGGCACTGGGTCAGTTGGAACGCGAGATGGACGCCCTGGCACATCAGTGGCAACTTCGACTGGAGCGGGCGCGCTATGAAGCCCAGCGGGCGCAGCGCCAGTATAACGCCGCAGAACCAGAGCATCGTCTCGTGGCTCGCACGCTGGAGAGCCAATGGGAAGCGGCGCTTCGCGCTGTCGAGTCCACCGAGCGGGACTACGAGACGTGGACCCGGGATAATCGGGCCCACATCACGGCCCAAGAGCAGCAAGAGATTCTCTCCATTGGCGAGGACTTGCCTCGGGTCTGGCACGCGGAGACGACCACGAATGCAGACCGCAAACACTTGCTTCGGTTAGTGGTCCAAGAGGTCATTGTCGATCAGAAACGCTTTCGGGGAAAGGTCTGGTTGCAGATCAACTGGCAAACCGGGGCGAGTAGCGAGCATGAGATCATCCGACACGCGGTGAGTTACCGTGAGCATAGCGAGGGTGAGAGGGTATTGTACGACGTACGGTCAGCGGTTTCGGCCCCAAAATATCTGGTACTTGCGTGGCAAATGGGGGTTGCCCAATATCAAAGAGAGTGGCCTGCGACCCGACCGTCTGCGGTGGGACGACGGCGCCTATACGATTGCAGGTGTCGTGCAGGCCGTTGGCGTGAACAAGGGCACCGTTCATACCTGGCTCGAACTGGGACGAATGAAGGGATGGCAGCTTGGACCCTACATGGGATGGCACATCGACCTCACAGCGGATCAGATTAGCGCGCTACGTCAGCAGGCCGAGCACGTTCGACTCACGCGCAAGTGTCAGGTCACTCGCGGCCCTCAACCGCAGGCCGACCCCGAGCAAACCGCCACGCGGTGAGTGGGGATAACCTCCCGAGGAGTTGTGCCATGACATCGAGAACAAATCGTCGCTCAGGATGCCGAAATCAGGGAGACACAAGTGAAGCCAGGCCCTCTGACCTTGAGCAACGTCGTCAACTCGCGGTTCAACGCTACCTGGACGGCGCCCCCATTGAGGTCATCTGCCAAGAGATGGGCTGCTCGAAAAGTTGGCTCTACAAGTGGCGTGATCGCTACCAAGCCGGCGATCCGACCTGGGCTCAGGAAGTGAGCCGGCGCCCCACGACCAGCCCGGCCAAACTGTCTGCAACTCTCGAAGAGAAAATCGTCCATCTCCTCCAGACTGCAGTATCAACCGGTGCCGGCCCAGCCAGTGCGGCGGCTATCCGGCAGGCCCTAAAGGACACGGGCGTCGAGCATATCCCCTCACGACGGACGATCTATCGTGTCCTGCAGCGCCATGAAAAGGAGGTGACACATCCCCTATCAATGCCTTAAACTCGTCGATCACCTGAGCCGTTTTATCCGGTGACTGATCCAGTAACTTATCCAACAGAGAGGTATTATGCAGCCATCGAGAAGACCGTGAGCCCCTCCCAGTGGGTGTGCAGACTACTCAGGACTTTGTGCTTGGCCAGGTGGAGGGTGGGCTCTTGTAGCTGCGCCGCGTAGCATGCTTGCATCTGGCTCAGCTTGGTTGTCAGGTCCTGGTGGCGCTCAGCACAGGCCGACGATTGTAGAGCAAGCGGCAACGTCTCATCCCACACTTCCAGACGGGCGGCATTGAGACGGTAGAGCTCGCGGATATCTTCGCTCCAAACGAACAT
>QHSC01000071.1 GCA_003220345.1 Candidatus Rokuibacteriota bacterium | reverse complement strand
CTTCCAGGTCGCTCGTCCACCGCTCCCGCAGCCTGGCGTCCTTGCGGACGTAGAAGATCATCTCGTTCAGGGGCAGCGTCTTGTCGCAGCGCTCGACATTACCCATCGTGGCTCGCCTTCAACACCTTCGGGTTGACCTTGAGGAACATGATCACGCAGCGCTCCGTCCCCAGATTGCGCACGTCGTGCATGACGGCGTTGGGGAACTTGACGATGGAGCCGGCGGGCACCACGACTTCCTGGCCGTCGATGCTCATGTTGGCCGTGCCCTCGAGGACGTAGATGGCCTCTTCCTCTTTCGGGTGGCTGTGCATCACCGTGCTCTGCCCCGGCTCGTAGCAGGCGATCTCCGACCCTCCCGCGGTCCGTCTGGGTCCGCAGTGGCGATGATAGCGCCCGCGATTGGTCCGCGCCAGCGCCGTGTCATGAGCCGTGTCGCGGAGCGTCGCCACTGCCGCGGTTTGACGGGACTCGAGCGGCAAGCCATACTCGCGGCCAGCATGCGCCGTGATAGCCGTCGCCAGTTCCTCCAGTGCAGCCTGGCCCTGGTCGGTATCAGCCTCCTGTCTGGCTGCGAGAAGCCGCCATCGCCCTCGAAAGTCCCCCGGATCGGTTTTCTGGCCGTCGGCTCACGCGACGGCCGGACGTTCCTGATCAATGGATTTCTTCAGGGGCTGCGCGAGCAGGGCTACGTCGAGGGCCAGAACATCGTCATCGAGTATCGCTTCTCGAACGACCGCAACGATCGGCTACCCGAGCTCGCCGCCGAGCTGGTCACCTTGAAGGTGGAGCTCATCGTTGCGTCCGGTACGCCAGCGAGCTTTGCCGCCAAGCAAGCCACCAGCACGATCCCCATCGTCATGGGGGGCATCTCTGCCAATCCGGTCGAGACCGGACTGGTTGCCAGCCTGGCGCGCCCGGGCGGCAACATCACGGGGATGAGCATGATGAGCTCGCAGCTCAGCGGGAAGCGGCTGGAGCTCCTCAAGGCGATCGTGCCCGGCCTTGAGCGGGTGGCGGTCTTCTGGAATCCGCCCAATCCCGCCTACGGGCCGATCCTTAGGGAGCTCGAGGCGGCGGCCCCGACGCTTGGATTGAAGCTTCAGCGCCTGGAAGTGCGGGTTCCCCAGGACTTCGACGGCGCCTTCAAGGCCGCGACCAGGCAACGCGTCGGTGCGCTGATGGCACCGGGAGATCCCCTGCTTGCGAACCATCTAAAGGAAATCGCCGATCTTGCGCTCAAGTACCGGCTGCCGACGACGATGGATATAAAGGAGTTCGCGCAAGCCGGGGGCCTGCTTTCCCTGGGGGTGGACCTCGTCGATTCGTACCGGCGGGCCGCAAAGCACGTGGACAAGATCCTGAAGGGGGCCAAGCCCGCCGACCTGCCGATGGAGGAGCCCACGAAGTTCGACCTGGTCGTCAACCTGAAGACCGCCCGGGCTCTCGGCCTGACCATTCCGCAGCCGATCCTGGTGCAGGCCACCCAGGTGATCGAATAGGGTACCGATCACGCTGCAACTGCGGCAGACGCCCTGACCTTCAGGGGGAAGTCGACGGTTCCCGAGGGTTCTCCAGGTCGAGGGCGGCGACGAGACGTCCGAAGCCGATGAACTGACCCGTGACCATGCCGAGCTCGATGATCTCCGCATCGGTGAAATGCCCGCGCAGCTCCCCGAAGAATGCGTCGTCGAGCTTGTGATGATCCTGGGCCATGGTCGTGGCGAAGCGCAGGGCCAGCATCTCCCGGGGCGTGAATGCGCCGCGCTCGAAGTCGTCGAGCGCCGCCACCATCTCTTCCGTCATTCCCTGCCGCACCGCCGGCGCGGCTCGCGATTTCTTTCAGGTGGCGCAGTCGTTCAGCGAGGCGATCTTCAGCCGCACCAGCTCCTTGAGCTTGGCGTCCAGCAAGCCTTTGAGTCGGAGGGGCGCGTAGAAGGTCCAGTACGCCTTGAAGGCCTCGGGGATGTGCCCCATGGCCTGGAAGATGGCCGGGTTCTGACGGTGACGCACCGCCTGCTCCGTCAGATCGCGGAGCGCGGGATCGAGCTTCTCCGTGGGCACCAGACGCACTCGGGCCATGAAAGACCTCCTCAGACCGTGATGGTGTCGCCCCGCCAGTGGAGCAGACGCTTCTCGAGACGCGACATGAGGTTGTAGGTGCCCACAGCCAGGAGCGCGAGCACGATCAGCACCATGAAGATCCCCGTGGTGTCGAAGGTGCCCGAGGCGCGGGCGAGCATGAAACCCAGCCCGTACTGCGCGGCCAGCATCTCGCCCACCACGGAGGCGGTGAGGGCGAGGGCCATGGAGATCCTGAGCCCCGAGAAGATCCACGGCACGCAGGAGGGCAGGACCACCCGGCGCGTGACGAAGCGGGGCGGAGCGCCCATGGTCTTGACCGCGTTGACGAGATCCTGGTCCACGTTCTGCACGCCCACGTACGTGTTGATGAGCAGGATGAAGAACACGATGGAGATGGCGAGCATGATCTTGGACGGGATGCCGATGCCGAACCACATGATGAAGAGCGGGGCCAGCGCCACGCGCGGCAGCGCGTAGACGCCCATGAGGTACGGATCGAGGGCCACGTGCGCCCGCCGCCACCGCGCCAGCGCGAAGCCGGCCAGGATGCCCGCCATGGCCCCGAAGAGAAAGCCGAACACCGTCTCCGTCACCGTCACGCCCATGTGAAACCACAGCGTGGAGGACAGCGCGGCATCGCGGAGCCGGGCCGCGATGAGAAAGGGCCGGCTCACCCAGAACTCCGAGGCGAGACCCACCCGGCAGAGCCCCTCCCAGATCAGCACGATGAGCACGAGCACGCCGGCGCGCAGGATCCAGCGCTCCTGCCGCGAGCCCGGCGTCATCATTGCGGCTTCTCCCTCGAGGCCAGCACTTCCTGCTTGAGGGAGGCCCAGATCTCCTGGAACAGCGCCATGAAGCGCGGATGCGCCATGGCTTCCTCCACGTGTCGGGGACGCGCCAGATCCACGCGGTACACGGCCTTGACGCGCCCGGGGCGCGCGCTGATGAGGACCACGCGATCGCTGAGGGCGATGGCCTCCTGGAGATCGTGGGTGACGAACAGCACCGTCTTGCGCGAGCGCTCCCAGATCTTGAGGAACTCCTCCTGGATGATGAGGCGCGTCTGGGCGTCGAGAGCGCCGAAGGGCTCGTCCATCAGGAGCACGTCCGGATCCTGCGCGAGGAGGCGCGCGAGCTGCACGCGCTTGCGCATGCCGCCGGAGAGCTGGCGGGGGAAATGCCCCTCGAAGCCCGTGAGCCCCACCATGTCGATGAGGGCGCCCGCCTTGCGGCTGTCGCGCACGCCCTGGACGTCCATGGGCAGGTAGACATTGTCGAGGGTGGTCGCCCACGGCAGGAGCGTGTCCTTCTGGAACATGTAGCCGACCTTGGCGGCGGAGGCGCCATTGCCCTCCACGCCTGCCACGCGCGTGCTCCCGTCCGTGGGGGGCAGGAGCTTGGCGATGACGTTCAGCATGGTCGACTTGCCGCAACCCGACGGGCCCACGATGGAGACGAACTCGCCATCGCTCACGGTCAGGCTCACGCCTTCGAGGGCCTGGGTGGCCCCGAAGGCGATCGAGAGATTCGTCACGGAGACTTTCGTGGGCATGGAGGCGCTTTGCTGGTCCCCTGCTATTGGTCCCAGAGATGCTTGAACTGGGTGGCCACCACCTTGTCGTACGCGATGTCGCCCTTGACCACGCCCAGCTGCTTCTGCGCCTGGTTGCACTGGTGCACGGCTTCCTCGGTGATCTGCGGGAAATACGTGTTCTTCTCGATGGTGATGATGGAGCGAATGATGGACACATCCAGCGTGGGGAAGAGCTTCTGGCCGACCCGCACCGCGGCTTCCGGGTCCTCGCGCATGCGCTTGAGCGTCTTGACGATGGCGCGAACGATCTTCTCCGCCGCCTGCGGGTTGGCCTGGATGAACCGGTCGCTGACCTGCACGGTGGGGAAGGTCATGAACTGCAGAAACTTGGGCCCCTGCCCCATGCGCGGGTCGAGGAAGTAGCGGGCCAGCTTGAGCTGGTGCACCGCGATGGCGGTGGCCGGCTCGCCGCCCATGAACCCGTCGACCTGGCCGGCCTTGAGCGCCGCGTTGGCCGAGCTGACGCCGCCGATGGCGATGATGGCCACGTCGCGATCGGGCTCGAGCCCGGCGTCCTTCAGCAGCGCGCGCAGCGAGAGGTCCGTGCCGCTGCCCGCGCGCGTCATGCCGAGCCGGCTGCCCTTGAGATCCTTCACTTCCTTCGCGGGATGGTTGGCGCGCAGCACGACGTGGAGCGGGTTCCTGTTCTCCAGGGCCACGAGGTTCTTGGCGCCGAAGCCCTTCTCGGCCAGGATCAGCGGCCGCTCCACCATGGTGCCGCCCGCGTCGATCGAGCCCCCCACCATGGCCGTGGTGACTTCGGCCCCGCCCTCGAAATCCACGAACTGCGCCGTGATACCTTCGGCCTTGAAGTAGCCGAGCTGCTCCGCGACGTAGAGGGGCAGGAAGACGAAGGACGGCGTCGTGCCGATCTTGACCGTCTGCTGCGCTTCGGCGCCGTGCGCCGAGATGAGCAAGGCAGCAAGCAGCGCGATCGAGAGTCGCATGGCAAGGCCTCCGGAGGGGGAGCGAGTAGGGCACCCATGACCTAGGCGGCGGATAATAGCACGCGGACGGCGCCCTTGGCAGACGTTACACTCTAGACCGATGACTCGCGGCAAGGCGAAGCAGGAATTCAGAGATCGACGCAGACCCGACCTGCCCGTCGATCCTCCCGTCGCGCGTGGCGACGACCTCTTCCGTGGTCCGGAGATCGCGATTGCCCGCAGCACGATCAGCGAGCTGGAGCGGGACGGCCTGTCGGCGACCAGCCTCTCCATCGAGAGCTGCGTCCTGAACCGGGTCGCGCTGCCCGACAGCACATTCGCCACGATCACGCTGCGCGACGCTCGGCTCGTGGGGTGCGATCTCGCCAACTTGAAGACGCGCGCCTTGACGGCCCTCCGGGTCGAGCTCCTGGACTGTCGCATGACCGGCTTCCGGGTCGAGGAGCCCGCCGAGTGCCACGACGTGCTCATCTCCCAGGGCCTTCAGAGCTATACCCAGTTCGCCTACGCCCGCTTCAAGTCCGCGGAGTTCGACGCGTGCAATTTCGAGGATGCCAACTTCCTCGGCGCCGATCTTCAAGGCTGCATCTTCCGTGGCTGCAACCTGCACAACGCGGACATGAGAGGCGCGAAGATGAAAGACGCTGACCTGCGCGGGTCTCAGGTCGAAGGACTACGGCTCCATCCCGCGGACCTCTACGGAGCGATGGTCGATCCCTCCCAGGCCATGATCTTCGCGGCCCTGCTCGGGATCCGCATTCGATGACTTTCTGTCCGCCGAAGCACGTATCCGTATACTAAGCGCCGCGATGGCCGATGATCTCGAGGTCTGGTTCGAGCGCGGCGTCACGGATGGGCTCCCCGTGGTCCCGCCCACCCGCGAGCGCGTGGAGCGCATGCTGGCCGCGACCGGGCGGCCGCGCGAGACGCTGGTGGCCGAGGTGCCGCCGAACTTCGGGCGAGCCACCGTCGAGAAGCTCGCCGTCAACGCGGTCATGGCAGGCTGCCGGCCGGATTATTTCCCCGTGGTGCTGGCCGTGGTGGAGGCCGCCTGCGATCCCGCCTTCAACCTCCACGGCCAGTCCGGCACCACCAACGCCACCTCGCCCCTCGTCATCATCAATGGCCCCGTGCGCGGGCGCCTCGGCGTCAACTGCGCGGCGGGCGTGTTCGGCCCCGGCTTTCGCGCCAACGCCACCATCGGCCGCGCGCTCCGCCTGATCATGATCAACCTCGGCGGCACGAAGGCGGGCGAGATCTCGATGTCGACCCTTGGCCATCCGGGGCGCTACACCTACTGCATCGGCGAGAACGAAGAGGCCTCGCCCTGGGAGCCGCTCCACGTGGAGCGCGGACACGCGCGCGAGATGAGCACGGTCACGCTCTTTCCCGGGGAGGGGCCGTTCATCATCAACGACCACCTGAGTCGCGCGGCGTCACAGCTCGTGGCCTCGCTCGGGTGGTCGGCCGCTGGAGTCTGGAACCACAAGAGCTTCCCGCTCTATGGCCACACGCTGCTCGTGATCGGGCCCGAGCACGCGAAGACCATCGGGGAGGACGGCTGGTCCAAGCAGGACGTGAAGCGCCACCTCTTCGAGACGATCCGGCGCCGCGCGAGGGAGCTGGAACCCGGCCCCGACGGCGCGGAGAGCGG
>QHSC01000070.1 GCA_003220345.1 Candidatus Rokuibacteriota bacterium | reverse complement strand
AACACGGTCGGCGGCACGCGTAGGTCTTCGTTGCCCTCGTAGAGCCTGCACAGCTCGGCAAATGCGGCATCGGGCGCGCGGGTGATCGTGGAGAGCCGATCGAACAGAGCAAGGCGATCGTCGCCCAGCGCCTCGTCGGGCCGAATCATCGCGCCCCAGACGTCCCAGGGCAGCATCTCCATGTTGTTGAGCGCCGCAAGGTCCCGCAGCAGGTTACCTGCGACGAACCAGAGCCCGCGCATGTCGAAGATCCCGAACGTCGACGGATCGGCGTCACCTGCGCGGCAACGGGCCCAGGCATCACCCGCGATCACAAAGCGGTCACGCGGCACGTCGAGCAGGTCGAAATCGGGCTGCACCTTTGCCCGTTGCACGTCGTCGATCT
>QHSC01000422.1 GCA_003220345.1 Candidatus Rokuibacteriota bacterium | reverse complement strand
AAGAAAAAGTAGCGCCGGATGGTCCGGTCGCTTCTCCTGAGCTGCGAGTCTGTCAGCAAGGCTTACGGGACGCGGCCGCTCTTCGAGGATCTGTCGTTCGGGCTCGCCGAGGGAGACCAGGTCGGTCTGGTGGGTCCCAACGGCTCCGGCAAATCCACCCTCCTCAAGATCCTGGCGGGGCTGGAATCGCCTGATCGGGGCACGCGCTCCGTGCGCGGCAACGTCCGTGTCGGCTACGTGCCTCAGGACCCCGTCCTCCCGGCCGGCGTCACCGTCGAGCAGGTGATCGCCCTCGCCTTGCCCGAGGTGGACGAGGGCGAGCGGCCCGGCCGCGTCGCGCTCGCCCTGGGCCGTGCCGGCTTCGCCGACGCGCGGGCGGCAGTCGACGCGCTGTCGGGCGGCTGGAAGAAGCGGCTGGCCATCGCTCAAGCGCTGGCCGCCACGCCCGACGTGCTGCTCATGGACGAGCCCACCAACCACCTCGACGTGGAAGGCATCCTCTGGCTCGAAAGCATCCTCGCCGAGCGCGTGCGCGCCGTGCTCGTCGTCAGTCACGACCGATACTTCCTGGAGCACGTGGCCACGCGCATGCTGGAGCTGAGCCGGGCCTACTCGGCCGGACTGTTCCAGACCGACGGCCGCTACAGCGACTTCCTCGCTCGCCGCGACGACTACCTGCGCGGGCAAGCCGCCTACGAGGAATCGCTCGCCAACACGGTCCGACGCGAGATCGCCTGGCTCCGCCGGGGCGCCAAGGCGCGCTCCACCAAGGCCAAGGGACGTATCAAGGAGGCGGGCCGGCTCATCGCGGAGCTCGACGACGCTCGAGCGCGCGCCACCACCGGGCCCGTGGGCATCGACTTCACCTCCTCCCAGCGGCGGACCCGGCGGCTCCTCGTCGCCCGTGGATTGTCCAAGTCCTTTGGAGACCACTCGCTCATCCGCGGCCTCGACCTCACCGTCACGCCGGGAACGCGCATCGGCCTCATAGGTCCGAACGGCAGCGGGAAGACCACGCTCCTGAACCTGATCGCGGGCACCCTGGCGCCGGATGCCGGCGAGATCGAGCACGCCGAGGGCCTCCGCCTCGTGCGCTTCGAGCAGCACCGGCCCGGCCTCGACCCCGAGCAATCGCTGCGGCGCGCCCTCTCTCCCGACGGCGACACCGTCACCTTCCAGGGCCGCACCGTCCACGTCGCCTCGTGGGCCAAACGCTTTCTCTTCCGTCCCGAGCAGCTCGAGGTGCCGGTGGGCCGGCTGTCGGGCGGCGAGCAGGCGCGGATCCTCATCGCGCGCCTGATGTGCGAGCCCGCCGACCTGCTGATCCTCGACGAGCCCACGAACGACCTCGACATCTCGACGCTGGAGGTCCTGGAAGACAGCCTCGCAGAATTCGAAGGCGGCCTCGTGCTTGTCACCCACGACCGTTACATGCGGCCCGCCCGCAGCAGGCGCCGGCGCCCCGCGTCGTGGCCGACGAGTTGCCCGCGCGGGAGCGCCCGCGGACCAAGCGGCTGGGCTACCTCGAGCAGCGGGAGTGGGAGGGCATGGAGCAGGCCATCCTCGCCGCGGAGACCGCGGTGGCCGCGTGCCGCGGGGCCGCGGAGGACCCGGGCATCGCCTCCGATCCGGCCGCGCTCCAGACGCGCTACGCGGCTCTCGAGGCTGCCCGTGCCGAGGTCGCCCGGCTCTACGATCGATGGGCGGAGCTGGAAGGCAAGCAAGCCTGACCGCCCCTTCGTGACTCCGGATCAGCGAAGCTTCGGAAGCGCGCGGGCCCTCGAAGGCGCGCACGGGAACGCTCGCCGGCGCGGCTTCTGGCTGGTCGCCGCGGCGGCGCTCTGCTGGAGCAGTGGCGGCCTGTTCTCCCGTCTGATCACGACCGACCCGTGGACCACCGTCTTCTGGCGCTCGGCGTTCGGCGCCGCGTTTCTCTCCGCCGCGGTCGCGATCATCGAGCGCGGCCGGCTGGCCGCGGTGGTCCGCCAGACGGGCTGGCCCGGCGTGCTGATGGCGGCCTGCTTCGCCACCGCTTCCACGTGCTTCATCATGGCCCTGGCGCACACCTCGGTGGCGAACACGCTGGTCATCCAGAGCCTCTCGCCCTTCATCGCGGGGTTCGGGGGCTGGCTCTGCCTGGGCGAGCGGGTCCGCGGGCGCACCTGGGTGGCCATGAGCGCGGCGCTCCTCGGCACCGTGGTGATGCTGTGGGGCGAGGCGGCCGCCGGCTCGCGCATCGGCGACGTGTTCGCCCTCACCACCGCTACCGCCTTTGCCGCGGCCACCGTGATCGTGCGCTGGCACCGGACCGTGCCCATGCCCGCGGCGGCCGCTCTGGCCGGCGCGCTCGCGGCCGTGGTCGCCGCCGGCCAGGCCCGTCCCTCCACGGCCGGCGCGGGCGATCTTGCGCTCCTCGCGCTGTTCGGCATCGGCCAGCTCGGCGCCGGGCTCCTGCTCTTCACCGCGGGGGCGCGACTGATCCCGGTGGCGGAGGCCTCCCTCATCGCCGTGCTGGAGAGCGTCCTGGGCCCGGTCTGGGTGTGGCTC
>QHSC01000069.1 GCA_003220345.1 Candidatus Rokuibacteriota bacterium | reverse complement strand
AATGTCCTCGGGCCGTGTGGGCACCGAGCCGGTGGCGATCAGGATGACGTCGCCCTGCAGCCGGCGGTCGGGCTGACCCTCGCGCGTGACCCGGACCGTGTGCGCGTCTTCGAACACGGCGCGCCCGTTGATCAGGTCGATCTTGTGCCGGTCGATGTTCTCGGTGACGACGTGGCGGAGGGAGCGAACGACCTCCTGCTGGCGGTACATCAGCTCGCGCACGGTGAGGTTGGTCTTCACCTGGTAGTCGATGCCGTAGAGCCCGCGCTGGCTGAGGCCGGAGAAGTAGAGGGCCGTCTCGCGCAACGTCTTGGAGGGCACCGTACCCGTGTTGATGCCGGCGCCGCCGGGATGGGGCTCCCGCTCGATCACCGCCACGCGCTTGCCGAAATACGCGGCCTGGGCCGCGCCCTTCTCGCCGGCCGGACCCGCGCCGATGACCAGCAGGTCGTAGTCCAAGGCCGCCAGGCTCAGCCGCCGAGCGCGTGAGCCACCGCGTCCACGTCGGCCTCGGTATTGTGAAGATGGAAGGAGAGCCGCACGGCGCCCGCGCGGACGGAGGCCTTGATACCGGCCGTCCGCAGCCGCTCCAGCCCTCCGTCGGCGGCCACGGTGACGATGGCGGAATCACCCGGAGCCAGGCCGAGCCGTCCGCGCAGCGCGTTGGCGAGGGCGAGATCGTGTCGGTGGATCGCGGCAATGCCAACCTCGGCCAGCAGCTCGAGCGCGGGCACCGTGCCCGCCCAGGCCAGCCACGCCGGCGAGATGTCGAGCCGGCGTGCGTCCTTGGCCAGCCGCAAGGGCGGCCCGTAGATGGACGTCCACGGATCGTCGCCGGCGTACCAGCCCGCGTAGAGAGGCCGCAGCATCCCGAGACGCTCCGGCCGCACCACTCCGAAGGCAGTGCCGCGAGGTGAGAGCAGCCACTTGTACGCGGCGCAGGACACGAAGTCGAAGCGATCAGCGTCGAACGGCAGCCAGCCCACGGCCTGGGTGGCATCCACGTAGGTCAGGCAGCCGTGACGGGCAGCGGCCGAGGCCAGGGCCTCGAGCCCGCCGGGAACGAGGCGGCCGTCGGCCGACTGCACCGCGCTCACCGCCACGAGGTCGACGCCGGGACCGATCGCATCCACGAGGCCGGCCAGCGGCACGGTCTTCACCTGTACGCCGCGGTCGGCGTGGGCGAGAAAGGGAAAGAGGACGGAGGTGAAATCCTCCTCGGCGGCCAGGACGCGCGCGCCGTCGGGGAGGGCCGTCGCCACCAGCGCGGTGAACGTCGAGACCTGGTTGCCGATGGCCACCCGCTCGGGCGTGGTGCCCACGAGGCTGGCGAATAGGTGGCGGGCGCGGTTGACCACCTCGTCATACGCTGCCGCCTCCGCGCGGCCCGCCCGCCACGTCCCGATGGCCTCGTGGAGGGCATCGACGACTCGCCGGGGCGGCAGCCCGATGCTCGCGGTGTTGACATAGATGCCCGCGGGCTCGAATTCCTCCTGCGCGTCGTGCAGTCTCAGCAGGGCAATCTCCCCCCTCGAGGGCTACGGCATGGGCGCCTCGGCGAGGAACCGATCGTGCCAGAGCGCAGGGGAGAGGTCAAACCCGCTCCGCCTGACCGCTGTTCACCGGCGACAGGGCTCGTTTGACGGAATCCGGGTGGCGTGGCAGGATCGCCCCAGATGCCAGACAGGTTGTCCGCGCAGGGGCAATGGGCAGATCGGACACGCGATACGGGCTGGAGCGACATCGAGCGGGGCGCGGAGTAGCGCATGCGCGCCATCGTCCTGCTCGTGCTCCTGGTCTTGCTCTGCGCCGTCGTGGCCGGTCCGACAGCCGCCACGCCCGAGGTGACGTTCAACCGGGAGATTGTGCCGCTGCTTCAGCAGCACTGCCAGGAATGTCACCGCGCCGGTGGTGGGGCTCCTTTCGTGCTCGAGAGGTACGAGCACGTGTACCAGCGTCGCGACAAGATCCTCGAGTCTGTCGAGAAGCGGCACATGCCACCGTGGAAGGCCGTGTCCGGGTACGGCGATCTTCTCGGCGAGCGTCGACTCTCCGACGCGGAGATTGCTACCGTCGCCCGATGGGTCGCGGGCGGCGCGCCGGAAGGCGCTCCCGGCGACCGACCGGCGCCGCGGAAATTCGCGAACGCGGCGGGCATCGCGGCGCCGGACGTGGTGCTGCGCCCGGAGCAGAGCTTCACGGTGCCGGCGCGCGGCGGCGATCTCTATCGTTGCTTCAGCGTGCAGACGTCGTTCGATGAGGACCGTTACTTCAGCGCGGCCGACGTGGTACCGGGCAATTCGAAGATCGTCCATCACGTGCTCGCCATGGTCGACCGGGAGGGACACTCGGCCCACATTCCCTCGCGTGACGGCCTGCCTGGATATCCGTGCTTCGGTGGACCGGGATTCAGGATCGACGGCTACCTCGGCGGATGGGCGCCGGGAGCGCGTCCTTGGATCCTGCCCGAGGGCGTCGCCATGCTGTTGCCGAAGGGCGCGAGAGTGGTGTTCCAGCTGCACTACCACAACCCGCGGCTCACCGCGGAGACGGACCGTACCGAGCTACGCTTACGCGCCGCCCCCGGTCCCGTGCAAAGGCGCTTGCGATTCATGCGAGTGGGACAGTTCCAGCTGAGGATCCCCGCCGGCGAGCCCAGACACGCGATCGAGGCCGGGTTGGTCGTCGGCCGACCCATGCGGATCATCGCCATTCATCCCCACATGCATCTGCTCGGACGCGAGATGAAAGTGTGGGCGAAGGCGAGCGACGACTCCGTCACGCCCCTGATCTACATCGACGACTGGGATTTCAACTGGCAGGGGTTCTACTTCTATCGAACGCCCGTCGCGCTCCCCGTGGGTTCCTGGATCGAGCTGACGGCGGCCTGGGACAACTCCGCGGCCAACCCGAGAAATCCCAACAAGCCTCCGCGAAACGTGTACTGGGGCGAGCGGACCGTCGACGAGATGGGCCACGCCGCGATCCTGTACACGTTCGAGGACGAGACGGCCGATCAGCCGCGCTGACCTCGGGGCCGAGGGAAGCGACGCGCCTACGCTCGGACGCTCGACTCGGGATGCTTGATGCCAACCGGGAGCGTAGACAACATAACACCCGTTCTCTGTCATGGCCCGCCTTGCCCGAGGGTCCTCCCTTGTCACGCGCGGATAAACCCCCTCCCACCTCGCGCCGATCCTGCCAGAGCGGGGATCAGGCTCAGTGGGAGCCGCAGGCCGCGAAGGCTGCCCTCGCGATCCCGAGGACGCGCGCAAGGACGATGTACCGCGAGATGGACATGGGGTTCTGGTTGGAGAAGGCGGAGGCGGAGATGAGGGAGTTCCGCTAGTGCACTGCCTCCAGTGCCAGCAAGACAAGCCTGCCGCCGCCCAGTTCTGCAACGGCTGCGAGATCCTTCTCGGAGCGCTTCCTCGGACATCGACGGGTGTTCATTGAGCGGCACAGTTGAGTGTCATACTGATGCACAGGCGGAGGCATCGGTAGAATGCGGCAAAGAGACGGAGCACGTCGTAGCCCCTCGAGGTAAGGGCGCCTGCGCTCGGAGAACATCGGTACGCGGACGGATCAAAGGCGAGCGATGATTGCGGACACGGATCAACAAACCCGTCAATACCTCCTTGCACGTTTTTGGGAAGCGGCCCTGGGCTTCTGGCGGAACGGTGGGGGGCGCACCGCGTGGGTATTGACGTTCGTGGTCATCGCCATTGCGCTGGTGAATCTCGCCCTGCAGTATCGGTTGAACGTATGGCACCGCACAATGTTCGATGCCATCGACAAGCGTGATGGCAGCGGTGTGTTGCACCAAACCGTGACCTTTCTCCCTCTGATCGCCGCTGTCGTGGGCGTGGCGGCAGCGGCCACCCATGCAAAATTGACCCTGCAGCGCAGGTGGCGCGCCTGGCTGAACGCGCACGTGCTTGATCAGTGGCTCACCAACGGCCGGTATTATCAACTCAACTTGGTTCCGGGCGATCACACCAACCCGGAATATCGCGTGGCCGAGGATTTGCGTCTGAGTGTCGAGGCCCCAGTCGAATTCTCAATTGGGATCTTCTCGGCCGTTACTTCAGCGATCGTCTTCATCGGGGTGCTCTGGTTCGTCGGCGGTGAGCTCAGAATCCCGGTCGGAGGCACGATGCTCCGTATCCCCGGATTCCTGGTCGTCGCAGCCTTCATCTATGCCGTGCTGGCCAGCGGATCGATGGTCATGATTGCCCGCGGCTTTATCAAGGTCTCCGAGAACAAGAATCAGGCGGAGGCGGACTACCGATACGTGCTCACCCGCCTCCGGGAACATGGCGAGAGCGTCGCGTTGCTGGGCGGGGAGACTGAAGAGCGCGCCGGCCTTGACGTAGCATTCACGATTGTCCGCAAGCGCTGGTACGAGTTGATGACGCAGTACATTCGCACCACGATGGTGTCGCAGAGCAGTAACGGCCTCGCGCCGATCATTCCGATTCTCCTCTGTGCCCCAAAGTATGTCGCCGGGACCATGACTCTTGGTGAAGTCATGCAAGCCGTCTCCGCGTTCATGATCGTGCAGGTGGCGTTCAGTTGGTTGGTGGAGAACTATCCACGTCTCGCCGATTGGACCGCTTCCGCGTCCCGACTCGCCTCGCTCTTGGTGTCGCTGGATCGCCTGGAGCGTGCCGAACGGGAGGGGACGACCGGACGAATTGTTCGCAAGCAAGCCGAGGGTGGTTTGCTCCGGCTGCGGGACGTCTCGGTCACGTTGGACGATGGGAGCGCGGTGGTCAACGAAGCCGACTTCGAGATCGCCTGCGGCGAAAAGGTGCTTGTCGTCGGAGAATCCGGCACGGGCAAGAGTACGCTGGTGCGGGCGATCGCCGGCCTGTGGCCGTGGGGATCGGGAGAGATCCTGATCCGATTCGAAGGGCTGTTCTTGATGCCGCAAGAGCCTTACGTACCACTGGGAACGCTGCGCCGGGCCGTGGCCTATCCGCTCTCGCCCGACGAGGTTGACGATGCCATGGTCCGCAAGACGGTCGAGGAAGTGGGTCTGGGCCATTTTCTCGATCGGCTCGATGAAGATACGACGTGGGAGCACGTGCTCTCCGGCGGAGAGAAACAGCGGCTTGCCTTTGCCCGCGTGCTCATTCAACGTCCGGAAACCATCGTGATGGATGAAGCGACCGCCGCGCTCGATTCGCTGAGCCAGGAACAGTTGATGCGGCTCCTGCTGGAGCGGCTCCCCGACGCAACCGTTATCAGCGTCGGCCACCGCCCCGAGCTCGAAGCATTTCACACCCGAAAGCTCGTACTGGAACACCGTGCCGATGGCGCCCGCCTGGTCAGCGACGAATCCCTTCACAGAACCTTCGGCCGCTCCGCGCGCTTGCTGTCGAAGCTGCCGACCCGCAGGAGATCGCGCACGATGTGAGAGTCAGCTGGACTGCTCCTTCAGTAGCCGGGAGATGGCACGAGCGCCACAGGATTGCGGTACCAGCGCCCGGCGCCCTGACGATCAGATCTTCGGGATGCTTGGTGGGGGCCCCAACGGGAAGTGCCTCATCACGCTGGTCGCCGTGCCACCAGGCGAAGGCAAGGAACCGATCAATCCGTTCGACGCCGATCGGTAGCGGTGAAATAAGGCTGTTTGCCCTCGCGGCTGGCGTGGGGTAGCTTTGGGCGGTTTGGAGGTGCTTGCGGGCACCATCTCGGGCGCATACGGGGAGGGCGGCCAGAGGAGGTAGTTGCGAATGGCAAATCAGCATAGCGTGGCCAGGAGGGATGGCGTCTTCAAGACGAACAACGTCGTGGTCGAGGCCGGCTGGCTCGTCGCGTCCGACTACGAGCTCACGCTGAACGCCCACCAGCAGATCGGAGCCACTGGTCTCCTCAAGGTTTTTCAGCTCGCGCCTTCAGATCCGGCGTCCAGCAGCCTGCGTTTCGTGGGGCGTTGGGATGAAGCGGACAACGTGCTCGACATCGACGCGCGAGCGTAGACAACATAACACCCGTTCTCCGTCATGGCCCGCCTCGCCCGAGGGCCCTCCCTTGTCACCGCGCGGATAAACCCCCTCCCACCTCGCGCCGATCCTGCCAGAGCGGGGATCAGAGGGCAAATCGGGATCTTGAATCACAGGGTGGGAGCCCTCCACGGGACCATCAGGCACCGGCAGGGCAGACGTCCGCGGCTGCCCGGACCCCGGCATCGCCTAGACGGTCACGCCGGGAAGTGCCTGCTGCTCGGCTCCTGCCGCGGTCAGAGGCAACGGGGGTCGTGGATCCTCCCGCGCACCGGGCAGCCCGAGATGGGCGAGGATCCGCTGAATCACGGCCGGGTCGTCGATCGTAGCGATCAGCTGCATCCGCCCGGCGCAGCGCGGACAGCGCAGGACGTCCAGGTCGAAGGCGCGGCGCATCAGCAGAGCCCACGTCCAGTAGCGTGGCCTGTGTGCGCCCTCGCTCTCCGCGCGGGGATCCGTCGCCCGGTCCCTCTGCGTGCGGCGATAGGCGACGACGTCCGGCCGCCAGCGCGCGCGGGGGGCCAGCACCCCGTGATAGAGCACCAGGTTGATCTCGGGCCGCGGCGTCAGGGCCGCGAGCTTCTCGAGAAACTCCACCGGCTCGAAGAGCAGATGCGTCCTGCGGTCGCTCCAGGGGCGCCCTCGAGGTAATCAAGAACCGCTTGGACAGGGACTCGTGTCCCGGCGAACACGGGCGTGCCACTTAACACATCGGGCGACGATCAAGCTGGAGCGGCACTCTAGCGGTTGTAGGGCAGCTTCAGCAGGCATGCGGCCATGCCGCACGTGCCGGTGACGCCCGCGAAGACGAGGCCAGCGCCCACGAAGCCGCTGAGCGCGATGAACCACGGCGAGAGCACCACGCCGAGGACCGTGCCGAGGACGACGAGCGAGCCCGCCACGATCTGCACCTGCCGGATGACGGGCAGCGGCGCGTGGGGATCGGACTCGACGGGCAGGCCCACCTGCTTCCATTTCTGGATGCCGCCGTCGAGGTTGTAAACTTCGTCGCGACCGGTGTCGGCCACGCGACGCGCCGCCTTCGCGGAGGCCACGCCGATCTCGCATTGGAACACCACGCGCTGGTTGGCCGCCCCGGGAATGCGACCCGGATCCAGCGTGTCGGCGGGAATCGACCGCGCGCCCGGGATGCGCTCCGCTGCGTGCATGCCGCGCGCCCGCACGTCGATCAGCACGGCCGAGCCCGACGCCAGCCAGCCCTGCAGCGTCTTCGCGTCCACGGCCTTGACCGCCTCGCTCGTCATCGTCGCCATGCGTCGCCCTCCTCCCGGCTCGATCGTTGTCAGGACACCCCGCCCATGATACTCGCTTCCGGCGCGCTCCGACGCCGCGGACTCCCTCTCCCCCACCCGGGGGAGAGGGTCGAGGGCGGGGGCAGAGCTGGCGAAGGGAGCGTTCCGCGGGGATCGCCGCGCAGATCTTCATGGGTGGCGCGAACCTGTACGGCTTGGGGGAGATGGACCTCAAGAAGGCCGATGCGGTGGCCGCGAAGAGCTGAGGTCAGGCACACGCCATCGCGTAAACTTGCGTCGCGCCCTCGGGGAGCGGCCGCTCCCCCCAGCTCTGGCCGCCGTCCTCGCTCGCGAACACCTCGCCGCCCGTCGTGGCGCAGTACATGCGCGACGGCCGGCGCTTGTCGAAGGCCATCGCGAACATCGTGGTCTGCGGCTTCACGCCCATGTCCACGCGATGCCAGCTGGCGCCGCCGTCCTTGCTGCGGAAGAGCGCGCCGAGGTCGCTCTGGAAGTTCGCGCCCGCCGCCAGCCAGATGGTCTTCGGATCGCCTGGGACCTCGCGGATGTCGCGGCAGTACGTCTGGCCTTTGGGATTGAGGGCCTCGAGCCGGGCGCTGGCCCAGTGGGCGCCCTGGTCCGCGCTGCAGAACAGACCGGCGCGGCCGATCGCGAAGACGGTGCCCGGACGCCAGCGCGCCACGAGCACGCCGTGCATGTCCACGGTGTCGTCGTTGACGTACTGGCCGTGGCTCATGTTCTCCCAGTGCTCCCCGCCGTCGAGGCTACGGATAACGCCGCCTACCTCGATCGCGCCGTAGATCTCGCTCGAGTTGGCGGGGTTGACGGCCAGCTCGAGGACACGCTTGGCCGGGTTGGAGCCTGGAGACACGGTGACCTCGGGGAAGCGGACGGTCACCGGGAGCTGGTCCCAGTGCTCACCGCCGTCGTCGCTGCGGAAGATCTCGCAGTTCTCGTAGCCCGCGTAGAGCACCTTGGAGTCGCGAGGATCGAAGACGAGGGACCAGACCGGTAAGCCGTGATCCGCGATGTCGACGCGCTCCCAGTGTTCGCCCGCGTCCGTGCTTCGATAGGGGCCATTCTGGGTCCCGGCGAAGACGATCTCGGGATGCTCGGGGTGGGTGGCGATGGCCCGGATCGTCGGCGCGTCCGGCAGCCCGCGCGTCGCGAGCGCCCACGTGTCGTCGCCGACAGCCATGCGGTAGAGTCCCGACTTGGTGGGCCGTCCGGGGGCCGTCTCACCTGCGAGCCCGACAAAGACGTAGGACGTGCGGTTCGTCGTCATGGCGCTCCTCCTCAACGGTCCACTGCGAGCAGGAATATCTCGCCGCGAAGGGTCTTCGTCAAGCCGTGGCTCTGATCAGCGCCGCAGATCAGTGGCCGAGAGCCTTGCGCAGGTCCTCACCCTGGGACTTCCACCACTGGTGCAGGATCGTGATGTCGGTGCCGACGGAGAAGTGCCGGACGCCCATGTCGAGGAAGTACTTCGCCTGATCCGCGGTGGCGATCTCGGCGCGGGGCGGCACGCCCATCTTGATGGCCGTTTCGAACACGCGGCGCTCCACAGCTCGCAGCTCGGGCGAATAACGCTCGCCGGCTCGTCCGATGCCCATCGAGTAGTCGGAGCCGCCCCACTGCACCATGTCGACACCTTTGACGGACAGGACTTCCGCGAGCGTGTCGACCGTCCCCGGCTTCTCGATCATGATCGCCACGACGATGTCGCGCAGGGCCTGGACGTACTCCTTGGTGCCGCCATAACCCATGTAGGTGAACCGACGGGTGGCCACGCCGTAGGTTCCTCCGTCCTCCGGGGTCTCCGCGCGCACGATGCGCACGCACTCCTGCACGTCGGCGGCGGAGCGACAGTCGGCGAACAGGATGCTGTGGAAGCCGGACCCGATCCCCCGTTGCGCGAGGAAGCCCCGCGGCTCCTGGTCGACCTTGAGCTGCATCGACATGTTGTAGATGTCCGCGGCTCGCGCGAGGTTGTCGAGGTCATGGAGGTCGAAGGGGCCGTACTCTCCCACGAACTCGACGTAGTCGTAGAGGCCCGTGTGCCCGATGGCTTCCACGACGGACGGCCACGTAGTGTGAATGTGGGTGGACAGCGTGGGCTTGTTGGACTTCAGGAGCTCCCGCAGCTTGTTGGGTCTCATGGCGTATCTCCTATAGTTTCCATCCCAGCCAGTCACAGACAGCCCGGCCCATGACCAGTTCGAGGTCGCGGCCCTTCAACCAGGGCAGCTCTTCCGTGAACAGCGTCACGCACTGACGCCACGGGCACGGCATGCGCGTGATGTCGGTGCCCCAGAACCAGCGCGCGGGGCCGAAGGCGTCGTAGAGCCGGCGCAGGTTGTCGTGGATGTCGCGAAACGGGTAGGGCTGATCCGAGTAGCTCGGCGCGCCGGTCGCCTTCATCGCGACGTTGGGATATTTCGCGAGCGCGAG
>QHSC01000425.1 GCA_003220345.1 Candidatus Rokuibacteriota bacterium | reverse complement strand
GGCGGCGCTATCGGGCTATGGGGATTTAGCGCCCGCGTTTGATTTGATTTTTCGATCTCGTGTTGGGACGGCGGGCGAGCGAGCACTGCGACGGTGCTGTCGGTCGCCCGGGCTGCGGACGGAAAGGTGATGTTGCGCCGAGCGATCTGCGTTTTGGCGGTGGAAGGCGGCGCTGACGGTTGCCGTCGGCTGAGCGTGGGCGTTACCGGCGAGATCCCGGCGTCGGACAGGTGCAGCGGCGGAGGATAGTGACACAAGCGTGTCGGTCATGAGCTATCGAGCCCGATCGATGGGATTGGCCACAGCCGCGGCTGGCAGCCGGGTTCAAAGGTCTCGATGATGATCATACGCCCGCCGCAGCAAGGACAAGCGTTCCACTCGGCGTCTTCGTGACAATTTTCGGGGCCGTCGCTCCCGCCGCCGCTCGACGGGGCGGGGTCGGGTACGCCGAGGAACCGGTGGGCCAATGCGATATTGCCGGCCCGGTTGGCATGGGCAAAAAGGCCGTAGTGACGGATGCGGTGAAATCCGTCGGGCAGCACGTGGATCAGGAAGCGGCGGATGAACTCGTCGGCGTCGAGCGTCATCAGCTTGTAGCGGGCGTCGCTCTTGGCCCGGTAATCCTTCCATTTGAAGGTGACGCGCTCGCCGTCGAAGGCGACGAGCCGGCTATTGGCAATAGCAATCCGGTGCGTGTAGCGCGAAAGGTAGGCGAGGACAGCGCCGGGTCCGCCAAAAGGCCGCTTGGCATAGACCACCCATTTGCGCTTTCGCAGGGCGGCGAGGCGTGCTTGGAAGGCTGCCGGCTCAGCGAGGGCGGCCTGGTCGGTGAAGAAGTGCAGCCGCCCGGCTTGGTACGCGGCGGTCAGTCTTTCGAGGAACAGGCGGCGGAAGAGGCGCGAGAGCACCCGCACGGAGAGAAAGAAGCCGGGCCGGCAGGTAATCCAGCGCTGGCGGTCGGGCGAAAAGCCGCCGCCCGGGACGATGATATGGGCGTGCGGATGGTGGGTCAGTGTCGATCCCCAGGTGTGGAGGACGGCGGTGAGTCCGATGCGCGCGCCGAGGTGCTTGGGGTCGGCCGCGATGGTGATCAAGGTCTCGGCGGCGGTTTTGAGCAACAGGTCATAAACGACGGCCTTGTTCTGATAGGCGATGTCGGCGATCGGTCGCGGCAGGGTGAAGACGACGTGGAAGTACGGCACCGGCAAGAGTTCGGCCTGGCGGTTGGCCAGCCACTGCTTGGCAGCGACGGCCTGGCACTTTGGGCAATGCCGATCGCGGCAGGAGTTATAAGAGATCCGCAAGTGGGCGCAGGCCTCGCAGCGCTCGACATGACCGCCCAACGCCGCCGTTCGGCAACGCTCGATCGCCGACATGACCTTGAGTTGGCCGAGGCTCACATGGCCGGCATGGGACGCACGCCAAGCCGGTCCGCGGTGGCGGAAGATGTCCGCCACCTCGACCGCTGGCCGTGACAACGGCCGCGCGTCAGCCGGGCATCTTTAACAGGAAGTCGAGCGGGCTTGTCACCTGGCCGAGCGCGCTGACGGCGACGCGGGTGTAGAGCGCCGTCGTGTCGAGCTTCTTATGTCCCAATAAAACCTGGATGATCCGAATATCGGTCTTCTGCTCCAAGAGATGGGTGGCAAAGCTGTGCCGCAGTGTGTGAACGCCGACGCGTTTGGTAATGCTGGCACGCCCTGCTGCCAGGCGAACGATCCGGTGGAGCTGGCGCGCACTCGTATGCTGCCCCCGGTAGCCAGGAAACAGCCAGTGCTGACCGGGAGACATCCATCCCTTCTTGCGCGCGACGCGCCACCATTCGCGCAATATCTCGAGCAGGTTGGGCGAGAGAATGACATACCGATCCTTCTTGCCCTTGCCCTGTTCGACCCGGATGACCATCCGGTCACTATCGATATCGGTGAGCTTGAGCGATACGACCTCCGAGGCTCGCAGGCCGGTGGCGTAAGCCAGGCTCAAGAGCGCCTTGTGCTTGATGTTTCTCGCCGAGGCGAGCAGCCGACCGACCTCTTCCGGGCTCAGAACAACGGGCAGGCGGCGAGGCTCACGGGTGGAGACGACCTCCTCGGCAAGATCGCGGCGCTTCAGCGTGATCTTGAAGAAGAACCGCAGAGCAGTGGCACTGACGTTGACGGTCGGTACCGTCGTCCCGATCGACGCCAGCCACAACTGATAGCGATGGACATCCTCGGCGGTGGCCTTGTCGGCAGACCGGCCCAGGAAATCGGCAAACCTTTTGACGTGGCGGATATAGTGGAGCTGAGTCTTGGGGCTAAGCCGCCGGATCGCCATGTCCTCGATCAACCGCCGGCGTAACGGACTGATGGCCTTCTCGGTCATTGGGGGGCTCCTGTCTTGGGTGAGGTTCTGAGCCCCTCAATCTCAAGACAGGACGCCTGCTTCCCGCTACTCCACGTC
>QHSC01000261.1 GCA_003220345.1 Candidatus Rokuibacteriota bacterium | reverse complement strand
CTTGTTCCGCAAACAGCGCCCCAGTATCCGCCAGGCTTCCAGCAACCCGGTGTCCTACAGCCCGGACCCTTTGGTCAGCCCTCCATAGGGCCCCAGATCCAGCCCCCACTCGGTGGTACACCGCCGGGGATGCAGGTTCCCCCCGGAATTGGGACTGGGGGTCAAGCGCCCGGCCAACCCATCGGTGGTCCATGGGTCCCTCCAGCCCCTCCTCCTCCGTCCCAGGTCTTTCTCCCAGGGCCACTGCCGGTCGTGGCGGGAACACTGGGTGGGGGCGGAAAGCTTTTCGAATTCCACCCGACGCTCTCGCTGATCGAGACGTGGACCGACAATTTCAACATCTCTTCTACGGGGCGGAAGCAGGAGAACTACCGGACGACATTGAACCTCGGCGCGAACATACTCATCAATGGCGCCACGACCCGTGGAGGCATCTCGGGCACTTCTGGTCTCACGTACGACAGCTCTGATGATTCCTCGGGCCTGAAATACTTCCCCACCATCAGCGCGTTCGTCGAGCAATACGTGAACCCCCGACTCACGGTGAGGGTCACCGACACCTTCACCCGAAGCGACGAGCCCAGTCAGGCCGACGCGTTTGGGTTGAGGCAACAGCGCCAGACGTTCACGAGCAACTCGTTCACGGTGTCCGCCCGGTACCTGATCGATATCATCTCGACCCAGACCTATTATTCGAACTCGGTCTTCTCGAGTGGCGGCACCGACACCGTTGCCCATGTCATCGGGACCAGTGCCAGCATGCCGCTTGGCGCGTCGAACACGATCAGCGCAGGCTATCAACTGACGCATACCAACACCTCGGGCAACAACAACTCCACCACGTCCAACACCGGGGGCAGTACGACGGGTTCCACGACGGGGAATACGATATTCGGCTCGTTTTCCCGGCAGCTGACCCTGTATCAGACGGCCGGCGTTTCCAGCTCCTACACGTGGCTCTCGAGCGATACCGATAACGCGCGGATATGGAACGTGTCTCTCTTCTCGACCTATGGCCTTCCTTCCGGCCTCTCGCTTTCGAGCAGCATTGGTTACACGCAGGTGAGCTCGGACAACCAAGACACCACGGGCGGCGTCACCACGAATTCCACCCTGAGCTATCGCTGGGTGCGCGCGACGATCTCGCTTGGCGTCTTCCAGGACTTTCGCCAGACGGCTGTCCAGGGTCAGAATTTCGGCATCGTTCAGACGACCGGTTTCACGGGGAACTTCTCCTATGTCCTGACGCCCTTCATCACGACCAACGTGTTCGCCACCTACACCACCAATGAAACTACGGGAATCGGTAACAATTCCTCCGCTCCTTCTTCGAATACCCTCACGGCAGGCGCCGCGCTCAACTGGCAACTGCTTCGCTGGCTCGCCATGAGGTTGCAATATACCTACACGCAGTATGGGACTGGGAGTAACTCCTCCAACGGAACCAGCTCCTTCAATGGGACCAATGGAGCCGGGAATACTTCCGTTAACCAAGCCTCGGTGGGCTTCTTCACCAGCTTCTAGCTGCGACTTCCTTCGCCCGCAAAAGCTGTCTTCCGCATGCAAAATCTGCGCGGAGACCTTCTGCGCTAACAGGTTGATTCCTTGTCGGATTTCTTCCCGAACTTGACGGCTGACGTCACGGCTATGCAGATTTATCGTGCGTGGAACGAAGTTTCCTCTTCAGGGTAGTAAGATTCTCCGTCGGGTGACCTTGCAAGCTCTTAGAAATCGAGAGCTTACCTCTTTCCGCACATCGCACTGGATGGCACTGAGCTTGCTCTTCTACGCCCGCCGCCATGCTCAGGATCTTTCGGCACTACATACCAGGACTGACGGCCATTCTCTTGGCCGGAGACTTGGCCGTCATCGGCGCCTCATTCATGGTCACCCTGGTGACATCGACATGGGGAGGCAACGGCCCGGACGCTCTGAGATTCGCCCTGGTCGCGAGTACAACCATTTTCCTGCTGTACCTGGGAGATCTCTATAACGTTCGGCTCCCCCTTGGCCACCGCGAGTTGTTGGCGCGCCTGGTGGCCTGCCAGGGGCTAGCCGGACTCCTCGTCGCCGCTATCGGATTCGCCCTGCCGAGTCTCCGGCTCGGCCGGTGGGCCTTCTTCGAGATCGGCGTGACCACGACCGTCGGGCTCCTCTTCTGGCGCTGGTCCTGGCTCGGACCGAAGTCCCTGGCGCGCATGACCATCCGCGTGCTCGTGGTCGGTACGGGGCCAATCGCCAGGGTTCTCGCGGAGCTGGCGCCGATCAGCGCGCGGCCATTTTCCATCGTCGGGTTCATCGACGACGATCCGGCGGCCTCGGACTTGATCCCCGAGGGTCACGCTCTTCTCGGAAAAACGACCGACCTATCGGCCATCGTCGAAGAGCTTCACCCGGACCTGATCGTGGTCGCCCAGATGGACCGCCGCGGGCACTTTCCCGCCCAGCCCCTGCTGGAGTGCCGCCTGCGTGGGATCGCTGTCGAGGACTGGCCCGCTTTTTACGAGAAGGCGACCGGAAAGATTCTCGTTACCTCGCTGCGACCGAGCTGGCTCGTCTTTGCGGATGGCTTCGTGAAGACTCCCCGGACGGAGATCATCAAGCGCCTCTTCGACGTCACCTTGGCATTCTGCGGACTCATCCTGGCCGCCCCCGTCATGCTGATGGTGGCCGCGGCCATCAAGCTCGAGTCTCCGGGCTCGATTCTCTACCGCCAATCCCGGTCCGGCCAGAACGGCTGTGTCTTCATCCTGAACAAATTTCGGTCCATGCGCCAGGACGCCGAGAAGGAGACGGGGCCGGTGTGGGCCGCGCAGAGCGACTCGCGAGTGACGCGTGTGGGAGCCTTCCTGCGGCGGACGCGTCTGGATGAGCTTCCGCAGCTCTTCAACGTCCTCGTGGGGCATATGAGCTTCATCGGGCCGCGCCCGGAGCGGCCCGAGTTCGTCCAGGACCTGCAGAAGCAAATCCCCTTCTACATGAAGCGGCTTTCCGTCAAGCCGGGGATCACGGGCTGGGCTCAGGTCAAGTACCGCTACGGATCGTCCGTCGACGACGCGCTGGAAAAGCTCCAGTACGATCTGTACTACATCAAGAACCTTTCTCTCTTCCTCGATTTTCTGATCTTGCTCAACACTGTTCAAGTCGTCCTTTTCGCTCGAGGCCGCTGAGCGCTGTTTAGGCTCGATTCGCATTCCCTATAGGAGAAGGCCGCCGTGGACATACTGACTATCGTGAAGCAGGTTGCGCTCTCGCTCTTCGCCCGGCGAAAGAAATGGATCATCCTGACGAGCGTGCTGACCCTGGCGCTCTTCCTCCCCGTGGCCTATCTCATGTCGAAGGAGCCGCCGCGGTACCGAACGTCCACCATGATCTTTCTGGAGAGCCGAGCGCCATCGTCGCTCTTCCAGGAATTCTCTCCGGGGCGGCCCCTGTCGGTTCAGCTCGCCATCCTTCAGAGCGGCATTCTGGCCCAGTCGGTCGTCGAAGCCCTTCCCCGCGCGTCCGTGTCGGATCTCATCGACAACCCCTACAGCCAAGACTACTGGCTCGATTTCCAGAACCGGGTGAGGCGGCTTCGCGGATTGCCGCTCATCGTGGAGAGCCCTGAGCGCCGCGCCCTGGCGGAGCTCCGGAATGCGCGCGTCTCCTTCAATCCCCTGGGACCGTCCGGTCTCGTCGAGATCCGCGCCGAGGCCTCCAACCCGCGAGTGGCGCTGGACATCGCCAATACGTATGTCGAGATCATGCTCGCGCGCACCCGCTCCTTCAACGTCGATGACGCGAAAGGCACCCGAGAGTATCTGGCGCAGCAGAATGCCCAGGTGAGCGAGCAGCTTCACTCGAGCGAGAAGAGCTTTCAGGAGTTCGCGCTGGTCAAGGGTGGCATGAGGCTGCCGGATCGCGTGGCCGAGGTCTCGAACCGACTGAGCCAGCTCGAGACAAACCTCGCCGAGATCCAGGCCAACAAGAACATGAGCCAGGTACGGCTGACGGGCCTTCGCGCCAAGCTCGATGCCATGCCGGCCCCGGTCAAGGCCACCACCAAGGCCGCTCCTCCCGTGGAGACGCAGCGGCTGCGCGCGAGGTTGTCCGCTTTCGAGGCCCAGCTGTCGGATTCACGGACGCGGTTCACCGACGAGCACCCGCGCGTGCGACTGCTCCGCCAGCAGATCGCCGAAGTGCAGCGGGAGCTGGGAGACGCGGTGAAGGACTCCACGACTGCCGATCTCGCGGGCAACACGACGGTGCCCGAACAAGACCGTGAGGCCTTTGCGGAGATGGTGGCGGCGCTGGACACTGCGGTCACCTCGCTCTCCGGTCAGGAAGTCGCTCTTCGGGAACAGATCGCGAGTCTCAAGAAGAACCTTCCCGCGATGTCCAAGGACGAGTTGGAGTTTCGACGTCTGGCCACCGACGTCGACACGAACCGCCGCCTGGCCACCATGATCCAGGAGAAGCTCGGGGCGGCCCGGATCCGCGAGTCCGGCGAGATGAGCGTGGTCAAGATCATCGACCCCCCCAGCGTTCCCGTCCCCGCCATCAATCAGAAACGCCTCAAGTTCATGGGCATCGCCATGGCGCTCGCCCTCATGATTGGCGTGGTGGGGCCCGGCCTCGCCGAATATGTCAACCGCCCGCTCCAGACCGAGCACGACATCCGTCAGAGCACCGGCTTGGCCATTCTCACCGTCATCCCACGCGTCGACTCCCGTCGCCCGGTATTCGCCACCGGTGCGGATTACCAGGCCCCCGACTCACGCCATCAAGACTACGTTCTCTTTGTGGACGCCTTCCGGCGGCTCCGCGTCGAGCTCCAGATGCTCGGTGAGGACATGCCGCTCCGGCGAATCCTCGTGGCGAGCGCCCTTCCTGGCGAGGGCAAGTCGACGATCACCTACAATCTCGCCTTGGCCTTTGGCGAGATCGGCAAGCACGTCATCATCGCGGATGCCGACTTTCACCGTCCGAGCCTGCATCGCACGGCCAAGTCCAGGAACGAGAAGGGATTCACGGACCTTCTCGCCGGCACCAGCGGCCTGACCGAATCCACCACGGCGATCAGCGAGCAGGTGCGCCTCGCTCCGCGCGGGAGCGCCCTCAGCATCCCGGCCCGCGTCGGCCTCGGCACCCGCCGGCTTACCGAGGTACTCGTGGGCATGGAGTCGGAGTCCGACTACATCCTGATCGACTCTTCTCCCATCTTGCTCGTGCCGGACAACCTGTACATCGCCTCGGCGGCCGACGGGATTCTCCTCGTGGTCGACTCCGGGGCCACGCGCCCACGCGATCTCATCAGAACGAAAGAGGCGCTCGAGCGAACGGGAACGCCGATCGTCGGTGTCGTCTTGAACCGCGCGCCCTTGCGGCAGACCAACTACTACTACAAGCAGTACATGACGTACTACAAGGCCTGAGCCGTGAAGCGGCCGAAAGGGGTTTCCGAGTGAGCGCGTGGAAGGAGCTTCTCGAGGGCAAGATCGCGGCGAAGACCGCTCGGGTCCAGGTGATCGGGCTCGGCTACGTGGGGCTCTCGCTCGCCGTGGAGCTCGCCAAGGCCGGCTTCACCGTGCGTGGAGTGGACGTCGATCTGGAGCGCGTGGCCCGGCTCAACCGCGGGCAGTCCTATCTGAGCGATGTCACCTCCGAGACGCTGGCGCCGCTGGTCGCGGAGGGCCGGCTGCTCGCCACCACGGAGTTCGATGAGGTCGGGGAGGCGGATGCCCTCATCATCTGCGTCCCCACCCCGCTCCGGAAGAGCAAGGAGCCGGACATCTCGTTCATCGTCTCGGCCCTGGAGAGTCTCCTGCCTCATCTTCGTCACGGCCAGCTCCTCGTCCTCGAGAGCACCACCTTTCCGGGCACCACGGAAGAGGTCATGCTCCCGCGGCTGCAATCCCTCGGCATGGTGGTCGGAGAGGATGTCTTCCTGGCCTTCTCGCCCGAGCGGGTGGACCCGGGCAACCGCCGGTTCACGACGGCCAATATCCCCAAGGTGGTCGGGGGTATCACCCGGAGCTGTACCGAGCTCGCGGCGAGTCTCTACCGGCACGTGACCGTCAGCGTGTTCGAGGCCTCGAGCCCGCGGGTTGCGGAAACGGCCAAGCTCCTCGAGAACACCTTTCGCAGCGTCAACATCGCCCTCGCCAACGAGCTGGCCTTCGCCTGCCGCAAGATCGGCGTCGATCCCTGGGAGGTCATCGAGGCGGCGGCGACCAAGCCCTTCGGCTTCATGCCCTTCTATCCCGGCCCGGGCATCGGCGGGCATTGCATCCCCGTGGATCCCCTCTATCTCTCGTGGAAGGTGCGGCTCACGGGCTATGAGGCGCAGTTCATCGCGCTCGCCGACCAGGTCAACCGCGCCATGCCCGAGCACGTGGTCAACCTCGTGGCGGGCGCGCTCAACGAGCGCGGGCGCGCCGTCCGGGGCGCCTCCATTCTCGTGCTCGGCGTGACGTACAAGGCCGACGTCAACGACATCCGGGAGTCTCCCGCCCTCGAGATCATCGAGCTGCTCGCCCGGCGCGGCGGCCAGATCGCGTATGCGGATCCCTTCATCCCCCAGCTCGCCCTCGACGGCCACAAGCTCTCGGCCGTCGAGCCGACCGGGGACGCGCAACGCCATGAAGAAGTTCCGCGGCGCGCGCACGTCCATCGTCAGCCTCTAGGGGAGCTCCCATGAGCACGGTCCTCGTCACGGGCGGCGCCGGATTCATGGGCTCTCACCTCGTCGAGCGCCTGCTCGAGGAGGGGATAGCCGTCCGCATTCTCGACAACCTCTCCACGGGCTCGCTGGGCAATCTCCAGGGGGTGGTGGAGCGCTTTCACGGGCAGGGGGAGGGCTCGGGCGGCGTCAAGCCCGGCGGCCAGCTCGAGGTCGTGATCGGCGATGTCCGCGACCGCGAGCTCGTGAGGACGGCCACCCGGAACGTGCAGGCCGTCTTCCACCTGGCCGCCATCCCGAGTACGTTGCTAGGACTCATGAGCCCGGCCGAGCTCGAGACCGTCAACGTCCAGGGCACTCTCAATGTCCTCCAGGCGGCGGTGACGGAGGGCGTGCGGCGGCTGGTGTTCGCGTCCTCCGCGTCGGTGTACGGAACCCCGGAGTCTCTCCCGGTCTCCGAGACCTGCCCCCTCAAGCCGGAGTCGCTCTTCGCAGCCTCCAAGCTGGCTGCCGAGATGTACTGCCGGACCTACGGCACCATTCACAAGCTCGACGTGGTCACCCTCCGCTACTTCTCCGTGTACGGGCCGCGCCAGGGGACGGCCACGGGCGATGCCCTGATCCCCGAGCTGATCGAGATGGTCCGGCGGAGGCCGACCGCCTTCTCTCGCGGCGGCACGAGCGCGGAAGATCTCACCTACGTCGACGATGCCGTGGAGGCGACGCGGGCCGCCGCCGCCGCGCCGAACGCCGGCGGTCAGACCATCAATATCGGCTCCGGGCGCATGTCGTCCGTGCTCGAGATCCTGCACATCCTGTATGACCTCCTCAAGGTTCCCCCCGTGGCCGCCTCCAAGCTCACGGCTCCCATCTCGTCCTCGCGCGTGCAGGCCGGCGTCGCCCTCGCCGCCGATCTGCTCGGCTGCACGGCCCGGGTGTCCCTGGCCATGGGGCTCGCCCGCGTGGTCCGGGCCATGACCGATCCCGAGGCCTTCGATGGTCAGGCGCTCGTGGGGAGCCAGGCGGGATGAAGAACGCGCTGACGTTCGACATCGAGGAGTACTTCCACGCGGAAGTCTTCGCCCACGCCCTCCGGCCCGACGAGTGGCCGGGCCTGGCCAGCCGCGTGGTCGATACCACCGAGCGCCTGCTCGACATCCTCGACTATGCCGACGTGCGGGCGACCTTCTTCATCCTCGGATGGATCGCCGAGCGGTACCCCGCGCTCGTGAAGGACATCGCAGCCCGGAATCACGAGATCGCCTGCCATGGCTACGGGCACCAGATGATCCACCGCCAGAGCCGCCAGGAGTTCGCCAAGGACCTGCAGCGCGCCAAGACCGCCATCGAAGACGCCGCGGGCACGGCGGTGATCGGGTACCGCGCCCCCACCTTCTCGGTGGTGCGGGAGACGATGTGGAGCCTCGAGGTCCTCTGGGAGGCCGGCTTCCTCTACGACTCGAGCATCTTCCCCATCGTCCACGATCGGTACGGCATCCCGGACGCCCCCCGCTTCCCGCACCGTGTGTCCATCACCAACGGACACGGGATCGCCGAGTTTCCCCTCTCCACCATCACCGTGCTGGGACGTCGGGTTCCCATCGCGGGGGGCGGATATTTCCGGCTCCTCCCCTACCGGCTCACCCGGCGCTTCATCCGGCGCCTGAACACGCGCGAGCACCAGCCCGCCATCGTCTACCTGCATCCCTGGGAGCTGGACGTCCACCAGCCCAGGGTGCGCGTGGGCTGGCTGAGCCAGCTCCGGCACTCCGTCAATACCCACAGCACGGAGGGCAAGCTCCGCCGCCTGCTCGCCGACTTCCGGTTCGCTCCCGTCCGGGACATCCTGGCCCGGAGCGGCGTCCTCACCCTGGACGAAGCGCATTGAAGATCACCGCCGTCGTCGGCGCCCGACCCAACTTCGTGAAGATCGCGCCCATCGTGGCCGAGCTGCGCACGCGGCCGGACGTGACGACCACCCTCGTTCACACGGGCCAGCACTACGACGGGCCCATGTCGGATGCCTTCTTCGCCAATCTCGAGCTCCCCGACCCGGACGTGAACCTGCACGTGCAGGCGGGAAGCGCCACCGCTCAGGTCGCGGAGATCATGCTGCGCCTCGAGCCCGTGCTGGCGGCCTTCCGGCCCGATATCGTCCTCGTGGTGGGAGACGTGAACTCCACCCTGGCCGGCGCCCTCACCGCGGCCAAGATGGGGCTTCGCCTGGCGCACGTGGAGGCGGGGCTGCGCAGCTTCGACTGGACCATGCCCGAGGAGATCAACCGGGTGATCACCGACTCCGTCGCCGATTTCCTCTTCACCACGGAGCCGGCGGCCAACGAGAACCTGGCCCGGGAGGGCGTCCGGCCCGAGCTGATCCATTTCGTGGGCAACGTGATGATCGACACGCTGTTCCGCTACAAGGCCCGGGCCCGCGAGTCCTCCATCCTCACGACCCTGGGCGTGGAGCCGCGCAGCTACAGCCTGCTCACCCTGCACCGGCCGAGCAACGTCGACTCCGAGGAGACGCTGCGTCCTCTCCTCGATGTGATCTCGCGCATCCAGTCCGAGAGCGCCGTCGTCTTTCCCGTGCATCCCCGCACGCGGCGCCAGCTCGAGCGCGTCAACGGTCACCTACCGGCCATGGCCAATCTCCGCCTCGTCGATCCCCTGCCCTACCTGGACTTCGTCCAGCTCATGGCCAATGCCTCCTGCGTCCTCACCGACTCGGGCGGGATCCAGGAGGAGACCACGGCCCTGGGCATTCCGTGTCTGACGCTCCGGAAGAACACCGAGCGCCCCATCACGGTCAGCCGCGGCACCAATCGCGTCATCGGCGTCGAGCCCGCGGCGATCTACGAGCACTGGCGTCAGGCCGTGGGCGGACAGTGGCCCGCCGGGCAGCTTCCCGAGCTCTGGGATGGCAAGGCCGCCCAGCGCATCGTGCGCATTCTCCTGGAGGCCCGCTGATGCCCCTCGAGGTCCGGCCCCTCGCCGGCGAGAGCATCGAGTGGGACGCCTTCGTTCGCTCGACGCCGAGCGGCAGCCCGTTTCACCTGCTCGCCTGGAAGCGCGCGGTGGAGCAGAGCTTCGGCCATCGGCCCCACTACCTGATGGCCGTCGGCGATCACGGGATCGAGGGCGTGCTGCCGCTCTTCGAGGTCCGCGGGCTTCTCGGCGGGCGCGGATTGATCTCGGTGCCCTACGCCGTCTACGGCGGGATCTGCGCGCGGCCGGGGCCGGCGCGTCAGGCGCTCCTCGACCATGCCACCGGGCTCGCGAAGCGTCTCGGCGCCGCGTACGTGGAGCTGCGGCATCGGGCCGGGCAGGAGCTGGAGCTGCCCACCAAGTCCCTGTACGTCACCTTCTCCCGGCCCATCTCCGGCGATGACGAGAAGAACCTGGCCGACATCCCGCGCAAGCAGCGGCGCATGACTCGCCAGGGCGCCAAGTACGGGCTCCGCGCCGAGTTCGGCCTGCAGCACCTCGACGACTTCTACCGGGTCTACGCGCGCAGCGTGCACCAGCTGGGCTCGCCGGTCTTTCCCCGCCGCCTCTTCGGGGCCATGGCCCAGGAGTTCGGGAAGGACTGCGAGCTGCTGACGATCTGGAAGGACGGACGCATGCTCGCGGGGGTGCTCACCCTCCTCTACGAGGACCAGGCCCTGCCCTACTATGGCGGCGCGCTCAAGGAAGCCTTCGGGTACGCCGTCAACGATTTCATGTACTGGGAGCTCCTCTGCCACGTGGCCCATGCCGGCTATCGCGTCTTCGATTTCGGCCGGAGCCGTGAGGGGACGGGCCCCTACAACTTCAAGCGGCACTGGGGCTTCGAGCCTCAGCCGCTCCCGTACCAATACGTCCTGCTCGAGGGCGGCTCCATCCCCAATATCAGCCCGGCCAACCCGAAGATGCGTCTGGCGGTCGAATCGCCCATGACCTGGACCGCTCGATGAATATCCTGATGCTCGGACCGTGGCTTCCCACGGTGCGCCGACAGCTCACCACGGAGCGGCTGCACCGCTTCGCCCGTGAGCTGGCCCGGGAGCACCGGCTGACCCTCGCCTGCACCACGGACCACCCGAATCCCTTCGGGGCCGTGTCCGCCATCCGCGACGAGTTCGAGGACCTCGAGTTCGCCGTGGTCCCCAACCGGTGGAAGCGGCTGTGGAGCGTCGCCCATCTCGCCACCGGCTCGTCCGCGGAGGTCGCCTATTTCAGCGCGGACGCGCTGCGCAACCGCATCCGCGACCGAGCCAAGTCGGCACCGTTCCACCTCGTCTACGTCGCCTCCACGAGCATGATCCCCTACGCCCTCGAGCTCGCCCCGCGCGTGCCCGTCGTCCTCGATTTCGGCGACGTGGACTCGGAATGGTGGCGGGACCGCGCGCGGCAGTTCTCGGGCTTCAAGACGAAGATCTATCGGGCGGAAGCCATGCGCCTCCGCGAGGTCGAGATCATGGGAGCCCGGCGCGCGACCCACTGCCTGGTGGCCACGCCGCAGGCGGCCCGGACGGTCGCCTCCTTCGCGCCGTGGGCGGCCGTGAGCGTGATCGGCGACGGCGTGACCGCCGACGAGCCCGCGGTGCCCACGCGGATCGGCGGGCCGCACCTGATCGCCTTCACCCCGTGCCTCGAGGTCAATTCCGAGGCGCAGGCCGCGGCGGAGTTCTGTGATTCCGTCCTGCCCGCCGTGCGCAACGAACTGGGGCGAACCAAGCTCCTCGTGGGCTGCAAGTCGCACTTCCGTCTCGCGAGGCGCCTGGCCAACGTGCCCGGGGTGGAGGTGGTGGCGCCGACCGGCGACCTCCGGCCCCTGCTCCGGCGGGCCGCGGTGGCGGTGGCCCCGAGACGTTTCGGCGCCGAAACGCGGCGTAGCGTGCTCGCCGCCATGGCGGCGGGCGTGCCCGTCATCACCACGATCGAGGGACTGGACGGGCTGCCCATCAAGCACGGGCGGGAGCTCTACCTGGAAGACAACGCTCTGGGATTCGCCGGGCGACTGATCGACCTCCTCCGCAAACCGACGCTGCGGGAGGTCATGGGCTCCCGGGGACGCGCCTTCGTCCGCGCCCACTGCTCGACGGTCGCGGAGGGTGCTCGGTTCAGCCAGGTCATCGCGGCCGCGATGAACGGGACTTCCCGGAACGGGAGCGCCCCGGATGGAAACGGCGCCGGAGTCATCGCGTGAAGGTGAGACGGATCGACACGCGGGAGGGCTTCGAGGCCCTGGCTCCCGTCTGGCAATCGGTGGCCACGGAGAGCGGGCAGACCTCGCCTTTCCTGAGTCACGAGTGGTACGGCTGCTGCTGGGGCGCCGCGGGAGCGGAGAGCCGGCCCGAAGTCCTGCTCGTCGAGGACAGCGCGGGCCCCATCGGCATGGTCCCGTTGGTCCGCCGGAAGGCCTCGCTGCACGGTCTCCCGGCGCGCGTCCTCGGCATGCTGAGCTCTCCGGACACGGCCTTCGCGGACTGGCTGATCGTGGGCCGGCCCGAGCCCGTTGTCGAGGCCGTGCTGACGCACCTCTCCGGCCGGCGAGACTGGGACGTGCTCGCGCTCCATGGCCTGCCCGTGGCCTCTCTCACTTTGAAGGCTCTCCACGCCTCGCTGCCCGGGCATTACCGCTGGCAGCCTCTGCCGGCGCTTCGCTCCCCCTACCTGAACACGGCGGGGACCTGGGACGAGTTCTGGGCGGCGACGAGCCAGCGCTTCAAGAAGACCGTGCGCAACGTCCGGAACCGGCTCGGCAAGGTCGGGGCCGTCTCCATCGAGGAGCACCGCGTGGTCGCTCCTGACTCGTCCGTCTTTGCGGATCTGCTCGCCGTCTCCGAGCGCAGCTGGAAGGCGCCGCACGAGCTGGCCATCGCCACCATGCCGGGAATGCCCGAATTCTTCCGCGGCTTGACGGCGCGGGCGAGCGCTCGTGGCTGGCTGCGCCTCTGGCTCATGCGCCTCGACGGACGCCCCGTGGCCAGCGAGTTCCAGCTGGAAGCCGACGGCCGCGTCCACGCGCTCCGCGCGGACTTCGACGCCTCGCTTCCCGTGGATCTCTCCCCCGGCACCCACCTGACCGCGGAGATCGTCCGCGCGCTCTTCGGTCGCGAGACCGTCTACGAGTACGACATGGGGCCCGGCGACAACGAGTACAAGTCACGCTGGGCGAGCGATGCTCACGAGCTGCGCCGCCTCCGGATCTTCCGGCCGGGAGCCTACGGCACCCTCCTTCACACCGTGGAGGCGCGCGTGGTGGGGTCGCTCCGCCGCCTGCGTCACCGGAGCGCCGCCGCATGAGCGCGGCCGATCACATGAGCGACACTCGCGCTACCACCGCTCGCTCCAACATCCTGGGGGGCATCGTCTACCGCGATCACCTCCGCCCGGTCGAGCCCGGTCTTGCCGGCGCGCTCCTGCCAGGGGTGGCG
>QHSC01000260.1 GCA_003220345.1 Candidatus Rokuibacteriota bacterium | reverse complement strand
CCGGGCGGCCGAGCCTGGGCACCCACATCCACTCCGCGTGGCCGGCCACCATCGAGCTGGCCGGGCACTCCGGCATGTTCGACTACGTCGAGTTCGCCGGCGAGTACGCGCCCTACGATCTCTTCGCGCTCGAGAACATGGCTCGCGCCGTCGACACCTTCCCGCACATGTCGGCCATGATGAAGGTCGAGCAGCAGCCGCGCACGTTCGTGGCCGTGCGGGCCATCGGCTCGGGCATCCAGAATCTGCTCTTCGCCGACCCGCGCACGCCCGCGGACGTGACGGAGTGCGTGCGCGCGGTGCGGGCGGAGGCGCCCGGGCACGGCGGCATCCACGGCGTGGGCATGCGGCGCGACGTCGGCTACGTCGTAGACGTCGGCTCGCCCGCGTTCGTGCAGGCCCTCGAGGACGCGGTGATCGCCATCATGATCGAGAAGGCGCCTGCCGTGGACAACCTGGAGGCCCTCCTCGCCGTCAAGGGCGTGGACATGGTCCAGTTCGGCCCGGCCGACTACTCGATGAGCGTCGGACTCGCGGGGCAGTGGAGCCATCCGAAAGTGGTGGAAGCGGAGCGGCGCATGATCCGGACCGCGCTCGCCCTCGGGATCGCCCCGCGCGTCGAGATCTCGCATCCGGAGCAGGCCAAGCTCTACCTCGACCTGGGCGTCCGCCACTTCTGCATGGGCTGGGACGTCGAGATACTCTTCGAGTGGTTCAAGCGTGAGGGAGAGACCATGCGCAAGATCCTGGAGGGAAGCTAGCCATGCGCGCGTCGTTCTACGAAGGAGCCCGCCGGTTCAGGACGGGGACGGCGCCGGAGCCGAGCGCGGGCGCGGGCGAAGCGCTCTTGCACGTCAAGCGGGTCGGCATCTGCGGGACGGACCTGCACATCTTCCAGGGCCACCTCGACCACCGCGTGCCCAAGGGCGGCATCATCGGCCACGAGACCTTCGCGGAAATCGCGGAGGCTCCGGCACAGAGCGGCTTCGCCAAGGGCGACCGCGTCGTCGTGGAGCCCCTGCGCTTCTGCGGCACCTGCCGGGCCTGCCAGATGGGCGCGAGCTTTCTCTGCTACAAGCTCCAGGTGCTCGGGGTCGACGCGCCCGGAGGGATGCAGGAGCGCTGGGCGGTCAAGACGGATCGCCTCATCAAGGTGCCGGCCTCCCTGTCCGACGATGATGCCGCCGTGATGGAGCCGCTGGCCATCGCGACCCACGACGTCACTCGCGCGGAGGTCAAGAAGGGCGACGCCGTGCTCGTCTTCGGGGGAGGGCCCATCGGCGCCCTCATCGGCCTGGTCTCGCGCCATCGCGGCGCGCGGGTGGCCATCTCGGAAGTCAACCCTTTCCGCATCGAGCTGTTGCGTGGCCTCGGCCTCGAGGTGGTCGGTCCCGGCACCGACGTCGTCAAGTTCGCCAATGACTGGACGGGCGGCGAGGGCGTGGACGTGGCGTTCGAGGTCACGGGCAATGCCGCCGCCGTCCGCCTCATGACGGACGTCGTGCGCGTCTGGGGCACGGTGAGCGTGGTGGCCATTCACTCCGAGCCCATGATGGTGAACCTGTACCCGATGTTCGCCCGCGAGCTGACCATGCACGGCAGCCGGCTCTACACCCGCGCGGACTGGGAGGAGGCGATTCGCCTGGCGGCCTCCGGCGCGGTGCCCGTGGGCCCGCTCGTGAGCCGCAAGATTCCGCTCGAGGCCCTCCAGGAAGGCATGGAGCAGGCGCTCGCGGGCGGCCCCGTGATGAAGGTCCTCATCGATCTGACGGCGCGCTGAGCTCACCCGCGGTTGAGCGGCTCAGGCGTCTGGAGTAAACTGCCGCCATGCCCAAAGCCCGCGTGAACGGCGTCAATCTTTTCTACGAGGAGACGGGGCAAGGCGCGCCCCTCGTCTTCGTCCACGAGTTCGCCGGCGACTATGCGAGCTGGCACCTGCAGGTGCGGTTCCTGTCGCGGCGCTACCGGACCATCGCCTTCAACGCGCGAGGCTATCCGCCCTCGGACGTGCCCGAGGACCCCGCGGCGTATTCCCAGGAGCAGGCCGCCGAGGACATTCGCGGACTCCTGGACGCCCTCGGCATCGAGCGCGCCCATATCTGCGGCTTGAGCATGGGCGGCTACGCGACGCTGCACTTCGGCCTGCGGCATCCCGGGCGCGCCCTCTCGCTCGTGGTGGCGGGGGCGGGGTACGGCAGCGTGGCCACCGAGCGCGAGAAGTTCCGGCGCGATGTCGAGGAGACGGCGCGGCGCTTCGAGCAGGACGGGATGGTCGCGGTGGCGGAGTTCTACACCAAGGGCCCCACGCGCGTCCAGTTCATGGACAAGGACCCCGTGGGCTGGCGCGAGTTCTACGACCAGTTCATCGCGCAGTCGGCCAAGGGCCACGCCCTGACCATGCGCGGCGTGCAGATGACGCGCCCGTCCGTGTACGAGCTCGAGGCGGCCATGGAGAAGCTGACCGTGCCCACCCTCGTCGTCACGGGCGACGAGGACGAGCCCTGCCTCGAGCCCGCGCTCTTCATGAAGCGCAAGATCCGCTCGTCCGGCCTCGTGGTCATGCCCAAGGCCGGCCATACCGTCAACCTCGAGGACCCCGACGCCTTCAACCGGATCGTCCTCGATTTCCTCACGGCCGTGGATGCCGGACGCTGGCCGCTGCGCAATCCCGCGTCCATCAGCGCCTCCGCCATCCTCCCCCCCGAGCCCGCCCGACAAGGAGCGCCGTCACGATGAGCCTGCCCCTCGAGCCCTACACCGTCATCGACCTCACGCGCGCGCGCTCGGGCCCGACCTGCGTCCGCCAGCTCGCCGACATGGGCGCCAAGGTCATCCAGATCTGGGCGCGCGAGGACACCGGGGGCGACTTTCCGCGGCGCGGCTTCGACTCGCTGAACCTCCACCGGAACAAGCGCTCCATGACCCTCGATCTCAAGTCGCCGCGCGGCATCGAGATCCTCAAGCGCCTGGTCGCCCAGGCCGACGTCGTCGTGGAGAACTTCCGCCCCGACGTCAAGCACCGGCTCGGCATCGACTACGACACGCTGTCGAAGCTCAACCCGCGGCTGATCTACGGCAGCATCTCGGGCTTCGGCCAGACGGGGCCGTACCGCGATCGGCCGGGCTATGACCAGATCGCGCAGGGCATGGGTGGGCTCATGTCGATCACGGGCCTCCCGGGCCAGGGTCCGGTGCGCGTGGGCATCCCCGTCGCGGACCTCACAGCCGGGATCTTCCTGGCCCAGGGCATCCTGGGGGCGCTCATCGAGCGCGAGCGCTCGGGCAAGGGGCAGTGGGTGCATACCTCGCTGCTCGAGGCCATGGTGACCATGCTCGATTTCCAGGCCGCGCGCTGGCTGATCGACGGGACGATTCCGCCCCAAGCCGGCAATGATCACCCGACCTCCATCCCCACGGGGGTCTTCAAGACAGCCGACGGCCACATCAACATCGCCGCCTCTGGCCAGCACATGTTCCGCCGACTCTGCGAGACGCTGGGCACGGAGACGCTGCTGGACGACGCGCGCTTCAAGACGGCGCCCGACCGGTCGAAGAACCGGGCGCCCCTCGCCGCCGAGCTCGACAAGGCCTTCGTCACCAAGACGAGCGCGGAATGGGTGGAGCTGCTCAACGCCAAGGGCGTGCCCTGCGGCCCCATCTTCAACGTCAAGGAGACCTTCGAGAACGAGCAGGTGCAGCACCTGGGGCTGGCCACCACGGTCAAGCACCGCGAGCTCGGGGAGATGCGCATCCAGCGTCCGCCCGTCACGCTGTCGCGGACGCCCAGCTCTGTCCGGACGGCGGCGCCGGACATCGGCGAGCACACCGAGGAGATCCTGGGCGAGCTCGGGTTCTCTCAGGCCGACATCGACACGCTTCGGCGGGACAAGGTCGTCTAGCGCCATGACCTCGGCCGGCCCCTATGAGCCCGAGCAGGTCGCCGCGCTTCTGGAGAGCGCCGTGGCCACCATTCGCGCGGAGGTGGAGGCGCTCGCGAAGCCCCTGCACGTCTGGCACCCCGCCGAGGGCGAGTGGTCCATCAACGAGATCATCGGCCACCTGATCGAGGCCGAGCGGCGGGGTTTCGCGGGGCGGATCAAGATTCTTCTCGCCTCCAAGGATCCCCAGCTCGAGGGTTGGGACCAGAACGAGGTGGCCAGAGGCCGCCGCGACGACATGAAGCCCGCCGCGAAGCTCGTGGCCGAGCTCGAGCGCATGCGCGCGGAGAGCGTGAAGATCGTGCGCGGCCTCACCGCCGCCGACCTCAAGCGCGGGGGGCAGCATCCCAAGGTCGGGTGGCTCCGCGTGGCTGGGCCTGGCCGCACATGGGCAACTCGCAGAAGTTCTCGGGAGAGTGAGGGCGGCGCCGACTCCGCGAGCCGGGCCGCCGAGTGCGCCGGGAAGGAGCAAAGCCATGGCCGAGCTCGATGCGGACGACGAGTATTCCAGCAGCGGCGATCCTGAAGAGCAGGCCATCAGTCCCGCTGTCTTCAACGACACGGTGGCCACCCTCGCCCCCGCCGATCCGGTCTTGCTGCGCGAGACGGCCTCGGTCGGCGAGGCCTGCCAGCGCATGGTCCAGGCGCGCCAGGCGGCGGTCCTCGTCGTGGACGCGGGCGGGAAGCTCGCGGGCATCTTCACGGAGCGCGATCTCCTGACGCGGGTGGTGGGGCGCGGGCTGGATCCCAAGGGGACCGCGCTCTCCGACGTGATGACGCCCAATCCCGAGGTGCTCTCGCTCCGCGACCGCGTCGCCTACGCCGTGCACTGCATGAGCGTGGCGGGCTACCGCACGGTGCCGCTGGTGGACGCCCAGCACAAGCCCGTGGGCATCGTCACGGTGAGCGATGTCATCCGCTGGCTCGCCAGCCTCTTCCCCGCCACCGTGCTCAACTTGCCCCCGGGCGGCGATCGCCTCAAGCGCCCCGGCCAGGTCGACTCCGGCTAGCCTCGTACGTATGTGGCGGGAGGGGCCGGGGGGCACCCTCACTAGACCACGCTGACTCGCATCCCGCCGCGTCCTCTCGTAAGGGGCCACGAGACTTCAGTCGTTCTCTTCGTCAACGCGCAGAAGATACGGGTCTAGCGAGGGTGCCCCCCAGCCCCTCCCTCACGCTGTGTCGACTCCACTTAAAGACAAAAGCCGACGTGGTTGCCGCGATTTACCTGGCCGGAGGCGGGTGGGGTCGGGGGCACTTCCCCCGTGGACCCATATCTTCTGCGCGCTGCCGAAGCCAGAAACCAAGATCTCGTGGCCCGTGAGAGAGCGGAAAGCGGGATGCGAGTCAGTGTGGTCCACGGGGGAAGTGCCCCCGGCCCCGCCCGGCGTGTCTGCCCGCTAGGAGGAGTTGAGCTCGCGGACGAGGGCGGCGAAGCGCGGATCGTCGAGCGAGGGCTGGAAGGACGGGTAGAGCTGGGTGCGGTCGCAGATGCCGTCGTAGCGCTCGTGGAGCTTCGCCCCGAGCGTCTCCCACGTTGCGGTCACGGCAAAGTGGTCGAGGGCCTCGTCGCTGATGAGATCGGCCATGCCCTTCCAGTCGCCCGCGAGGCTCTTCGCGTGGAGCTGCGGCACGAGATGGTCCAGGCCGTGGACGGCCAGCACCGCCTGGTAGGTGCGCGTGGAGGCGTAGAAGGCGATCTGCTGCTTCACCGCTTGCCTGTTCCGCTCGAGCTCTTCGGGCGTGTCGCCCAGCACCACCATGGTCGAGGCGCGGACGGTGAAGTCGCGCGTCGAGCGCCCCGAGGCCCGCCGGCCCGCGGCCACGGCGGGGTGAATGACCTCGCGGAGATACTTCGCGCTGTGAAAGGAATGGATGTGGATGCCGTCGCCGAGCTCGCCGGCCAGACGGCACATGTACGGGTTGACGGCCGCGAGATAGATGGGAATCCGCGGGTGCTCGATCGGCCCCGGGTTGAAGAAGGGGGTCATCAGGTCGAAGCGATACGAGGCGCCCCGGAAGTCGAGCGGCGTGCCGTTCTGCCAGCACTCCCAGATGGCCCGCAGGGCGAGCACGACCTCGCGCAGTCGCGGTCCCGGTGGCTCCCAGCGGACGGCGAAACGCCGCTCGTTGTGCGCCTTGACCTGGGTGCCGAGGCCGAGGGCGAACCGACCCCCCGAGGCCTTCTGGAGGTCCCAGGCCGTGTGGGCCAGCACCATGGGGCTGCGCGGGAACGCAACGGCGATGGCGGTGCCGAGCTGCAGGCGCTCGGTGTTCACCGCCGCCACCGCGAGGGGCAGGAAGGGGTCGTGCCTCGTCTCGGCGGACCAGAGGCAGCCGAAGCCCATGGCCTCCGCGCGGCGCGCCTCGTGGGCGACCGCGCGGAGATCGATGGCGTGGACGCCGAGATCGAGCCTCAGGCCCACCGGCTCCTCAATACTTGTAGATCGAGAAGTCGATCTCCTTCTCCGTGATGAACTCCAACAACACGGGGACGCCCTCCTCCGTCTTCTTGATGCCGCGCTGGATGGCGGGCACGATGTCGCCGGGCTCCGTCACGCGCTCGCCGTGGCCGCCGAAGGCCTTGGCCATGTCCGCGTAGTGCCCCGAGATGTCCGTGCTCCGGTACTTCTCCGTGGCCGTCTTCATGATGGGCAGCTCGATGGCCATGGAGAAGTTGTTGAGGAGCACGGAGAGGATGGGGATGCGCTCGCGCACCGCCGTCTCGAAGTCCATGCCCGTGAAGCCGATGGCCGCGTCGCCCCACACGTTGACGCAGAGCTTGTCGGGATGCGCGAGCTTGGCGCCCATGGCGAGGCCCAGGCCGTAGCCGAGCTGGGTGGTCTTGCCCCAGCCGATGTAGCTGAGCGGCTCCGTGCATTCCCAGAAGGGCGAGATCTGGTCGCGGGGGCTGCCCGCGTCGTGGGTGATGATGGTCCGCGCGGGGTCCACCGTGTGCAGGAGATCGTTGATCACGCGATACGGCGAGAGCGGCGTGGCGCTCGAGGTCAGCTTGGGCATCCACTGCGCCATCCACTCGGCCTTGATCCGCTTGATCTCCGCGGCCACCGCCTGCGCGCGGCCGCGCGGCTTGCCCTTGAGGCGGTCCTTGACCTCGAGGAGGAGCGCGTCGAGCGTGAGGGCGGCGTCGCCCACCAGCGCGCGCTCGACGGGCACGTCCTTGTTGATGTCGGCGGCGTCGAGCGTGGAGTGGATGATGACCTTGCCCTTGGGCATGGCCACCCCGTAGTTCGTCGTCGCGAAGCTGCAGCCGATGCCGAAGATCACGTCCGCGTTCTTCAGGAACTCGTGGAGCTGCTTGGACACCGAGCGGCCGCCCGAGCCCAGGGAGAGGGGATGGTTCTCGGGGAAGGCGCTCTTGCCCTGCAGGCTCGTCGTCACGGGCGCTTCCAGGAGCTCGGCGAGCTGGCGGAGCTGGCTCCACGCCTGCGCGTAGTGGACGCCCTGGCCCGCGTAGATCACGAGACGCTCGGCCGCCACCAGCGCGGCCGCGACCTCGGCGACCGCCTTCGGGTCCGGGCCCGAGCGCATGCGGGGCGCCGCGGTGTAGTTGAGCGGCTCGGGGATCTCCTCCTGGAAGACGTCGGTCGGGATTTCCACGAGGACGGGCCGGGGCCGGCCGTTCTTCACCTGGGTGAAGGCGCGGCGGAGCGCATCCGGCACGGCGTCGGGCAGGATGACCTGCTCGATCCACTTGGTGACGTGGCGATAGTTGATGAAGGAGTTGAAGTTGGGCGGGATGTTGGTGATGCGCCGCGAGTAGCCGCCCGGCAGCACGACGATGGGCACGGAATCGCCATAGGCCTGGGCCACACCGCCGAAGGCGTTCTCGGAGCCGGGACCGTGCTGCATGGTGAACACGCCGATCTTCTGGCCCGAGGTGACGCGGCTCACCGCATCGGCCATGTGGAGGCCCGTGCGCTCCTGTCTCACGATGATGGTGCGAATATCGGCCTGGGCGGCCGCCTCGATGATGGGGTTGACGGGGTAGCCGATGAGGAACTTGACGCCTTCCCGCTTCAGGATCTCCGCGACAGCCGCGACCGCCTTCATGGCGCTCTCCTTTGATGGTGGGGGACGGAGTGAGGACGCCGGCCATGCTACCATGTCCGCCGTCCTCGCTTCCTCCCCGATGCACTGAGAGGACGGAGACGAAAAAGACATGAGCGATCGCGAGATTATCTGGCGGCCCACCCCCGAGGTCATCGCGCGCGCGCGCCTGACCAAGTTCATGCGGGCGCACGGGATCGCCTCGCTCGAGATGCTCCAGCGTCGCAGCGTGGACGACGCCGAGTGGTACTGGGATGCCGTGTCCAAGTACCTGGGTTTCCGCTGGATGAATCCTTACGGTCGCGTCCTCGACATCTCGCGGGGAATCGCCTTTCCGCGATGGTTCGAGGGCGGCCTCATGAACCTCTCCGACAACTGCGTCGACCGCCACGTGGACGAAGGCCGCGGCGAGCAGCCCGCCATCATCTGGGAGGCCGAGGACGGCCACGTCCGCACCCTCACCTATCGGGAGCTCTCCTCCGAGGTCAACCGGCTCTCCAACGTGCTGAAGCGCCTGGGCGTCGAGCCCGGCGATGCCGTCGGTCTCTTCCTGCCCATGGGCCCGGAGGCGGCCATCGCCATCATGGCCATCTGCCGGATCGGCGCCATCTACTCGCCGTCCTTCTCCGGCTACGGCGCGCAGGCAGTGTCCGCCCGCCTCGTGGATTGCCAGGCCAAGGTGCTGCTCACCGCCGACGGCTTCCCGCGACGCGGCCAGGTCGTGAAGATGAAGGAGACGGCCGACGAGGCGGCCGCGCTCTCTCCGTCGGTCAAGCATCTCCTCGTGCTCCGCCGCCTCGGCCGCGAGGTGCCCTGGATACCGGGGCGCGACGTGTGGTGGCACGAGGCGATGGCGCGCGAATCCGCCGAGTGCGCAGCGCTGCCCGTCGAGGCCGACCGGCCGTGCTGCATCACCTACACGTCGGGGACCACGGGCAAGCCCAAGGGCGTGGTGCTGACCCAGGGCGGGCTGCAGATGAAGATCGGCCACGACGCCGCCTTCTTCTTCGATGTCGGCTCGAACGATCGGTTCTTCTGGCTGACCGACATGGGCTGGGTCATGGGCACCATCCTCATCCTGGGCGGGCTGACCAATGGCGCCACCCTCGTGCTCTTCGAGGGCACGCCCGACTATCCCAAGCCCGACCGGCTCTGGGCCATCGCGGAGCGCCACCACGTCACCGTCATGGGACTCTCGCCCACGGCGGTGCGGGCCCTCATGCCCTACGGCACCGACTGGGCGCTCCAGCACGAGCTGACCCACCTCCGCATCTTCGGCTCGACAGGCGAGCCGTGGAATCCCGAGCCCTATCGCTGGGTCTTCGAGCACGTGGGCCGCTCCCGGGTGCCCATCATCAACTACTCCGGCGGCACGGAGATCTCGGGCGGCATCGTGACGTCGTTTCCCATTGCGCCCATCAAGCCGTGCTCCTTCAACGGCCCCGCCCCCGGCATGGCCGCCGACGTCTTCGGCGAGGACGGCAAGCCCGTCAGAGGGCAGGTGGGCGAGCTCGTCATCACGAGGCCCTGGCCGGGCATGACCACCGGCTTCTGGAAGGATACCGACCGCTACCTCGAGACCTACTGGTCGCGCTGGCCCGACGTCTGGGTCCACGGCGACTGGGCCTACATCGACGAGGACGGCTTCTGGTTCGTGACAGGCCGCTCCGACGACACGCTCAAGATCGCGGGCAAGCGCGTGGGGCCGGCGGAGGTCGAGTCGGTCCTCGTGAGCCATCCCGCCGTCGCCGAGTCCGCCGCCGTCGGCGTGCCCCACGAGATCAAGGGCGAGGCCGTCATCTGCTTCGTCGTCCTGCGCCCCGACACCGCGCCGGGGGAGAAGATTCGCGCGGAGCTCTCGGATCTCGTCGCGCGCCACATGGGCAAGGCGCTGAAGCCCGAGCGCGTGCTCTTCGTCGCCGACCTGCCGAAGACGCGCAGCGCCAAGATCATGCGGCGCGTGATCCGCGCGGCGTATCTCGGCAAGGACCCCGGCGATCTCTCCTCGCTCGACAATCCGGGCGCCATCAAGGCCATCGCCGAGTCGCGCTAGCCCCATGGACGCCATCGCGTTCTTCCTGTCGCGCTACAACGATCTCCACGGCGGCCTGGTCGACGGCCTCTTCTCCAAGCTCTCGGAAGCGCAGCTTCGGGGTCGCCCGCATCCGGGCGTCAACACGGTTGCGTGGCTCCTCTGGCACTCCGCGCGGATCGAGGACGTCGGCGTGAACCGCTTTCTCTCCGACCGGCCCCAGGCCCTGGACGAGGGATGGCTTGGACGTCTCAAGGTGCCACGTCGCGATGTCGGCACGGGCATGAGCGATGGCGAGGTGGACGAGCTGAGCCTGCGCATCGATCTGGAAGCGCTCCGCGGCTACTGGGAGGCCGTGACGACCCGGACGCTGGCCGTGGTCGAGACCTTGAAGGGCACGGATCTGGAAGCTCTGGTCCCGGGGGAGCGCGTCAGGAGCGTGGTGCTCGCGGAAGACGTGGTGGCGCCCGGCGCGGAGTGGCTCACGGAATTCTGGGCCGGGGGACGGAGCCGAGCCTGGGTGCTCGCTCAGATGGCTCTCTTGCATCCGTACGGTCACTACTACGAGGCGCGCGTCGCCTCCGGTCTCTGGGGAGCCCGCAGTCCATGAGGAGATGCCCATGACCATTCGCTTCGATCCCCGCGGTCCCTACGAAGTCGAGGAGCGCGACGTCCTCTTTGCCCGGCCCGCGGGCCTGGAGCTGCAGGCGCGCGTCTATCGCCCCAAAGGGGAGCCGGCCGCGCCCCTCGCCGCGCTCGTCGACGTGCACGGCGGCGCCTGGACGAGATTCGATCGGACCCACGGTGTCCTGCACGGGCGCGGGCTTGCCGCCTGCGGCGTCGTCGTGATCTCGCTCGATTTCCGCCAGG
>QHSC01000259.1 GCA_003220345.1 Candidatus Rokuibacteriota bacterium | reverse complement strand
GCTTCAACAGATCAACCCCTTCCCGGGCGAGCAGGCGGCACACGCGGCGAATGGCGTCGGGCCCGTCGGCCACCCAGGCGAAGGTCGGCGTCTCGTAGTGCGGCAGGTGGAGCAGGTTGCTGTCACCGAGCCCGCCCGTGACGGTGATCTCGGGGCCGTTGGCGAGGAGGCGGGGCCCCGGGACGCGCCCGGCCTCGATCTCGCGCTTCAGGACCACGTCCAGGCGCGGCTTGGGCGCCGCCGCCGAGAACGCGCTGGTGTAGCCGCAATCGAGCATGGTGCGCGCGTTGCGCACCGTGATGAGCATGTGCTCCTCGACGGGCAGGCGCGTCAGATCCAGCGAGCCGAGGTCGGCCAGGCCGATGTGGGCGTGCGACTCGATGAGGCCGGGCATCAGTGTGGCGCCGGCGCCGTTGATCACTGTGGCCCCGTCGGGCGCGGGCGCGGCCGCCCCCGGCGTCACCTGCGTGATCCGGTTGCCCTCCACCCGCACCGCGCCGAGAAAGGGCTCCCGGCCGGTGCCATCGAGGATCCGCGCATTGGTGATCAGATAGCTCATCCGGAGATCCTCCCTTGCCCTGGGAATGTCGCCCGACTATAGCGCGGCCGGTCCACCAGCGCCTACTGGCCGCCGCCACACTTGTCCCACGAGGCGATGCTGGCGCGGTAGCCCGTGCCCGGCGTGCGTATCGGCAGCTCGAAGTAGACGTCGTCGTAGCCGCCGACATAGCCGGGGACGAAGCCCATGTTCTGCGCGACCACCTGCCCCTGGGCGTCGAGCGTCTCCACGAGCAGCCGCGTGCTGCAGTAGCCGGACTTGCCTCCGTAGGTGATGACGCGGCCAGCGATGAGCGGCCGTCCCGCGCGGTCCTGGGTGGCCTGCCAGTCGAGCGTGATGGTGCCGGCATTGCCCGCGATGGTGCTGCGCTCGGCCTGCGCCGCGCCCGCGCCCATCGCCAGGACGCAGACCACGAGTGCCACGCTGATCCTCAACTGGATGCTCATCGTGCCATCCTCCCTGCTCCCGCCCTCAAGGAGGGCTGCGTGAGGTCATTGTTGTCCACGACCACGGTGGCTCGCGATCGAGGCGCGCAGCGCTCGATGTAGATCTCCTGTCCCCGAATGTAGCGCTGGTTCTCCGCCGCCGCCAGATCCGGTGAGCTGCCATCGCGTTGCGCGCACCGCGAGACCGATACCTCGAAGCGCGCGTCGACGAAAACCGTGAAGTCCCAGCACTCGAGCAGCTCGGGCCGGAGGAGAAAGATCCCGTCGAAGAGGAGCACCGCCTCTGCGTCGGCTTGCTCTTGGACGGCATCCACCGGCAGGTCGGTCCGATGGTCGAAGAGCCGTCGGCAAAAGCGTCGCGATCCCGCCGGACCCAACGGATTCAGCAGCGCCGCCTTGAGGCCACCGTAGTCGAAGGAGTCCAGGAAGTAGCCCTCGGGCGAGTGCCGTCCCCGTTGATAGCGCTGAGCCCGGGGCCGATGGAAGAAGTCCACCGACGAGCGCACGACCGGTCTTCCCCGGCGCTGGATGGGTGCGACCAGCTCATCAGCCAGCATCGTCTTCCCCGCTCCATCGACCCCGTCGATGCCGACCCGCACGGGATGCGGTCGCTGTACCGCGGTGATCAGGTCCGCCAGTCGTTCCAGCAGCTCGCTACGTTTCATGGCTCCCGCCCCCGGTCCCGGCTGTGGTCGCGCAGTCACCCATCCGCGAGGCGGGGCAATTAGTGTAGCGTATCGCCATGGCCAACCAAATGGACTACCGGACGCTGGGCAGGACAGGGCTCAAGGTCTCCGCGCTCGCCTTCGGGTGCGGCGACGTGGGCGGGCTGATGGTGCGCGGCGCGCCGGCTGATCGCGAGCGGGCCATCGCGCGCGCGGTCGAGCTCGGCATCAACTACCTGGACACCGCGCCCTCGTATGGCAGCGGCGAGTCGGAGCGCAATCTGGGCGTCGTCCTGCGCGCGCTGCGCCCGCAGGTGATCGTGGGCACCAAGTGCCGGCTGCCCGACACGACGGACGTGCCAGGGGCGCTCACCCGCTCGGTCGAGAACAGCCTCAAGCTGCTCGGGCTCGAGCGTCTCGATCTCTTTCATCTGCACAACCCGATCGGGCGTGTGACGGGAGAGCGGCGATTGGGTGTGGGGGAGGTCCTGGATGCCGTGGCGCCCGCGGCCCGCCGCTTGAAGGAGCAGGGCAAGATCCGCTTCTTCGGCATCACGGCCCTCGGTGAGACGGGCGCGCTGCACCGCGCGCTGGCGAGCGGCGCCATCGACACCGCTCAGGTCTGCTTCAACATGCTGAACCCGACCGCTGCGCATGAGGTGCCCCTGGGCTATCCCGCCCAGGATTTCGACCGTCTTCTCGACCTTGCCCGCGAGAAAGAGGTGGGGACGATCTGCATCCGCGTCCTCGCCGCCGGCGCGTTGAGCGGCCAGGTGGCCCGGCATCCCGTGGCAATTCCCGCCGTGGCTCCGATCGCCTCCGGTCCGGACTACGCAACGGACGTAGAGCGCGCCAAGGCCTTCGAGCCCCTCATCAAGGAGGGCTATGCCGCGAGTCTCGTGGAGGCCGGCTTCCGATTCGCGCTGGGCACGGAGACCATGTCCACCGTGCTCATCGGTTGCTCCGACCTCGGCCATCTCGAGTTCGCCGCCGCCGCGGCCGCGAAGGGGCCCCTCCCCGCGCCCGCGCTGGACCGCCTGCGCGCCATCTGGCCCCGCCTGGCCGCCTGAGCTAAGCCATCCTGGCCAGCTGCGCCTCGAGGCGGTCAAAGTTCTGCTCGTTCGCCTCGACGGCGAACCCCTTGACCTTGGCGCATTCAGCGGCAGTGTCGAAGAGCATTTGAAAGGTGAGCCTGGTCTTGCCGGGCTGTTCGGCGAAGGTGGCTGTTACCTGGAACCGCGGGCCCGACACATGCCGGACGACGATCCGCTCCGGTCTCACGATCTCGACAAAAACGCTCTTGTTCTTGTAGTCGACGCCATCCGGGCCGTGCATGACGAAGCGCCAGGCACCGCCCGGCCTCATGTCGAACTCCTGGAACGTGTTCGTGAATCCTTTCGGCCCCCACCACTGCGCGAGGTGCTCGGGATCGGTCCACGCCTTGAACACGAGCTCACGAGGCGCGTCGATGACGCGCGTGGTGACGATCTCTCTGTCGGCGAGCGGCTCAGGGGAACTGTCTTTTTTCATGCTCGGCTGCGCGGCCCGCTTTGCTTGGCTTCGGCCCGGCGGATGAGTTCGTTCGACGGCCGTCCGGGATCCATGACCTTCCGAGCCGTCTCTGCTCCGGCGATCGGCAATTCAGCAGGGCTGAGCAGCCCGAGCTGGACCAGGACGGACGCCTGGTCCCAGTAGATGTGCTCGTGGGCCAGCTTGCCATCTCGAAAGTGGATGACCACCACCAGCGGGATCTCGACTCGCCGGCCCGTGGGAGGCACGCCCGGCAGCATCCATTCCATCTCTACCGTGTGGGTGAAACGGAAGATCATCTCGTCCACCAGCCGGTCGGTGCCGATCGTCCGGGACACGGGGACGATGTCCGTGTCGGGCGGCATCTTCGGGATGAAGCGCCGCGAGTAGAACTCTCGCAGGGCCTCGCGACCGACACCGCCCGTCATCACGGGCACATGGTTCACGTAGGCGTCGGGCACCATGGTGGCGAGCGTCGCCTCAGTGTCGCGGATGGCGAACTCATCGCGGACGTGCTCCTCCCAGAGATCATTGAGGAGCTGCTGCGCGGTCGTGAGGGATGGGCCCATTTGGACGCTATCGCTCATCTCAGGTGCCTCCCTCGACGATCTCCTTCTTGAGACTCTGGACAAAGGCGGCCACGTCGCGCTGTTCAGCCTCGGGTACCTTGAACTTCGCCAGTGTCGCGCCCGCGTGACCGAGAAATATGTTCCAGTCGCTCTCGCTGATGCGCATGCCTCGATGGCAGAGCGCCATGTCCCGGCCGCGGTAGTACATCGGCCCGCCCGCGCTCGCGCAGAGGAAGTCGATGAGCAGCTGCTTTTCGCGCTTGACGCCGTCTTCCCCGCGATGCGCCCAGAAGCGGCCAAGCTGCGGATCGGCCTGGAGTCGGGGCAGCAGATCATTCGCCACCGCCGTGATCGCCTCATACCCACCGAGGCGCTCGTACAGGGTCTTCTTCTCATCGCTCATCTTCTTCTCCTCTATGTTCCGCCATCCACGATGCTTCCAAAGTTTGCGGCCATCAACGTCGTCCTCTAGATCCGGTAGAACTCATAGAAGTCCGTCACCGAAGCCTCTGCCGCGAGCACCTGAAGAGGAAAGCACTGGTCCAGCCCGTCCACGCTCGTCAGACGCTCGAGGCGGTCCAGGAGCTGACGCGTCATGGCCTCCTTGATCTCCCCATGCCTGTCCAGAAATTGCCCCCAGAGGGGCATGTGCTGAAATCGATGGCCGATCACGTGAGCGGTCGCCAGGTACGAGACCGGAAACAGACGACGATACGCTTCGAGATTGTACAGCCAGGACGCCCCCACCACCTGGAGAGCCTGAGGCTGGGATCGTTTGACATGCTCGAAGAGGGCGGCCAAGTCTGCCAATCGCTGCTCGAGGCGATCAATTGCTAACGGGGAGTGTCCGTCCCTTTCGGCATTCAGGAAGTGGAGGCGTATACGGCCACCACTTGACGGAGAGTAAGAAAAGCAGCCAAAGGTCGCCACGACACCTGGCGCGGTCAGAGCCTCCGGTCGCTTCAGGTAGAAGCGATATGTCCACTCGTGATACTCGTTCGGGTCCCGCAGCCCGGCCAGGTACTCCTGCCAGGTCGGATGAGCGGGATCGAAGTCACGGCCCAGGCCGAACCGGGCATAGAGATTCGTGTACTCGAGTAGAGCGCGCGCCAGGGGCAGTCCAGATAGCCGCGTGACCTTGTGGGCAAACTGAAGCTGGAGATCAAAGAACGCCTTGGCGTAGGTCACGCGGTTCTCGAGCGCGCGGTGTCCGTCCCTACTCGGGCGCCGCGATCCTGCCCACGAGATCGACTCCCGCCCAGCTCCCGGACCCCGGCTTGAGCACCACGGTCTCGGCCTGGCTCGGCAGGATCCCGATCAGTGGCCCGACGGTATAGGCGTGAGTCACCAGGACGAGCGTGCCCGGTCCGCGCCAGGCGGACACCATCTCCTTCAGCTCGAGGAGCCGTACTGGCGTACTCGGCGACGAGTCCGGGACGAGGGCCCACGAGCTCTCGACAGGACCGACCGCCATCAGGCGGGCCGTGTCCAGGCACCGGCACACCGGGGAGGACAGGATCCGGTCCACGCGCACGCCGTGCTTGCGGAAGGCCTCGCCAAGCGCCCTCGCCTGTTCGCGCCCCCGTTCATCCAGGTTCCGTTGCGTCGCGCAGTCGTCGAGCTTGAAGCCGGGCGGGTCACCGCCGTAGCCGGGCGGTGCGTTGCCGTGACGAATCAGCGCCACATGACCGCCCTTGGCGAGCGTAGCCCAGGCTTCCTTGGAATCATCGGCGGCCACATCCGGCGTGATGACGAGCGAAAGGGCAAGAAGGCAGACCGCCAATCGACCGATCCGGCGCAGCATGCGCGACTCGATCACGGCATCATCCAGCCGATCATGACAGTCCTGCCAGATACTCGGCCAGACGATCGAAGCTCTCGGACATGCCTGCCTTCATCCCCGTCCCGAGCGCCGCGTCGCGAGCCTCCTTCGATGGGTAGAGCACCGTGTTCCCGATCGTCGTCTTGCCATTCTCCTCGGAGAGGACGAGCGTGTTGAGCGTTTCAGGCCAGTCGCCTCCCCACGACTCCGTGGAGACGAGCCGCTCGGGCGGCGTGACCTCTCGATACACGCCGCGCATCCCCATCTCGGTGCCCTCGGAGCGGCGCCAGACGAAGTGCCAGGCCCCGCCCGGGCGGAGGTCGATCTCGCAGACGGGCATCGTCCAGCCTTGCGGGCCCAACATCCAGTGAGGCAGGTGCCGGGGGTCGGTCCAGGCCTCGAAGACGAGCCGTCGCGGCGCATTGACGACGCGCGTGGCTACGATCTCCCGATCAGAAGGCGTCGTGAACGCCGTCACGCCAGTGCTGTCCATACTCCCTCCGCAGCCCCAATCTACTTCCCCGAATCGAGCTTCTCAGTGTCGTCTTCTCTCGCGTCGATTGTCAGTTCTCAATCCGAGAGTACCTGAGTTTCCGGAGATCAGCGGTCGAGAACGCTCGAAAGCCACGGCACCGCCTGTCGGGCAGCAGCTCGCGCCGCGTCAGCGGTCGGGTATTCGCGGCTCGAATAGTAGCTGACCGGCGTCCATGCCCCCATGTCCTCGGGGTCCCGCCGGAATTCTTCAAAGCCGAACGTCCCATCGGGTCTGGAGAAGACGTCGACACACCCAGCGATTCGTTCGCGCCGGGTTGGAGCTTGTCCGGCACCTTGATCATAGACCTCGGTGGTTGCGGGCTCGCGCAGGCGGCAACGAGGAGCATCAACACGAAGGTCGTGACCTGGGATGTCTTGAAAATGGTGTCTTCTCCTTGGGCTGTGGCCTGATGCCTGACGGTCACGCTCCGCTCGAGCGTGGAGTTAGCCGGCACCAAATCCCTTCAACTCTTCGTAGGCCGTGAATCTGGTCCTATTCGGGTGGTCCCTCAACAAGGGCGCGAGAAGTTCTTCTTCCCAGGCCCTCCAGGTATCCGGATTACTCCTGAGGGGGCCGGGGGTGCTCGGGGGTGCCCCAGAGGCGCTCCCAAGCCTCGCGACTCTCGTAGATCCACACGGCGGCATAGGCGCCGCTGCGGACGCCCTTGGCACCTTTGACAAAGTGATGTGCCACAAGCCCGGGGAGCTGCAGCAGGCCGCGTGCTTCGGCGTCCCGGAGAGCGTGTTCGAACTGCTCAGCGCTGATCCCTGGCTTGACGTCATATTCGTGAATACTGATGATGCGACCCATGCGCGGATCTCTCCTGTCACACTCATTGTAGGCCTGCGATAGCCCCTAAGAGTCATTCGCCAAGGTGGCGACGCAGGAAGGCCAGCATCTGCTGTACCTCGTCGCGGTACTGCCGTTCTCATCACCCGTTCGCTCTGGCGGCCGCGTATGCTCTCAGCGTCCAGAAGGGCAGATCTGGTCTCGGCCAGTCAGCACGGAAGAGGGCGAAGCGGACCCAGTCCGTTCCAATCCCGCCGGCTTCCGAAGCGCCTGTCTGGAGTGCAATGGGATACGACTCATGGGACAGTCGATAGCATACCCAGCCCTGACCTATGCACAGAGCGAAGACCCTTCGATTCGTCACGAGCGCAACGTATTGCAGCTGCGCAAACGAGGGGCTGTAGGCCACCCACTCGCCACATCTCTCAGCAGCCGCTCGGAGAAGCGCTTCTCCTGTATCGGAATGGCAGGACGGTCGATGCTCGGATAAATACCTTACGACGTCGCGATTGTCGTCGGCGTCCACGAGCTCGCCAAGATCACCACCGTCGACACATCGAGTTCTTGGAGGTGTTGTCATTCCGTTCCGCTCACCTTCGACGCGCGCGCATCAGCCGCCGCGCTGAAGCTGCGATAGTTGCGAGGCGCGATCGGTCTGCAGCGCCTTGTCATCCGGCTTCCAGTGGTATTCGACATCCGGGGCAGATTCCGGAGGAGGGCTCGTACCGAAGTGCACCGCCTTGAAACCGTGCTTCTCGTAAAGGCGGCGT
>QHSC01000258.1 GCA_003220345.1 Candidatus Rokuibacteriota bacterium | reverse complement strand
AATGGATGGGCCCGCGGGCCGCAATGGGAAGCACGCCCCGGGGCGCTTGGGAGCGGCCGCGGCGGGGCGCGGGAGATCTATGGTCTTACTTGGTCGTGTAGCCGCGACCGTTCATGCAGGCGGCGAAAGCGTTGTCGTAGCCTGCTTTGCCCTTGCCGTACTGGTGCGTGCCACCGTAGGTCGCGCCGCCTATCCCACCAGCCGCCGCGCCGATGGCCGCGCCCGTGCCGGGAGAGCCTGCCGCGGCGCCGACCGCGGCGCCGAGCGCCGCGCCACCGAGCGCGCCCACCGCCGCGCCGACGCCCACGCCCTTGGCCGTGTCCGTCGTCGGATGCCAGCCCGACTGCTGCTTGGCCCACGTCTGGCACTCGCTCGAGTCACGCGCCTGCTGCTCGGGCGTCTGCCCCTTGGCCGGATAGGCGAAGACCGAGGGCTGCGGATTGCCTGAGGATGCGCAGCCGCTGAGCGCCAGCGCAAAAGCCACCGCCGTGAATCCTGCCACGAAGCGCTGCGAAATCACCATGGTCGGTCCTCCTCTCCGGCCATTATGACCGGAGGGCCTGCCAAGCCGGAAGCATTCTGGTGCCGCTTCATGACTCCTTGCCGATCACACGCTCGAAGGCCGCGAGGAACTGGTCCACGTCGGCCTCCGTCATGGCCAGGGAGCAGCAGCCGAGGCCGCGCTGCGACAGGACGACGCCTTCGTTCAGAAGGCCCATGAAGGTGCGGAGCGGGCGCTCCGCATCCGCGGGGCGGCTCGATCGATAGTCGCTGAGCCGCTTCTTGGTCCAGTGAATCCAGAAGAGCGAGCCCAGTCCCGTCACCTGCGCGGGCTGCTTCGCCTTGGACAGCGCCCGCTTGACGCCGGCGCGGAGCCGCTCGCCCAGCGCCTCGAGCTTCGCGTAAGCCTCGGGCGTCAGCTCCTGCATGGTGGCGAGGCCGCCCGCCATGGTCACGGCGTTGGCGTTGAAGGTGCCGCCGTGGCTGATGCGCCCCTTGCCCCCGCGCGGATCGTAGTAGTTCATCACCTCCGCGCGGCCTCCGAAGGCGCCCACGGCGAGACCGCCGCCGATGATCTTGCCGAGCGTGGTCAGGTCCGGGCGGACGCCGAAGCGCGCCTGGGCCCCGCCCGGCGCCACCCGGAACGAGATGACCTCGTCGAAGATGAGGACAATGCCCAGCCGCTCCGTCACTTCCCTCAGGCGTTCGAGAAAGCCGGGCTGGGGCAGCAGCATGCCCGCGTTGGCGAGGAGCGGATCCACGATGAGCCCGGCGATGTCGCTTCCGTGCTTCTCGAGGATCTTGACGCACGCCTCGGCGTCGTTCCACGGCAGCACGATGGTGTGCTTGAGGACGGTGTCGGGCACGCCCGATGAGTAGGCGAGCGACTTGGGGCGCTTGCGGGAGCCGGCCTTGTCGACGTCGGGGGAGACGCTGACGAGCACCCAGTCGTGCGTGCCGTGATAGGCGCCCTCGAACTTGGCGATCTTGCTCCGCCCCGTGAAGGCGCGCGCCGCCCGCACCGCGTTCATGGTCGCCTCGGTGCCGGAGTTGGTGAAGCGCACCACCTCCATGCTCGGAATCCGCGTGGTCAAGACCCCCGCGAGCTTGACCTCGTGCTCGCTCGGCCCCGGGAAGGACATGCCGCGGGTGGCCTGCTCCGTGATCGCCTCGACCACGGAGGGATGCGCGTGGCCCAGGATCAGGCTCGTGTAGTTGCCGTTGAAGTCGAGGCGCTCGGCGCCGTCGGCGTCCCAGATGCGCGCGCCCTGCCCGCGCGTGATGTAGAAGGGATAGGGGTCGAAGAAGGTCGTGGTCCGGCTGTTGCCGCCCGGCATCACGCGCAGCGCCTCCTCGTACATCTGCCGCGAGCGGGACGTCTTGGCCTTGTAGTCGTTGACGATGGTCTCGAGCGTCATGAGCGTGACTCCTTTCAGCGTCTACCGCGAGGGAAAGGCGATGGCGTCGTCGAGCTCTCGCCGGTACGCGCGCAGGAGCTCGTGGGCCTCGCCCACCGTCACCCGCTTGAACGACAACCGCTGGCCGGGCTTGACCTGCCCCACCCGGCCGATGTCGAACGAGCATACCGTGCCGATCTTCGTATAGCCACCCGTTGACTGCCGGTCCACGAGCAGCACGATGGGCTGGCCGTCGCCCACCACCTGGATGCCGCCCAGGGCCACGCCATCCGAGATGATGTCGTGGCCGCGTGTGTGCTCGATGCGGGCGCCGCGGAGGCGGGCGCCCATGCGATCGCTGTGCGGGGTCATCTCGTAGGGCGCCTCGAAGAGCGTGGCGAGGCCGCGCTTCGTGAAGCGGTCGTCCTGAGGGCCCGGCACGACACGCACCATCGGCTCGCGCGTGTAGTCCGGGATGAGCGGCCCACGCACCTGCGCGGGGACGCCGCCCGGGTGAGGTCCCAGTGACAGCTCGTCGCCCTTGCGGAGCGCGCGCCCTTGCCAGCCGCCCATCTGGCCGCGCAGGTAGGTCGCGCGGGAGCCGAGGGCGGGCGGCGTGTCGAGACCGCCGGAGACGGCGATGTACGCGCGCACGCCGGAGGCGGCGGGGCCCAGCCGCAGCACGTCGCCGGCTTCCACCTCGAAGGCGGCCCAGCGCGGCATGCTCGCTCCGTTGAGGGTGACGGGCATGGCGGCGCCCGTCACCGCCACCCACCGCTCGTCGGCGAACTCGAGCCGCGGGCCGATGAGCGTGGCCTCGAGCCCCGCGGCGTCGTCGGCATTGCCCACGAGCCGGTTGGCGAGCACGAAGGCCTCACGATCGACCGGGCCCGACGGCGGGATGCCCACGCGCAGCGATCCGCGTCGGCCCAGATCCTGCACGGTGGTCTGCGGTCCCGCCTCGTGAACGAGAAGGGTCGCCATCAGGGCTGCTCGATGCGCGGGCGATAGCGCCCCTCGGCGGCGGCCGCCTCGATGGCGTCGTACTCGGCGCGATCGATCATGCGGAAGCGGACGTGGTCGCCCGCGCGCAGGAGGATGGGGTCGGGGGAGGATGGGTCGAAGAGCCGTACCGGCGTGCGACCGAGCACCCAGAAGCCGCCGGGGCTCTCCACGGAGTAGATGCAGCACTGCACGCCGCCGATGCTGACGCTGCCCGGCGGGGTCTTGACGCGCGGCTGGACGAGGCGCGGGATGTTCAGGCGCTCGGACATGCCCGTCATGTAGGGCAGCCCCGGCGTGAAACCGACGAAGTAGACGTAGTAGTCCGCGGAGGCGTGGAGCCGCGCCACCTCTTCCGGTGACAGACCGACCTGCGTAGCCACCGCCTCGAGATCGAAGCCGAGCTCGCCGCCATAGCAGCACGGCAGCTCGACGGTGCGCGCGGGCGGCAACACCTCGGGGCGCGCCTGACGGCAGAGGGCGCGGAGCGATGCCACGAGATCGTCCCAGCCCGCGATCAGCGGATCATAGTAGACGAGGAGCGAACGGAACGTCGGGACGGTCTCGGTGACCCCGGAGAGGGCCTTCTGCTGGATCAGGTACTCGAGGGCGAGGGTCCGGGCATTGGCCTCGTGACTGATCTCGTCCGCGAACTCCACCGACAGCGCGAGGTCCCCGCACGGCAAGAAGCGGGGCTCGGCATAGATCCCCACCGCTCAGAAGGCGGCGAGTGAGCTGTTGGGGATGTCGGTGATGAACATGTGTCCGGGACTGTGCGTGATCATGAAGGCAGGCTTCGAGGCGAGGGCGACCGCCTGCGGCGTCACGCCGCACGCCCAGAACACGGGGACTTCGCCCCGCTTGATCTCGACGGCATCGCCCCAGTCGGGCTTGGTCACGTCCTTGACGCCGATGGCCGCGGGATCTCCCACGTGGATGGGCGCGCCGTGGGCGCCGGGGAAGCGCGCGGAGGCCGTGACCGCCTTGGCCACCATCTCGTTCGGGATGGGACGCATGGAGACGACCATGGGGCCGTGGAAGCGGCCCGCGGGCCGGCAGTCGATGCTCGTCTTCCACATGGAGACATTGCACCCGCGCTCGACGTGGCGGAGCGGGATGCCCGCGTCCATGAGCGCCCACTCGAAGGTGAAGGAGCAGCCGAGCAGGAAGGCCACGAGGTCGTCGCGCCAGAAGGCCTTGACGTCCGTCACCTCGTCGGCGAGGGCGCCGTCCTTGTAGATCCGGTAGCGCGGGAGATCCGTCCGGAGATCGGCGCCGGCCGCCGCGCCCACGGGCTCGACCGAGCCCACATCCGTCACCTCGATGAGCGGGCACGGGCGAGGGTTGCGCTGGCAGAAGAGCAGGAAGTCGTAGGCGTCGTCCCTGGGCAGCACGGCCATGTTGGCCTGAACGAAGCCGGGGCCGAGGCCGGCCGTGATGCCGGCGAATTTGCCGCTGCGGATGTCGGCTCGGATCTCTCTCGGATGACGCGGGTCGATAGGCATCAGGGCCTCCGGGTCTCTCGATACTTTACTTCAGGTGGCCGAGCTTGGGCCAGAGATCGGGGTTGCCGAGCACCTGGGGCTTCTCGCCGCGGAGCACGCGCAGCATCTCGGCCGCCACCTGCAGGGCGGTGCCGCGGGTCGTCTCCTCGGTCACCCCCGCGATGTGGGGGCTCACGATGACATTCTCGAGCTGGAGGAGGCGGCTATCGGAGGACACCGGCTCCTCCTCGAAGACGTCGATGCCCGCCGCGCGGATCTTGCCGCTCTCGAGACCGGCCAGGAGGGCGTTCTCGTCCTGGATCTTGCCGCGGGAGGTATTGATGAAGATCACGCCGTCCTTCATCTGCGCGACCGACTCCGCGTTGATCATGTGATGCGTCTCGGGCGTGTGCGGCGTGTGGCATGTGACGACGTCGGCGGCCCGGAGGACGGAGGCCATGTCGGGCATGGGCTCGACGCCGCGATTCCTGAGCTCCTCGGCGGGCACGTACTTGTCGTACGCGATCACGCGCATCCCGAGGGCGCCGGCCGTCTTGGCCACGCGCCGCCCGATGTTGCCCACACCGATGATGCCGAGCGTCTTGCCGTTCATCTCGAGCAGACCCTGCGAGCGGCTCTTGCCCCAGTCGGCCATCCGCGTGCGCCGGTCGACCACCACCGCCTGCTTGGCCAATGCCAGCATGAGCATGATGGCGTGCTCGGCCACGGAGTTGGAGTTCGAGCCCGGGGCGTGGACCACGGCGATGCCCAGGTCGGTCGCCGCCTTGAGATCGATGGTGTCGAGGCCCACACCGTGCCGGCCCACCACCTTGAGCTGCTTGCAGCCGGCCATGAGGGAGCGGGTGCACGCCGGCTTGGCGCGGAAGAGGATGCCCTCGGCCTCCTGCGCGACCTTGAGCATTCCCGCTTCCGTCTCTTCGCTCGACACGAGCACGCGCGCTTCGCTCTCGAGCAGCTTGATGCCGTCGGCATGGATGGGGCCGGCAAGGACGACGAAAGGCTTCATGGCACTCCTTTTCTCAGTCTGGAAAGTTGGCGGCGATTTACTTGGTGGCGACGAGCACGATGCGGGGCGATTCCAGCGTGAAAGGCCGGCCGTCGAGCCCGCCGAAGATCTCGACCTGGGACCACCGTTCCGGGCGGAGCATGCGCAGGAGCTCGTGGACGGAGTACAGGCGGATCTCCATCTCCCCGAGGAGCCGACGATCCTTCTCGAGCCACCAGCTCTGCTGGACGCGGCTCGTCCGCGCGTCAAAGCGGTTCTGGACGCGGACGGTGCCCTCGGGCAGCCGCACCATCTCCTCGGGCGCCACGCCGTGGATGGCGAAGTCGCGGTTACGCGTGTCGAGGACGAAGGCCCCGCCCGGCTTGAGCGCGGTGCAGAAGCGGTCGAGGAGGAGGCGGTCTTCGTCGTCGGTGAAGAAGCCGATGCTGGAAAAAAGATTGAGAGCGAGGTCGAACTCGCCCGAGAACTCCATGTCGCGCATGTCCTGGCGGACGAGCTGGAGGGGAAGCCCCACCTCCGCTGCGCGCTCCTTGGCCCGCTGGAGCTCGGTCTCCGACAGGTCCACGCCGGTGACGTCGAAGCCCCGGCGCGCGAGGGCGAGGGAGTGGCGGCCGAAGCCGCACGGCGCGTCCAGGATCCGGCCCCCCGCGGGGGGAGCCACGTGGCCGAGGATCCAGCCGACTTCCGACTCGGCATCCACCTCGGACTCGAGGCCCCGCGAGATGATCGGCCACGACTCCTCGAAGAACCGGCTGTCGAACACGGCCGCATTATACCGAATCCGGTCTTCGAGCGACGGCGGCAGACGTCCCCGCACTTCCGCCCAACTCGGGAGTCGAGGACGTGTCCGATCCGATCAGGCGGCCAGGGGGGCGCGAGAGCGGGCCAGGGCGAGGACATACCCCGACAGCGCGAGGGCGGCCGAGGCGAGACCACCCAGGACGTAGAGCGCACGCACGATCGGGCCGCCCACGGCGCCGACGTGCAAGGCCTTCGCGTCCGCCCAGAGCCGGTACGTCCACGGC
>QHSC01000424.1 GCA_003220345.1 Candidatus Rokuibacteriota bacterium | reverse complement strand
CAACCGAGATATCCGGAACTGATCCCGACCGCGCCGCCAGGAATCTGGGCGATGTCACCCTGGCTCACGGACGAACATGCAACAATTGACGCCCTTCGCGATCATGACATAGATTCGACAATGTGGCTTCACACCGAGATGCCGATTCCCCGTCTGCGTCGTCGACATTGGTAACCGTCGTGGTCCCATGCTTCAACTACGCGCATTTCCTGCCCGAAGCCCTGGAGAGTGTCCTCCGTCAGTCTCACCCGAGCTGGGAATGCATCGTGGTCGACGACGGCTCCACGGACAATACCGAGGCGGTCGTCCAGTCCTTCGTGGGTCGGGACCGTCGCTATCGATACATCTATCAGCGCAACCACGGCCTCTCCGCCGCCAGAAATCGTGGCATTGGCGAAGCGCATGGCGAATATTTCCAGTTCCTCGACGCCGATGATCTCATCGAGTCTCGCAAGCTGGAGCGCCACGCGCGCTATCTGGACGAGCACGGCGAGGTGGGGATCGTCTACGCGCCCGTTCGTTACTTCACCGCCGAGCCGGGGCGCGAGCGCAGGTACTCCATGCGTGAGCCGGACGAACCGTGGATGCCGCAGACCTCCGGCCGGGGCCTGCCCGTCATCTCGGCCCTGGCCAGGACCAACTTCATGGCGGTCAACTGCCCGCTCGTGCGACGCCAGGTCATCGCCCAAGCAGGTCGGTTCGATGAAACCCTTCACGCCCTCGAGGACTGGGATTACTGGATACGATGCGCCACGCAAGGCGCATGGTTCCAGTACCTCGACGAGCCCGACACGTATGCTCTCGTCCGTCACCATGCCACCAGCATGAGCAAGGACGCGATGCGGATCACCAGAGCGCTGATTCCGCTCTGCCAGCGGGCTCTGCAGTCGATCCCGGAGGCCGGCGCCCGAGATCTCTTCGCGGGGAGACTGACCTCCGCCCGGCATGCCCTCCATGTCCTTCAGCTCCGGCAGGACATGCCCCTGCGCGGGCTCCTGAACGGCTTCGTCCTTGGCGTTTCGGAAAAGAGATACCGCATCTCTCTCCAGTGCCTCCTTGGCCTCGTGCTGTTACCCTTCATCGGCAAGCGACGCGTGGCCGCTCTTCTCCTCGACGTGTCCTGGTCCAGAGTCATCCGGAGCTATTTTTCGGGCTGAGATCCCGCGCCGCCAAACCATCGAGCGATCGGTCGTAGCCCTGCTCGCAGCCCGCGCCCCAGGAGCACGGGTTGCCATCGGACCGCCTGCACGGCTGCCGACACGCCGCGCGCCACGTGGCCACGCGCCAGGCTGGCGCGGGCGGCGGCAAGATAGTACCGAGCCACTTCACGGCGCGTGACCACTCGGCCGCGTCCCCGCTGCCATGCCTGCCGGGCGAGGACCGCGGCCGTCTCATGATCGCCAGCCTCGCCCATCACTCTGGCCCAGCTGCGTGCCGCCTTGGCCACTTCGAGTTCGACCTCGGCCATGCTCACGCCGAATCGATTCAGGCCGTCGTCACTCACCGATTCCATGGTGTCGAATGGATCGTGCTTCCCCGACTGTCTGAGTCTGGCGGACAGACGAGCGCCCACGGCCGCCCGAGCCTGCTCCTGCAGCCTCGTGGTGGACACCTGTCGGCGGTGCACGCGATAGCGCACGAGCACCTCGGCGAGATTCGCCAATTCGTACCGTTCGGCGATCCTGAGCCATAGATCGTAGTCCTCGGCCAGCGTGAATGCGCGCCGATAGCCCCCGACGGCGAGCAGCGCACCTTGAACATCATCGCGCCGCGCGCGTTGATGAACTCCGCCCCCCCGCCCAGGAGGGCCACCTGTGGACGGCGTCGCAGGAAGCCAAGCTGGCGCGCCAATCGATCGGGCAGACTGATGTCATCAGCGTCCATCCGTGCGATGTAGGGAGTCTTCACGAGGTCACAGGCGCGATTGACGGCTTCGGCGACTCCAGAGTTGCGCTGGTGGATCACCTGCATGCGCCCGCGTCGTCCTGCGTATTCGTCCAGGATCTGCGCGCTGCCGTCGGTCGAGCCGTCATTCACGACGATGATGGCAAACTCTTGCACCGACTGCGCCATGAGGCTGTCGAGCGCAGCGGCCAGGAAGGGCTCGCCGTTGAAGACTGACATCACGAGCGTCACCTCAGGCATGGGACCTCACGTGGTGGGCCGGCCGCGAGGCTCGTCGTCCAGGACGGCGGACCAGATCGTCTCGGACGGCACGGGATGGTCCTCGCACAGAACCGTCGCAGTAATGCCGAGAACCGCGATCACCGGGTTTGGCAAGGGCATGCGGAGCCTTT
>QHSC01000139.1 GCA_003220345.1 Candidatus Rokuibacteriota bacterium | reverse complement strand
CGTGGACACGTCGAGCAGCCACAGGAACGCGGCCATGAACGGTTCGAGGGCCCGGTCGAGCGACAGGAGTCGGCCCGTCACCTTTTCCCGAATTATCCGGGCATCGTCCCGGCTCTCGATCCGGAAATAGCTTCTCAGCAGCTCGATGACGGGGAGATAGGCCGTCGCCTTGCCGTACGAGACCGAGACGCTCTCGATCAGGAGGCAGTCCTGAACACGATGAGAGTGCGTGAACTCGTAGTACAGACGAGACTTCCCGACGCCGGGCTCGCCGACCACGGCGATGACCTGTCCACGCCCGGTCTTCGCGCGCTCGAGCGCTTGGGACAGCTGCTCGATCTCGTCGGTCCGCCCGACGAATGTCGTGAGGCCGCGCGCGGCGGCCGCGGCGAACCGAGACCGGATAGTGGACGCGCCGAGCATCTCGTACACCTCGACCGGCTCCGCGAGGCCCTTCACGGGCGTGGGGCCGATGGATCTCACGTCGATGTAGCCTTCGGCGAGCGTCAGGGTGTCCGCGGTGAGCAGGGTGGCTCCCGGATCGGCGAGCTGTTCCATGCGCGCGGCCAGGTGCGTGGTCTGCCCCACCGCCGTGTAGTCCATGCGCAGGTCGCTCCCGATCGCGCGCACGACCACTTCGCCCGAATTGAGGCCCACGCGGATCCGCACGGTGACGCCGTGAGCGCGCCTCATGTCGTCCGCGTACCGCTTCACCGCGGCCTGCATGGCCAGGGCCGCGTAGCAGCCCCGCACCGCGTGGTCCTCGTGGGCGAGGGGCGCCCCGAAGAGGGCCATGATGCCGTCGCCCATGACCTGGTTGACCGTGCCCTCGTAGCGATGCACGGCGTCCATCATGTGGGTGAGCACGGGGTCGAGAATCGTGCGGGCCTCTTCGGGATCGCGATCGGCCAGGAGCTCCATCGATCCCTTGAGATCCGCGAAGAGAACCGTCACCTGCTTGCGCTCGCCTTCGAGGGCGCTCTTGGAGGTGAGGATCCTGTCCGCGAGATGCTTGGGGGTGTAGGCGTCGGGCGAGCGAAACCGGGACTGCGGACCTTCGCCCAGCCCGGCGCCGCAGTGCCCGCAGAACTTGTGGCCAGGCGGATTCGTGGCCCCGCACGACGGGCAGGCGGCCTCGAGTGCGGCTCCGCACTGCCCGCAAAAACGCATGCCGGCAAGGCTCTCAGCCTGGCAGCGGGGACATTTCACGGGGCAGCCTCCAGCGAGTCGGGACGTTCGCGCGAGACCAGGATGGCCGAGGCTAGCCGCAAACCATCAGGCGGTCAAGGGCGGCCGGTGCGCTTTGCCTCGCGGATCGCGCGCCAGACGCGCTCGGGGGTCACCGGCATGTCGAGGTGCCGGACGCCGAGGGGCGCCAGCGCGTCGTTGACCGCGTTCAGCAGCGCGGGCATCGCTCCCACCGTGCCCGCCTCGCCCACCCCCTTGGCGCCCAGCGGATTCACCTTGGTCGGCACCTCGTGCGAGTCCACGTCGAAGAACGGCAGATCGTCGGCGCGCGGCATGGCGTAGTCCATGAAGGACCCGGAGAGAAGCTGGCCCGTCCCTGAATCGTAGGCCAGGATCTCGAAGAGCCCCTGGCCGAGACCCTGGACGATGCCGCCGTGGATCTGTCCCTTGACGAGCATCGGGTTGACCATGCGGCCGACATCGTCGACCACCGCGTAGCGGACCACGCGCACGGCACCCGTCTCCTCGTCGATCTCCACCTCGCACAGGTGGCAGCCGTTGGGAAACGTGACGGCGGGCGGCACGAAGGCCGCCGTCTCGCTGAAGCCCGGCTCGAAGCCGGGGGGAAGCTGGCGCGGCTGGTAGGCGGCGCGGGCGACATTGTTGAAGGTCACCCCGCGGTCGGTGCCCGTCACGGTGAAGCGCCCGTCGCGAAGCACCACGTCCTCGTGCGCGGCCTCCAGGAGCTTGGCGGCGATGCGGCGCCCGCGCTCGATCACCTTCTCGGTGGCGCGCAGCACGGCGGAGCCGCCCACGGTGAGGGCGCCCGATCCGCCGTTGCCCCTTCCTGCGCCCAGCAGGTCGCTGTCGCCCCAGAAGACCTGGATGCGCTCGGGCGACAGGCCGAGCTTGTCGCTCACGATCTGCGCGAAGGCCGTCTGGTTCCCCTGCCCCATCGACGTCGACCCCGCGAAGAGCGACACGGAGCCGTCGGGGTTGACGCGCATCTCGGCGGTGTCGGGATTGACGCCCGTGTAAGGACCGCCCGCGACTTCGATGGGATTGGCGAGGCCCAGCCCGAGGAGCTTGCCGCGCTGCCGAGCCTCGGCGCGCCGCCGCTCGAAACCAGGCTGATCGGCAAGGGCGAGGGCCATGTCCATGACGCGGGCGAAGTCACCGCAGTCATAGGTGAACACCAGACCCGTCTTGAACGGCATGGATGATGCCGGGATGAGATTGCGGCGGCGCAGCTCGATGGGGTCTATCCCGAGCTCGCGCGCGGCGACGTCGATCACCCGTTCGATGGCATACGTCGCCTCCGGGCGCCCGGCGCCGCGGTAGGGGCCGGTGGGCGTCGTGTTCGAGTAGACGCCGGTGCTCGTCAGGTGGATGGCGGGCGTGGTGTAGACTCCGGCGACGCCGCCGACATTGTTGGTGGCAGGGCCCGCGCTCCGTGGGGTCAGGTAGGCGCCGATGTTGACCATGAGATCGACGCGGAGGGCGAGGAACTTGCCGCCCGCGTCGAGGGCAAGCTCGACGCTCGTCACGTTGTCGCGGCCGTGCTCGTCGGTGACGAAGCCTTCACGTCGATCAGACGTCCACTTCACCGGCCGGCCCAGGCGCTTGGCCGCCCACAACACCAGCACCATCTCTGGATAGATGCCGCTCCGCATCCCGAAGCTTCCGCCGACTTCGCCCGTCACCACCCGCACCGCGCTCTGGGGCACGCGGAACACCTGCTCGGCAAGCAGCGTGCGCAGACCGTGCGGCGCCTGGATCCCGGTATAGAGCGTGTAGCGCCCGCTGCGTCGATCGAACTCGCCGACGCCCCCGCGCGGCTCGAGGGGCGCCGCGGCCACCCGTGAGACCACGAAGTCGAGGCGGGTCACGTGCGCCGCCCCCTCGAACGCGCGCGCCACGGCGTCTCGCGAGCCCACCTCCCACACGAAGGCGACGTTGTCGGGCGCCTCCTCCCACACCGCCGGCGCCCCGGGACGCCGCGCCTCGACCGCTTCCGCCACCGCGGGCAACGGCTCGTAGTCCACGGCCACGAGAGCCGCGGCATCCACCGCCTGCTCCGGTGTCTCCGCCACCACGAGGGCCAGGGGATCGCCGACGTGCCGGACCCGCCCGCGGATGAGCGCCGGCCGCGGCGTGGTGAAGGCCGGCGACCCATCGCGGCGCTTGCGATTGGAATCGGTCGGCAGGTTGCCGAGGCCGTCGGCGGCGAAGTCATCGCCGGTGAGCACGGCGAGCGCCCCCGGCGCCTTGAGGGCGGCGGAGGCATCGACGCCCCGGAGGCGGGCATGCGCGTGCACCGAGCGCACGACCACGGCGTAGACCTGCCGGGGCAGGTTCACGTCGTCGGAATAGCGGCCGAGTCCCTGGAGGAGATGCGGATCCTCCAGGCGGTGCACGGACTGGCCCATCGCGTACTTCTCGACTGTCACCGGGTCGCTCATGTGGGTCCTCGCCCTCTACTGGAGTCCGATTGAGGTCGCCACGGTCTCGAGATGGTGCGTGGGGTCACCGAAATCGAGGGAGGCGGCCAGGATGCGCTTGTGAAAGAGGTGGAGCGGATGCTCTTCACAGAAGCTGATGGCGCCCAGGAGCTGGTGCGCCCGTCGCGCCACCGCCTGACAGGCCGGGCCGGCATAGGCCTTGGCCATGGCGACATCCGCGGCGGCCCCGCGACCCTCTTGCATCTTCCAGGCGGCGCGATAGAGAAGATAGCGCGCGCCCTCGACATTGCGCAGCAGGTCGGCGCAGGAATGCTGGACGGCCTGAAACGACCCGAGCGGCCGGCCGAATTGCTTGCGCGCCTTGGCATGCTCGACGCAGAGCTCGAGGATATGCTGAGCGCAGCCGACCATCTCGGCGGTCCGCGCAAGGGCCCCTGCCTGGAGCGCGGGGCCGAGCAGGTCCCATCCCTGACCTGCCGCGCCGAGGAGATCATCGGCGCGCGTCTCCACCCCGGCGAAGCTCACCTCGCACGGCCTGTCTCCCGCGATCGTCGTCATGGGGACGACGGCGACTCCGGCCCGCTGCGTCTCGAGCAGAAAGAGATTGGGGCCCGCCGCGCCCCGCGTGACGACGATGAGATCGTCGGCGACGTGCGCGTCCTTCACGAAGAGCTTGCGGCCCGTGAGCTTGCCCCCCGCGTCGCCCTCGAGGGCGAGCCCGTCGCGGTCGAAGGACGCGCTGTCCTCGGTCAGGGCCAGCGCGCAAATCCGATCTCCCCGCGCGAGGGCGGGAAGCCGGCGCTCCCGCTGGGCGGGATTGGCGGCGGTGACGAGAAGCGAGGTCGCAACCACCGCGCTCTGCACGTACGGGCTCGGAAAGCACGCCCGCCCCATCTCCTCGATGAGCAGGCTGACGTCGAGCAGCGAGCCGCCGCTCCCGCCGTACTCAAGAGGAATCAGCAGCCCGGGCCAGCCCAGAAGGGAGATCTCCTTCCACAGCTCGGTGGAGAACCCGCGCTCGCTCGCCACGCTCTCCTCGACGACCGGGGGCGGGCACCGGCGGCGAAGGAATTCCCGCGCCGTGTTGACGAGCAGCGTCTGGGCATCGGTGAAGCGAAAGTCCATCGCCTAGTCCCTGACCCTGGGCTCGCTCGGCAGTCCGAGTCCGCGCGTGGCCACGGTGGACCGGAGAACCTCCGACGTGCCGCCCGCGATCGTCTGGCCCATGCTCGTCTGGTAGAGGTGCTGGATGGACCCGCGGAGCTTGGCCGAGCGGGAATCCTGCGTCAGCGGCGCGTACAGCCCGAGCATCTCCATGCCGAAGGCGGCCACCGCCTGGCCCAGCTCGTCGGCCATGACCTTGCAGAGCGCCGTCTCGTAGGGCGTGGGCAGCCCTTCCTGGAGCATCCAGCCGATCCGGTAGAAGAGCAGCCGCACGGCCTCGATCTCGGTGGCCAGGCTCGCGAGCCGCCGACGAATCGCGCTGTCGCGCGCGAGCGGCACCCCGTTCCGGGTCGTCTCGTTGGCATGGCGGACGAGCTCGTCGAGAACCCGTCGGAGCATGGGCGCCTTGTAGAAGCGGCCCCAGAAGCGGTCGGTGTCGAGCCCTCGCAGGAGCTGGGTGAAGCCTTCGCCTTCCTTTCCGAGGAGGCACTCCGCGGGCACCCGCACCTCGTCGAGAAATACCTCGTAGTGGTACACCTCGCCGGTCAGGCTGCGGATCGGCCGGATGTCCATTCCCGGCGTGGCGTTGTCGACCACGAACATGCTCAGGCCCTGCGAGCGACGCGCCGCCGGCCCGGTGCGGGCCAGCACGAGACCGTAGCTGCTGATGCCCGCGTGGCTGCTCCAGATCTTGTGGCCGCGGATCACGTACTCGTCGCCGTGCCGCGCGGCTTCGGTCTTGAGGGATAACAGATCCGAGCCGGCGTCTGGCTCGCTGAATCCCTGCCAGAACGTCGCGTCGCCGCGCGCGATGCGCGGCAGCACCTCGCGCCGCAAGTGCTCCGACCCGTAGCGGATGATCCCCTCCGCGGTCTGGTCGCAGCCGGCGAGCGGGCCGAAGGGCGCCGCCGCCGCGGCCAGCTCCTCGAAGAGGAGCAGCTTGTGCGTCAGCGGCCGCTCCTGGCCGCCGTAGGCGCGGGGCCACGTCAAGGACAGCCAGCCCTGGTCGGCCAGGGCCCGCAGGAACGGTCGAGAGTGCGCGCCCGATCCGTAGCCCGCGTCCATGCCGTCGATCGGGAATGTCTCGGGAGGGTGCGCGCGCAGAAAACTGCGTACTTCTTCGGCGAATGCCCGCTCGGCCGGACTGAACTCGAAGTGCATGAGGGCGGCCGTCAGGATAACGCGTCCGTCCAGCCACCACCAGCCCAGGGACGGTCCGCCTGCTATACTGCTCCGGCTTACGGGACGCGGGGCCAGTTCACCATAGTGAACGATCGATGACAGCGAGGTCGACCATGCGCAAGACCATCACCGGCACCGGCGGGATGCTGCTGATCCAGACCTTGAAGGACGCGGGCGTCGAGTATCTCTTCACCAATCCGGGCTCGGCGGAGACGGGCATCTTCGCGGCGCTTGCCGAGGACGGCGACCAGCGCCTCGTGGTGGCCAAGCACGAGGGGCTCGTGGCCGCGATGGCGGACGGCTATCACCGCATGAGCGGCAAGGTCGGCGTCATCATCGCGCACGTGATGGGTGGCTCGCACCAGCTCTCGGGGCAGCTCTTCAACGCGCAGGTCGCCGGCTCGTCCCTGCTCGTCATCGCGGGCGACTGGGCCTCCGAGCTCCAGGACTATCGCGGCCTCGCGCCCTTCCCCGGCCTGACCCAGGCCGAGACGATGCGCCCGATCACCAAGGAGGCGCGCTGCGCGTATCAGGTGCACACGAACCCGGCGGCCATCACGGTGGCGACCACGCGCGCGCTTCGAGAAGCGACCACGCCTCCCACCGGCCCCGTCTACCTTTCCATCAGCGCGGAGCTGCTCAACCGTGAGGGGCTGGAGGCGCAGATCGGGGAGGACGCGCACTACACCATCGAGCGCCCGGGGCCGGCGCGCGCGCAGACGGTCGAGGCGATCGCCCGGCGGCTTGGCGAGGCGCAATGCCCGGCCGTGATCTTCGGTGACGATGTGTGGCGCGAGGGCGCCCAGGCCGAGGCGGTGCGGCTCGCCGAGACGCTCGAGGCGCCCGTGTTCGGCACGCGGCAGATCTTCGCGAACTTCCCCACCCGCCATCCCCTCTACTGCGGCATGTATCCGGTCTCCGCGGACTTCCAGAAGACGACGGGGCTCAAGCCCGATCTCCTCTTCCTCGTCGGCTGTCAAGGCGTGCACGGCAGCGTGACCGAGGCCTCGGTCATGCAGATCGGACCCAACCCCCTGCTCATGGGGCGCCACTATCCGCTCGACGTCGCCGCGCAGTGCGAGCTACGCGACACCTTGCGCAGCCTCACCGAGGCGCTGACGCGCGTGCATCCCTCCGATCGGGTCGCCTCGTGGGCCCGCCAGCGCGCCAAGGTCCGCACGTACGCAAAGCTGCTGATCAACCGTGAAGAAGATCTCGTGCGTGAGCACGAGCACGATCCGATCGTCCATCCGAGCCTGCTCGAGGCTCACCTGGCGGATGTGCTGCCGCGCAACACCGTCATGGTCCAGGAAAGCTCGACGGCGCGGACGACCCTGCTGCCCCTCGGGCATGAAGGGATGGCCTGGACCCGCAGCGGGGGCGGCTCCCTGGGATTTGGCGTGGGCGCGTCGGTGGGCGCCAAGATCGCCGTCGGGCGCGAGCGGCCCGTGGTGCTCAACCTGGGCGATGGCGCGCTGACCTATAGCGCGGCCGGCTTCTGGTCCATGGCCCGGTACAACACCGCCGTCCTCATCGTCGTCTCGAACAACGAGAGCTACCAGATCGTGCGGCACAACTGGGCCCGTGAGATGCCGGACAGCAAGATGGTGCGCGAAGGCAAGTATCCCGGGCTCTATCTCAGCGCCCCTGCCACCGACTACGTCGGCCTCGCCCGCTCTCAGGGCGTGGACGGCGAGGCCGTCACCACGCCGAAGGAGCTGGAGCCCGCGCTCCGCCGCGGCATGGAGAAGATCACGCGCGACAACCGGCCCTACCTGATCGACGTGACGGTGGCGCGCGAAGGCGTGGGCGCCGACTCGATCTGGTATCCCGACTGGCGCCTGTAGCGCGGGGTCAGGTCTTGCATTCCGCCTCTAGCGGGGGTCAGGTCTTGCATTCCGAGACGCCCGATGGGCTCACCGATCGCGATTGTCGGAATGCAAGACCTGACCCCGATCAACCACACCCGTAGCTGAAATTCCGGAAACAGGTGGCGGAGTGCAAGACCTGACCCCGAAGCACGTCGTGGTGTGTGGCGCCGGGGTCATGGGCGCCGCCGTCTCGTACTTCCTGGCTTGTCGCGGCGTGGTCGTCACCGTGGTCGAGCGAAGCGGCGTGGCGTGCGCCGCATCGGGCAAGTCCGGTGGGTTCCTCGCCCTCGACTGGTGCGACGGCTCGGAGCTCGGCCCGCTGGCTCGCGCCAGCTTCGCGCTGCACGCCGAGCTGGCCCGCCAGCTCGGGACCGACTACGGCTATCGCCGCATGGACACCTTCATGCTGGCCGCGCGGGAGCGTGGCGCCATCGCGGGCGGTCATCGCGTGGCCGCCCCCTCCTGGCTCGACGGCGCCGGAGTCGTCACCGCCGCCCTCGGCTCCCCCGAGACCACCGCCCAGGTCCATCCCGCGCGCTTCACCGCGGCCCTGATCGACGCCGCGAAGGCCCGGGGCAGCGCGCTGCGCATCGGCGTCGTCGAAGAGATCGTGCAGCGCGACGGCGCGGTGCGAGGCGTCAGGGTCAACGGCGAGATCGTCGAGGCCGACGCCGTCGTGCTGGCCATGGGCCCGTGGACGAGTCGCGTGGCACGGAACCTCCGGATCCCCACGGTGCGCGGGCTGAAGGGCTACAGCGTGACGCTCGCCGCGCCCGAGCTGCCCGCCCACGCGCTCTTCGTCGACTACCGCACGGCCGACGGCCGCGCACTCGAGCCCGAGATCTTCCCCCGTCCCGACGGAGAGGTCTACATCTGCGGCATGGCCGATCCGGCGCCGCTGCCCGACTCTCCGGAGGCCGTCGAGGTCAACGACGCCTCGTGCGCGATCCTCGCGCGCGCGGCCGGACGCGTGTCCACCGCCCTGGCCACCGCGCAGATCCTGAAGCGGCAGGCCTGCTATCGTCCCGTGACTGACGACGGCCTCCCGCTGATCGGGCGCGTTCCTCGAGTCACCGGCGCCTACGTGGCCACCGGCCACGGCCCCTGGGGCATGCTCAACGCGCCCGCCACCGGTCTCGCCCTGGCCGAGCTGATCACCCAGGGCGTCGCCTCCACGGTGGATCTCCGCCCCTTCGACCCCGCCCGCCTCTAGCGGGAGTCAGGTCTTGAGGCCGAGCGTGTGCCCGGTCTCGGCGGCGAAGCGCTCGAGGGCCGTGACGTCCATGTCGGGGCGCGGCCTCAGAATCAGCCGGTCCACTCCGACGGCGGCATAGGCGTCCAGCGCCGCCCGATCGGGAACATCGAAGCCGGGCGGCGTCACGCTGATCTCCAGCGTGCCCAGCTCCGCCGGGCGTGGAGACTTCTTGCCCGCCTCGCGCAGCGCGCCCACGCTCTTGCGCGTCTCCTCCACGTCGAGCCCGAATCCATACCAGCCGTGTCCCTGCGTCACCGCGCGGCGATAGGCGGGCGGAGTCCGTCCGCCCACGACGATCGGGATCGGCGACTGCACAGGTCGGGGCATGGCCTGGACCCCGTCGAAGGAAACGTAGGGCCCCTGATGCGCCGGCTTTGCCTTGCTCCACAACGCGCGCATGGCCGCGAGGTAGTCGTCGGCGATGCGCCCGCGCTCGGGGAACGACACGCCCACCGAGCGCATCTCCGGCTCGCACCAGCCGACGCCCAACCCGAAGATGAGCCGGCCATTCGAGAGCACGTCCAGGGACGCGAGCTGCTTGGCGAGCACCACGGCCTGGCGCTGGGGCAGGATGATGACGCCCGTGGCGAGCAGGATGCGCGAGGTGTGGGCGGCGAGGAAGGTCAAGGCCACGATGGGCTCGAGCAGCCGCATGTCGGGGGCCATGGGACGTCCGGGCACGGGCGGATCCGGAAGCACCACGTGGTCGGCGACCCAGAGCGACTCGAAGCCGGCGGCCTCGGCGGCCCGGCCGAAGCGCGCGGCGGCGTCGGGGTACCCGCAGCTGTGCAGGTTGACGGAATGGAGTCCGAATTTCATCGCAGGTTCTCCTTGATGCCAGGCATCGGCGTGGGTGACTATATCGCATCCATGGCATCCCGGAGGACCCGAACATGGCCAGGCTCACTCGCTCCCTGCTGCTCGCATCCGCTGTGTCGGCCGCGCTCTCGATCGCGGTCGAGCATCCAACGCTCGCCCAGGAGCCCACACCAATGTACGTCGTGACCTACTTCGAGGTCGCTCCCGCGATGTCCACGGAAGCTCGCGCGCTTCTCAAGGCCTTTCGTGACGCGAGCCGGAAGGAGGAAGGCAGCGTGCGCGTGGACGCCCTCCACCGGAGCGAACGGCCGAATCACTTCGCGATCGTGGAAGCGTGGAAGAGCGGAGCGGCCCAGGAAGCGCACGCGCGGTCGTCGCACGCGAGAGAATTCCGCGAGAAGCTGCAGCGCCTCCTCAGCGCCGCCTACGACGAGCGCCTGCACGTCGCGCTCTCCGTCGGCGCCGACAGGGCGGGCCCCGGACGGGCGGTCTACGTCCTGACCCACGTCGACGTCATTCCCACCTTCAAGGATCAAGGCACCGGCATCGTGAAGGAGCTCGCCGAGGCCAGCCGCAAGGACGCGGGCAGCCTCCGCTTCGACGCGCTCACCCAGGCCAATCGGGCCAACCACATGACCATCGTCGAGGCCTGGGCGGACCGCAAGGCTTTCGACGGCCACATCGTGGCCCCGCACGTGAAGAAGTTCCGCGAAGCTCTGGGCCCGATGAGCGGCAGCCTCTACGACGAGCGCCTGTACGAGCTGATCGACTAGGCGAGGATCCTCAGGGGCCTTCCCTGCTCATCGGCGGGGCGGCCTCGGGCGGGGGTTGATCGCGACGGAGGGTCCTCGGCTCGCCCTTCGGACGCTTCGGCTCCTCCGGACGCTTCGGCTCCTCGTACCCCGGCAGAATGGCTTTGATGAAGGCATTCTGCAGGAAGCGTCCCACGACCTGCCAGCGGCTGAACTCTGGCCCATCGACGCGGCCGCCCAGCGTGACCACGGTGGCCACTTCCCCGCGTGGGCGATTTCTCAAGATCTTCCCAGCGACGTTCACGAGGCCCTCGTAGAGCCGGCGCCGGAGCGACTTCTCCTGGCCGGAGTCCCCGTCGCCGCCTATCTTGACGTCGCGAAAGAGCGGCTTGACGTAACCCGACAGGGCGCCATCCTTCGTGCGCAGCTCTGAATACACGGAGAGCTCTCCGCCCGCGACATCGAGTCCGCCGTGGGCCCGCACAAGATCCTTCATGCTGGCCAGATCGACGCGCTCGATCTGCGCCGTGAGATCGATGTCGGCGCTGCCCGTCTGGGGTTGTACGGTGGCCGTGATGTGCGTCTCCCCGCTGCCCATGAGCCGGCCTCTGATGCGGGCGATGGCCGGCCCCTGGCTCCGCTGGTTGCCCAGATGCTCGAGAGAGACGTCCGTGTCCGTGAGGACGATCCGGTACGAGGGGCGGGCCGCCTGGTTCACGAATCCGAAGGAGCTCTTGACGATGTCGAGCCGCTCGATGGCGAGCTCGACGCTCGGCCTGTTCGCGACCTGCTTGGCGGCCTGGGCCGTCTCGCGCGCGCGAGCCTTTTCGACGGCTGCCGTGCGCGCGGAATGGATGTACTCGATCTCCACGCCCTGGACGAGTACGCGGTCGAGCACGAGACGCGTGATCTTCGGCGCGTACTCGAAGCTGCCCGCGAGGGAGAGGCGGCCGTTGCGAACACCGACGTTGTATCGGTTGGTGATGGGCTTGAAGTAGTCGAGCTGGATCTGTTCCAGCTTGACCGCGGCCTCGACCCCGACGTGGGGCTCCGCGAGGAAGTCCGCGTATCCGTCGACCCACAGGCGCCCCCCTTCGAACACCGTGGCGGCGAGATGAAGCTCGGACGGGTAGACGCGCTCCGGCGAGCGGATGTTGCGGATGTTCTCGGCGCTGAGCTGAAGCGCGCTGAGGTGCAGGGGCTTGAAGGGGCCGCGATCCACGTAGGTGACGTCGCCATCGCGAACGCGCAGGCGGTTGATCTTGAGATCGAAGGCCAGCGCCTCCAGCGCCTCCTGCCATCCCTTCTCCTGCAGCGGCACATCGCTCTTTGCCTCGGCGCGGACCTGTCGGAGATCCACGTAGACGGTCGGGCGATCGAACGTGATGTCGGCCACGATCCGCCGGTGCACGAGGGCCCGCCAGTCCACGCTCACCGTCAGCCGTCCAATGGCGGCCACGGGCGGGTCGGGATTGGCGTCCTGGAAGATCGTCGCGTTCCTCAAGTCGAGCGAGACGGTCCACGGGTGCACGTGAAGGGCGGGGATCCGGACGGTATAGCCGGTCAGCCGCTCATTGACCTTGTGCTCCATGTACCGGCGCAACGGCTCGTCGGCGAATCGAGCGGCGGCGTAGGTCAGAACGACGAGGAGGGCGAGCAGTCCGGTCAGCCAGAGCCAGCGGCGGCGAGTTCCGTGTGTCACGGAAGGCGACTCCTCGCGATCTCAAGGGTTCGGCATCTATCCCTCGCTACTCTCTTCCAGGGTAGTGGTCGATTCAGAAGGTGATAGCCAAGAGCGTGCGGCGCGTCATGCGCTGCGTATGGCGCCGTCAGTTCGTCACGAGGGCCCTGGGCGCGTGGGTCACCGGCTCGGCCCCGCGCCGGGTGACGATCGAGGTCTCGCCCAGGCACATGCTGAGGCCGGTCTTGCTGTTGAGCAGGATCATGTGGATGAAGAAGACCATGCCGGGCGCGAGCACCTGGGAATTGCCCGCGTAGATCATCGGCTCGTCCATCCACGTGGGCGGGTAGGTCGCGCCCATCGTGTAGCCGCAGGCGTTCAGGAAATGCCCCTTGTAGCCCGCCCGCGTGAGGACGCGGGCGTGGGCATCGTAGATATCGCCGACCGTCCGTCCCGGCCGCAGCACCGCCTCGCATTCCTTCAGCGCATCGCGACACGCCCGGAACATCGCCTCGTGGCGCCGGTCCACCCGGCCCGTCAGCACCACGTGCATGAGGGCCGCGTGGTAATGACGGTAGGACGCCGCGAACTCGAAGGTGACCTGATCTCGCGGCCTGACCTTGCCGTGGCCCGTGTGATACCGGACGAGGAGAGCTTCCCTGCCGCTGCCCATGGGCCATCGGCTGGCCGACGGGTCGCCGTCGCCGGCCACGATCGGGCCCAGCATCCCGGCATAGATCCCGCCCACGGGCGCGCGGGGGACGGTCATGCGATTCGCCACCGCGAGGGCCTCGTCGGCAAGCTTGCCCGCCCGCCGCACGTAGCGCAGCTCGGCCGGGCTCTTGACCAGGCGGAGCAGACGCACGAGGTCACTCGCGTCTTCCGTGCGGCAGAAACCGTTCAGGGCGGCGTCGACCATCAGCCCGCGCTGGGCCGTGAGGCCATAGGCGTGGTACTCGATCCCGAGACGCTTCCCGCGGCAGCGATAGCTCGCCAGCATGTCGCGCAGGTCCTCGGCAGGATTGGCGCCCTGACGATCGCGCCAGATGCGGATGTCCCGGATGACCGAGGTGATCCGCGCCTGGCGAAGGTCGGCGGAGCGCGTGCAGAGCGCGAGCGCTCCGTCCGCGCCCAGGTACATGCCCTGGAACATGCTGTAGCCGCTCGTGTCGTAGCCGGTCAGGTAGTACATGCTCTCCTGCCGGAAGATGAGCAGGCCGTCCAGGCCGCGCGCGACCATGGCCCGGCAGGCCCGCCGCCGCCGGGCGGCCAGCTCTTGCGTCGAGAAGTGCAGGGCCATGGACTCTCCGATCAGCCGTGAATGTCAGGCACGGGCGGCCTCGCGGCGGCCGCGAAGCAGCGCGCTGACGCCGAGGACGGCGGTGGTGACGCCGATGAGAAACGAGCTGACGGCCGCGATGGTCGGATCGACCTCGAGCACCAGGCTGTTCCAGACGCGCACGGTGAGGGTCTGGACCTCCACGCCGGACAGGAAGAGCGGGATGAGCAGCTCGTCGAACGAGGTCAGGAACGCGAAGAGCGCCGCCGACAGCAGCCCGGGAAAGATCAGGGGAAGGGTGATCCGCCGGAGCGCGGTGAAGCGGCTCGCCCCCAGGCTGAGGGCCGCCTGCTCGAAGCGGATGTCGAAGCCCTGGAGGGTGGCGGCCATGATGATCACGACCACGGGCAAGGCCAGGACGGTGTGGCCGAGGGCCATGGCCACGATGCTGCCCGTGGCCTTGAGCCGGACGAAGAAGAAGTAGAGCCCGATGGCCGTGATGATGGTTGGCACGATCATGGGAGACAGGAGGAACGCGTAGATCGCCCCCTTCCCGCGAAACCGGCCGCGCACGAGCGCGAGCGAGGCCAGGAGCCCGAGGACGGTGGCCAGGACCATGGTCAGGCCGGCGACCTGTGTGCTGACGATGATGGACTGCCGCCAGCTCGGCACGCCGAAGAACCGCTCGTACCAGCGCAGGGACAGGAAGGGAGGCGGGAACTTGAGATAGTCGGCGCCGCTGAACGACACGATGATGATGATCACCACCGGCGCGATGAGGAAGAGCAGCACCGCGCCGGCCAGCGCCATGACCGCCGCGCTCCCGGGGCCGCGCCGCTGCCCCTCGTCGGATATCACGTCACGCCCGCCCTTCGAAGATCCGCTCGAGCCGGACGATGCGGTTGTAGCCGAGGAAGCCCACCAGCGTCAGCGCGAGGAGGACGACGGCCAGCGCCGAGGCAAACGACCAGTTGAGCGTGATCTCGACCTCGCGCTCGATCAGCATCGCGATCATCATGTCGCCGGGGCCCCCCATCAAGGCCGGCGTGATGAAGAAGCCGAGGCTCAGGATGAACACGAGCAGGGTGCCGCCTGCGATGCCGGGGACCGAGAGGGGCAGGAACACACGCCGGAAGGCCTGGAGGCGGCTCGCGCCCAGGCTGTGGGCGGCCCGGATCAGGCTGGGGTCGATGCCGAGCATGACGCTGTAGATCGTCAGCACCATGTACGGGAGCAGCACGTAGGCCATGCCGATCAGTACCCCGCCCTGATTGTAGAGGAGGCCCAGGGGCTTGTCGGTCAGGCCGAGCGCCGTCAAGTACTGGTTCACGATGCCGTTCCGCCCCAGGAGGACCATCCAGGCATAGGTCCGCACGATGATGCTGGTGAAGAACGGCAGCACCACGATGATCATGAGCAGCCGGGCCGTTCGCGGTCGGCACGTCGCCAGCACATAGGCGAGCGGGTAGCCGAGGGCGAGACACACGAGGGTGACGAGCGCCGAGATCTTGAATGTCCCTCCGAGAACGTGGAGATAGACGGGGACCCGGAAGATCTGGCGGTAGGACTCGAGCGTGTAGCCGGCCTTGTACACGCTGCGATTGACGATGCCGAGAAGGGGGTAGACGAACAGGGCGGCCAGGAGCAGGAGAGCGGGAAGAAGCGCCAGGAAATGGCGCCACGATTCCCGCCGCTCTGCTGACGCCAGGGAAGGTTCCGGCGCGGGCATCACGCCGGCCGAGACCGAGCCGTCCGGCGCCGCGCTCATGGCTCCGCGCGAGGAAAGAGGCGCGTCTCGTCCGGCGACCAGACGAGGGCGACCATGGCGCCCGCCGAGAGCGGTCGGGTGGCCAGACGATTCGTCACCTTGATCGTGAGGGCGCCGTCGGGCCCGAGGCCCACCCGGTACCGCGTGGCATCTCCCACGTAGATGGCTTCTTCCACGACGCCCTTGCACGCGTTGACGCTCTTGCCCGGCGCCGCCTCACCCGCCTCCTCGGCCGGCACCACCTTCTCGGGCCGGACGGCCGCGGTGATGGATTGCCCCGCCTGAAGCGGCGCCGCGGCGACGCCGAGGAACTCGAGCCCGCCCGCCGCGCGGCAGCGCCAGCGTCCGCCTCCCTCCGCGGAGACGGCGATGCCGTCGAGAAAGTTCGACTCGCCGAGGAAGTCGGCGACGAAGCTGCTCCCCGGCGCGTCGTACAGCTCGGACGGGCTTCCCACCTGCTCGATCCGCCCGCCCCGCATGACCGCGACGCGGTCGGACATCGTCAAGGCCTCTTCCTGATCGTGGGTGACGTAGAGGACGGTGACGTGCAGGTGCTGCTGGATATGCTTCAGCTCGAGCTGCATGTGGGCGCGCAGCTTCTTGTCCAGCGCGCCGAGGGGCTCGTCCATCAAGAGCACGCGGGGCCGGAACACGAGGGCGCGGGCCAGGGCCACCCGCTGCTGCTCGCCGCCCGAGAGCTGGCGGGGGAGCCGGCCCTCGTAGCCCTGGAGCCGGACCAGCTCGAGCGCCTCCCCCACCGCACGCCGGGTCTCCGCGCGCGGCGTCTTGCGGATCTGCAGCGGGAAGGCGATGTTCTGGGCGACGGTCAGGTGCGGGAACACCGCGTAGCTCTGGAAGACCATGCCGAGCTCGCGCTTCTGGGGGGGTCGCCCCGCCATGGCCACACCGTCCACGAAGATCTCGCCACGCGTGGGATAGGCGAAGCCCGCCACCATCATGAGGGTGGTGGTCTTGCCGGAGCCGCTGGGGCCCAGGAGGGTGAAGAAGGAGCCGGGCGCGACGGTGACGGAGACGTCGCGCACCGCGACCACTGACCCGAAGGTCTTGGTCAGCTCGTGGAGTCGGACCTCGGCTCCGCCTCCTACCCCTTCTGGAGCAGCCACTGCGACCAGCGCTCGCTGACCATGGCGCGGTTGTCCGCCCACCACTTGCCGTTCTGCAGGAAGGCCTTGGCCTTCTGCTCGGGGCTCGACGGCAGCCGGGCCGCGACGTCGGCAGGGATGCTCTTGAAGGCTTGACGGTTGGTGGGACCATACGGGATATGCTTGGCGTGGCTGGCCTGGATCTCGGGCTGGCACGCGAACTCGATGAAGCGCTGGGCGTTCTCGAGGTTCTTGGCGCCCTTGAGGATGGCCCAGTATTGCGTCTGAAGCATGGCCTCGTTCCACTCGATGGCAAGCGGGGCGCCCTTGTCGGCCACGGCCTGCAGCCGGCCGTTCCAGATGCTCCCGAGCACGACCTCCTTGTCGGCAAGCATCTGAGCCGACAGGGCGCCGGTGTCCCAGAACTTGCGGATGCCCGGCCGCACCCGATCGAACGACTTGAAAGCCCGGTCCACGTTGATCGGGTAGATCTTGTCGCGCGGAACACCGTCGGCGAGTAGCGCGAATTCGAGATCGACCGCGCCCGAGGCGATGTCGGCGAGCATTCGGGGGCCGGGAAACTTCTTGAGATCCCAGAACTCGGCCCAGCTCCGCGGCTGCTTGCCGCCGGGGAAGGTCTGCGAATTGTAACCGAGGACGGATGAAAAATAGATATCGGCGATCATGTCGTCGCGACGAATGGCCGGATCGAAATCGTCGGGATTGGTCAGCTTCCAGCTCTTGTAGTTGATCTTCTCCAGCGCGCCCTTCTGGCTCAGGGAAAGCACGCCGAGCTCGCCCGCGTCCACCACGTCCAGCTCGATATTGCCGGACTCGAACATCGCAAGGAGCTTTCCGAGGGTGGCGGGGACCTTGACGATCTCGATGCCCGTGGCCTTCGTGAACGGCTCGAAGATCGCCTTCACGTTGGCTTCCTCGTACGACCCGCCGATCGTGCGGATGACGACCTTGCCCGCCGCGCCCGCCCGGGGGATCCGGACGAACGGGCCCGTGGCCGCAACCGCCACGCCGGCCGTACCAGCGAGAAATGTCCGGCGGGAGATCCTGGTTCGCGTGCTCGCGCGCGACGCTGTGATACCGGCGGCCTTGCCCCGATCCGTGCGCTCGATCATTGGTGTACCCTCCTGCGCTCGGGGGGTGCCCGGCGCGCTGAACCGTCGTGCCTCCGGTCGCGTCGTCGGGATCGTCGGTGGGACGTCCAGCTTCTCTAGCACGCACCCTTGAAACGTGTCAAGCCGGCCTGCGCGCGTCGAGCCAGTCCTGGAAGCGCTTCCAGTGGACCACCAGCGCCATGGCCGGCAGACGCCAGGCGTGGAGGGGCACGGGCGTGATGGGCGTCACCGGCCAGCCCACGTCGGCCGGCGAGGCGCCGAGGGCGCGGTCGGCGAGCAGCTTGCCCATGACCGTGGCCATGGCCACGCCGCGCCCGTTGTAGCCGAGCCCGATCAACACGCCCGGCCGCGGCTCGTGCAGATGCGGCAGGTGATCGGCGGTGAGCGCCACCCGCCCACTCCAGCGGTGCTCCCACTCCGGCGCGCCCACCTGGGGGAAGAAGCGCATCGCCGTCGCCTCGAGCCGCGCGAAGAGGGCGGGATCGCCGCTGTCGTTCAACGGACCGCGCCCGCCCATGAGGAGACGGCCCTCTGGATCGAGACGGAAGTAGAAGAGGATGCGCCGCAGATCCGACACGACGTGGCCCGCGGGGAGCACGCGCCGCCTCACGTGCTCGGGCAGCGGCCGCGTGGCGACCTGGTAGCTCTGCACGGGCAGCACGGTGCGCTTGAGCCCCGGCCACAGATCGTCCGTATAGGCATTGGTGGCCAGGATGACCGTGCTCGCCGTCACGCTCCCCGCGCTCGTGACCACCCGCCAGGCGCCCGCGTGGGCGTCCAGCTTTCTCGCCGCGGAGCGCCCGTGGATGGCTGCGCCCGCCTGCCGGGCCGCCCGCGCGAGGCCACGCACATAGGCGAGCGGCTGGAGCGCGCCCGCGCGGCGGTCGAGCATGCCGCCCACATAGCACGTGGTCCCCGTCAGCTCCGCGATCTTCTGCCGATCCAGCAGCTCGACGGGCGCGCCACGCCGCTGCCACTGCTCGGTTCGCGACCGCAGGCCCGACAGGGCCGCTTCGTGCGGGGCGGCGCCAATCCAGCCGCAGGCCTGAGCATGGCAGGAGATCTTGTGGCGCGCGATGAGCTCGAAGACGAAGTCGGCGGCGCCGCCGGAGATCTGCCACATGCGCCGCCCCGTCTCCGGGCCGAACTTGTGCTCGAGCTCGTCCGGCTCGTGCTTGAGGCCGGGGATGACCTGGCCACCGTTCCGCCCCGAGCCGCCCCAGCCGGGCTCCGCCGCATCGAGCACCACCACGTCCACGCCGCGCTCCGCGAGGTGGAGCGCCGCCGAGAGGCCCGAATAGCCTGCCCCCACCACCACCACGTCGGCGCGACGGTCTCCCTCGAGGGGCGCCGTCTCGGGCAAGGGCTCGACAGCCGTCCACGCCGAGGTAGGCGGATCGGGGGATGCGGGCAAATGGATCATCGTCACCTCTCTCACATCGTCAGCATGCATGCGCGGTCGGCGACCGCGCGCCGATCGTGCCAGAGCGCGCGAGCGAGGTCAAACCGGAGGACGGAGAGCCGTCGCGACCTACCGCGCCGGGCAGACAGCGCCCGATGCCGCCCACGCCTTGACGAGCGCGCCGAACATGGCCTGCGTGCCCGGCGCCGGTTCGCGGTCCGCGCCTGGATTCCACGCCCAGCCCACGAGGGG
>QHSC01000257.1 GCA_003220345.1 Candidatus Rokuibacteriota bacterium | reverse complement strand
CCCTTCATCGCCAGATAAGCGACAACTTGTTGTTCAAGCGTACCCACCCAGATATTGCATTGAGCCCGGATGACTTCCCGAAAGATCGTGCCAGCGCGGTCGAGGGTGAGGGTCTGCCACAAAGGAAGAAACGCGTATGCGGCTTGCCCAGGCCGGTGCCAAACGCCGACGACGGCCGGTTCGTCGTGGTCTTGAAATGATCGAATAGATACGTTCACATGAGTCGTCGGTCAGGGTCGCTCACCGCCTCGTCGTTCGTACTTCGCGTAGCACGTCGTCCGGATAACGGTCACGCCTCAGCTGCGCCCGGAAGCTGCAGCGAAGCCGAGGCGGTAGGGCGTCAGCTGCAGGCGGTTGTTCGGCCCAGAGCCTGATTCACGATGCAAGACCTGCCCCAATGCTCCCGCTTCCCTGCTGTGGCAGCCAGGTTGTGAACGCACGACTTGGCACAAGTTCGACCCCAGGGAGGTGCCGGAAGGCGTCAAGCTCTAGGCGCAGGCTTTCGTAGATCTGGCGGGCGAGTAACGCGCGCCGCCGGGCACCCGCTGAGCCGGGCGCACCCGCATAACGATCGGCGTACCGTGCGGGGTCCTCAGCGTACTTTGCGCGATCCCGCGCCAGAGATTGCCGGATAATCTGGTGCAAGGGCGTATCGACCAAGATCCGTCTGTATCCGGTGGTCAACTCGGGGGCAGTCAGGATGTGGGTGCCCTCGATGATGTGCGGTGGTGGCAGCTTGACCGCCTCATGGACTAAGTGCCGACGGAGAGCTTGCCACTGGGCATACCGCTGTGGATCCGTCACCCTGTGGAGCCAAGGTTCGTCCGGAAGCATTTGCCGGAAGTCTGGATGGTCATCGAGTCGATGCAATGGAAGCTGCAACTGCTGAGACAACGCCTTTGCCAGCGTTGACTTGCCAGCGCCGCATGCCCCTGTGACAAAGATATGCTGCTCAGCACTGCTCTGCATCTCGCTTTTTTCCTTTGGAACTTATGCCGAACTAGAACGGGGCCGCGGCTGAACTCTGAAGAGCTGA
>QHSC01000256.1 GCA_003220345.1 Candidatus Rokuibacteriota bacterium | reverse complement strand
TCTGCCTCCTTGATCAGGGCGCGGAGCCGGGAGAGCATCTCGCCCCTCCAGTCGCCCAGATCCTCGATTCTCGCGTTTATTAGCTCAGATGGAGACTCGACTCTCTTCGACCGGCTCTTCTTCATGTTACCTGCCTCTCCTTGGTCGCTTTTCTCACTTACCTTGCGCTGCCGCTGGGCCTCGTGAAGAGCATAGGGAAACGCAAGGGCCTTCGCCGTGTCAACCCCCGCGTGGCGGCGCACACGGGTCGGACGGACGGGAGCGGTCCAGGGAACTCACCAATCCGGTTTCGAAGTCACGCCGCCTAACGGTCGGTATCAGCCGCGGCCAAACGCCGTCGGCTGAATGCCGTGGTTCGACAGTCCCGGTTCCCCTTATATCGTCTTCTGGCCATTCCTTGAGGGCTTGGCCGCGACCGCGTAGACGTGCATCGCCCCAGCGCGGCCCCGCAGTCGCTGCAGGCCGAGGTCGTCGAGCGCAAAGCCTCCGAGATCCGCAAGCCGCTCCATTGCATCGCCGGAGACGAGGAACTGCCGCTCGAGGTCTCGCGTCGCCTGCTCGATGCGTGAGGTGGTGTTCATCACGTCGCCGTGGTATACGATCGCACGCCGACTGCCTCCCACCTCACCCGTAATTACCGGGCCGCCGTGCAGCGCAGCGCGGAGGCGCGGCACCGCGCCAAACTCGCGCTCGAACTCCGGCGCGGCCCACGCGAGCGCCTGTTCGATCGCGAAGAAGCAGGCGACAGGTCGAGCGCCGTCGCGCCCTTCGGCCACCGTCCAGGTGATCACGATCTCGTCGCCGACGTATTGATAGACCTCGCCTCGGTGATCGTCGATCGGGTCCGAGGCAAGTCGGAAGACTTCGCCGAGAAAGCGATGGACCGCGGCGGGCCCGATTCGCTCGGCGAGCGGCGTCGAGCCGGCGATGTCGACGAACAGGAAGAATCGCTCCTCCGTGCGCGAGCGGTGGTAGCGGCCGAACACGATGTTGCGTAGGGTGCGTTCACCGACCAGGCGGCCCATCTGGAGCATAAAGATGGCGTAGCTCAAGAGCAAGAATGTGCTCGCCATCAGCACGGCCCTTGGGGCCCTTTGCACGTACATCGCCTCTACGAGGTCGGTGCTGAGCAGCATGGCGGCGACGGCGCGGACGAGGCGCCCGCCGGGTCTGCCTTCGATGACGAGCACGATCAGGGTGCCGTAGACAAGGAGCTTCATCGCGAAGGTGACAAGAAACGGCATCCGTTCGAGCGCATGACCGAGCCGCGTCGGCGGGAGGAAGATCTCGGCTCCGAGAATCGCGCCCACCAGTATCACGCCGTTGGTGACGCCGCCGAAGGCGCCGAGCATTGCCCCGAGGAGCGGGGCGTCGCGGAACCCGGAGCCATTCGCGCCGCCGACCACCGCGCCGATCACGACAGTCCCGCCGAGTGCGCGGAGGAGGAGGACCACCCGGCGTCGTGTGCCCGCCCGCATCGTCAGCATGTCAGGAAGACATCAGGGCCATCGACCGGTCTTCCCAGTGGAGACGTCATCAGTTGTTGAATATCACTCCGGCCGTGCTGGTAGTTGACGACAGCTGTCGAACGATCATGATGAGCGGCGGGCGGTTCTGAGCCGGTCCGCTCAATCATATTGTTATGCGGTACGCGCGCGTAGATGCGCACGCCATTTTTCGGCACCCTTATCGGAGGATTATCTGCGCCGCGGTGACCAGGTCCGCCTCGGGCGGGTATGTCCCCATCCCGGAGGGCCCATCGGCAGCCTCGACGAATACCCACCGGACGATTCCATTGCGGTCGATCAAGAATAGGCCCGTGAGCTGGTTCCAGGTACGTTGCATGTCATCACGGTCGGTTTGAGTGGGCTTGAATCGATCTAGCTGCCCGAGCGCCTTGTTTGCCTCCCAGATCGGCAACGGTTCGCTCAACTCTCCGGTCGGATTGATGCGTGTCGCTAAATCCCAGCTCTCCTTTAGCACCTTCGGCAGGCCATACGCCGCATGTGTGGTCATTACTGGATCAGCACCCAAGGAGATCGGTACGGGATGATACTTGAAGTACAAGCGCGCATGGTCTGTCGGGGTTGCTACGACTCCGAGCGTCTGGATACCGAGCGGCGCAAGATTGGCGCTATGGCGACCGAGACCGGCGATTGCGCGTCGGCAGAACGCACAGTACAGGCCTCGGAAGAGACCGAGGAGCACTGGGCTGCGATCGAGGTAGTCACGTAGTGCCACATTGCCGTCTCGATCCACCGCGGGCAGTTCGAACTCGGGAGCGCTGTCACCTGCTCTTACGGGGGAATGCGCGTCAGGCACTATCATCTCCTGGCCGTATAACGCCGCGTTGATCGGCCGCGGCGAGCGTATGCGAGCCGGCGGTCCGGTTGAACGTGAAGTTCGACGGCGCACTCACCAACGGCGTTCTTCGGCCACGAGCATGTCCAGCCGCGCACGTATTTCTTTCGGAATCCGTGTCCATCCCCACACGCGTGCGACGGCCTTGCGAAAGCGGGCATCCTGCCTCGCGCGGCTCTCCACACGGTCAATCATGGCACCGGGATGCTTACAGATAAGGTCTTCGAGTGCTCCTGCGTCCACGTATCCGAGGGTCTCTTCATCGGACGCGCGGGCAACGAGCTCGCCCATGATCTGCCACGCCCCGTCAGGATCGTCGCGCATCAGATCGGCCAGCTCGTTGAATGCCCAGAAGTTGGTGTCTTTGCGCTCATGTGCCACCGCCTCGGCATGAGCGAGGTATCCCTCCAGGAGTTCGTCATGAGACGACATCGTCCGCACCATCTTCCAGGACATTCACGGCCGTGCTCATTCGGTGCCTGTCCAGGCTACACCCACGCCATCGGTTCCGGTGGCCGCCGAATACTCCCGTTCAACGGCGGACGGAGAGCCAACGCAGCGACCGACCCGTCCGTCCGACTGCGACGGCCAGTTGGGCGACAGAGCGCGCCTTCGCTCGAGGTCAACAATCTAGACCTCCGCCTCCCGAGCGATCCTCACAGGGTGTGGCGCGAGGAGGTTGGCCCAAACCCAGTGATGATGGCTGATGACCTTGTCCGCACTGAGATGCGGTCGGTCGCTCACCGTGTGGCAGTCGGCGACCGCAATCACTTTAAAGCCCAACGCAGCGGCTGAACGAACAGTCGCATCGACGCAAAGGTCTGTGGCCCACCCTGCCACCAGGACGCGCTCAGGGCGTAGCTCAGCGAGATCCGACTGAAGGGATGTTTGGAAGAATGGGTCGTTGAGCGTCTTGCTGACGACGCGGTCGCATGGCTCGGTCTTGATGGTGCTCAAAAGCTGCCACCCAGGTGTGAGCGGCTCGAACTCGTCACCAACAGGGCCCGCGTGCTGAACGAAAAAGACCGAGCCTCGGCTCTGTCGTACGCGCAGGGCCAGACGATTGATACGCTCGACGACAGCAAGCAGGTCGTGCTTCGGCCCGCCAGAGAGAAGGCCCTCTTGCATGTCGACCACCAGCAACACGTCCACTGTCACACCTCCTCGTTTGTCTGCCGCCCAACGCCACGCTTCACCTGCACCGGGGGCCACCGACGTGGTGCGGGGCCACCGCCCCCCCCACTCCCCGGCGTCGGCTGCAAGCGTTTGTTAGGCGCGCCCCCGGGCACCGACTCCCGGCTGGCCTCCACATGCCCCAGGGCGGGTGGGGAGGATGCCCGCGGAGGGGGGAGTTGATCCCAGTCGCTTTGTGGCCGATTTCTAAGTCGAAGCCTCGGGACTCGATTCGTCCGCCACCAGCTTCTGCACTGTTCCGACTGAGAACACCGCGTCGCCCGGATTGGGCACGACGTCGGCGTACCACGCGGAGATTGGTGAGACAAAATGGTCGTAAGGTTGATAGATATATGTCAAGTGCTCGTAAACATCGCGCATGATCATTGCCGGCGGTTCGATCGGGCAGTCCGGATAGAGCTGGCGTGCCAGTCGCAGGCACACATCCTGGAGCTTGGCATCGACCTGCGCCTCCAAGATGGACGGCACCACGGCCTTACACAAGCGTGCATTGGCCGCCCAAATGATTGGATTGCGCGTGCGCCAGGCTAAGTACATTTTCTCCACGCCCGGCCTAGCGCTCCACTCGGTTGTAAGCATCGCCTGGCTCATCATCCGATAGAAGCCATATCTCTGGTGGCTAACCGCGACCGCGGCCCCGGCTCGATAAAGCGCTGGCGTACCATCAAGCACCAAGCGCTTGTAGATGCTATATCCCACAATCTCCGCGTTCGCGCTGGCGAAGACCAGACCGTAATCGTCATGAAACGGGGAGTCTTCCCGGGACCAGTGGCGCTGCGTGAAGTGCCAGTTAGAGGCCATGATACTGGCGATGCGGTCGAG
>QHSC01000138.1 GCA_003220345.1 Candidatus Rokuibacteriota bacterium | reverse complement strand
CCGAGCGCCAACATAGCCCCTGTCAGCAGCGCGTGCCGTCGCAAGCAGGTCATTCTTGCTCTCACGTTCAAACGTAGCACACGGTCCTCCAGATTGCTGGCACGGCGCTTGTATGGGATGGGCAGAGTGAAGATCCTCCGGACCCTCCTCTTCGCCGGCGGGGTTGTCCTTCTCATCTTCCTGGTCATCCGGATCGGCGCCGGACCCATCGTCTCGGTCCTGAGCCGGATGGCCTGGTGGCAGCTCGTGCTCGTCTGCCTGCCCTACGGCCTCATCATGGCCGTCGATACCCTGGGCTGGCGCTACGCTTTTGCCGACAAGCCGGCCCCGTACGGGAGGATGCTCCTCGCGCGCATCGCGGGCGAAGCGCTCAATCTGGTGACGGCTCTGGGCTCGGTGGGTGGAGAGGCGGTAAAGGTCTGGCTCCTGCGCTCCGCCGTCTCCTACGAGGCGAGCGTGCCCTCGGTGATCATTGCCAAGACCACCAGCACCATCGCGCAAACGCTCCTCCTCGTGGTCGGGCTGGTCGTCGCCAAGACGTTCGTCCCCGTCAAGGGCGACGTCATCTCGGGGATGTTCGCGCTGCTTGCCGTCGAGACGCTTCTCGTCGGAGGATTCCTTGTCACGCAGCTCGCCGGGCTGGTCCGCCGGGCGGGCGGGCTGCTAACCTGGGCCGGGCTCATCGAGGACAGGTCGTATGCCGAGCGCCTCGACAGCAACCTCCGCGAGTTCTACCGTCACCGGTGGCACCGATTCCTGCTCTCGGTGGCGTTTCACTTTTGCGGCTGGCTGCTGGGCGCCCTCGAGGTGGCGGCCATGCTGTTCGTCCTGGACATTCCCGCGGGCGTGGCCACGGCGACGGTGATCGAGGCGGTGGGCTCAGGAGTCCGATTCGCGTCGTTCCTGGTCCCGGGGAGCCTGGGGGTACTGGAGGGCGCCAACACGGGACTCTTCGTGGCGCTGGGGCTCAGGGCGAGCGCGGGACTTGCCTTCAGCCTCGTCCGTCGCGCGCGCCAGATGGTGTGGATCGGCCTCGGGCTCCTGGTGCTGGTGGGGGCGAGCCTGCAAGCTAAGACCGCGGACGCAGCTCCGCGACGCGCGGTTCAGTGACCAGGGGAGGCGCGGCGGGCCCGCCGCCATCGAGCACACAGACAACTTCGGCCTCGGCTTGACGGACCTTCAGGGTCTCGAGGCTCTCCGGCAGCACCAGGAGCGGCAAGGCGCGCCGCCGGACCTCGAGATCCTCGGACGCCCGGCCATTCACGGTGACGCGCACGCTCCGACCGCGAGACAGCACGACACGTTCCCACCGTCCCGGGAGTCCGAGCAAGATCTGGAAGATGCGCATCCATGCGCCGATCTTTGTCGTGTGTGGAATCACGAAGACGTCGAAGAGCCCATCGATGGGCGAGGCGGTCGGCGTCAGGTTGAGAAAACCGCGATACGTCTCCACGTTCGCGACGGTGACGAGGGCCGCTTCCTCGGCAACCAGAACTCGGTCCACCTCCACCCGGATGGAGGGAAGCGGGCCGGTGAGGATGAAGCGCTCGGCCGTGAGGTAATAGGCGAGATGGCGGAGCACCCGGGACCTGGGCTGGGCCCGCCCTCGCTCCACGGCGCGCTGGATCTCCTCCAGCAGTCCGTAGCTCCGGTGCGAGAGAAAGATCCGCTCGCCCGGGTAGACCCCGACGTCGACCCGTCGGACCTGGCCGCGCTCGAAGTGCTCGATGACCCGACGGGTCTGGTCGCCGAAGCCGAACGCCCGCGCGAACATGTTGCCGAACCCGGTGGGGACGGGAAGGAAGGGAATGGACAGTCGCACGGCGGCTGCCGCGGCGGCGCTGAGCGTGGCATCTCCTCCCACGGCCACCAGGTGCGAGTAATCGGGCTCGCAGGTGGCCGACCACTCCAGGAGACGCTCGAGATCCGCGAAGGTCTGAATGCGAGCGGCATATCCCCGGCGACCGAGGGCCTTCTGGAGACGTCGCGCCGTGGCCCGCGCTCGTCCATCCCCGGATCCCGGCGTCACGATGATCTGAACCACGTCAGGCATACCGTCACCTCGACTCTCGCTGGCTGGGCCTGTCAGAAGAGAGCAGCCGACGTGCCAATCGTGAATGGCGCGAAAGTCGCGAAGGTGTGGGGATTCCCGCGACCCGAATGGCCGCGGACGGTAATTCTTTCCGGAGGAGTGATGAAGTTACGCGGTTCGATTGCCCCTGAGGTGCGCTCCTTGACGACGGGCGCCCGGCCCCCTATCGTGCCGCCATGGCCCGCACAGGCAAAGAGTTCCTGCAAGGTCTGAAGGACGATCGCGAGATCTGGGTGGGCAGCGAGCGCGTGCGCGACGTCGCGGCCCACCCGGCCTTCGCGGGCGCGGCGCGCTCCGTGGCCGCCCTCTTCGACCTGCAGCACGAGGCGGCCGACGTCTGCCTGATGCCCGATCCCGAGACGGGCGAGCTCATCAACGTCAGCCACATCATTCCGCGCTCGCGCGAGGACCTCGTGCGGCGGCACGCGTGCCTCGAGCGCATCGCGGAATACAGCGTGGGCATCATGGGCCGCACGCCGGACTATCTCAACGCCACGGTGGCGGGCTTCGCGGGCCGAGCCGACGAGTGGTCGATCAACGGCAACGAGCGCGGCGCGGCCAACCTGGTCGCCTTTCACAAGGAGGTGGCCCGGCGCGATCTCTCGCTCACCCACACCATCGTGCAGCCCACCATCGACAAGACGCGCGGCGACGTGCCCGCCGCGGGCGACGAGGTAGCCCTGCACAAGGTGGAGGACACCGCGCGCGGCATCGTGGTGCGCGGCGCGCGCATCCTCGCCACCCTTGCCCCGTTCTCGGACGAGCTTTTCGTGTACCCGGGCGCTCCGCTCGCGGCGGGCACCGATGCCTACGCGCTGGCCTTCTCGATCCCCATGGCCACGCCGGGGCTCAAGTTCCTGTGCCGCGACAGCTACAGCAGCGCCGGGAACGCCTTCGACCATCCCCTCTCGAGCCGCTTCGACGAGCAGGACGCCTTCGTGATCTTCGACGATGTGGAAGTGCCGCGCGAGCGCGTCTTCATCGACGCCAACCTGCCCGTCTACAACACCGTCATGACCACGGGCTGGCAGCCGAACATCATGCAGCAGACCTCCATCCGCGCCCAGATCAAGCTCGAGTTCGCCTGGGGCGTGGCCACCCGCATGGCGGAGGCGATCAATGCGGCGTCGGGCGCGGGGGCGGAGATGCTCGGCGAGATCTGGAGCTATGCCGAGATGACGCGGGCGGGCGTGCACTCCGCCGAGCAGGGCGCCTACGAGTGGGGCAACGGGGTGTGGTTTCCCGACGGTCGGCCCTTCCGCGCGCTGCGCCCGCTCCTGCCCCTGTGGTTCCCGCGGGTGAACGAGATCATCCGCCTCCTCGGGTCGCACAACCTGCTGGCCGCGCCGACCTCCGCGCAGCTCGCCGATCCGTCCTTGCGTCCTCTCATCGATCGCTTCCTGCGGGGGGCCAAGGACGTCACGGCGGAGCAGCGGGCGCGCATCTTCCGGCTCGCCTGGGACTTCGTGGGCAGCGCGCTGGCCAGCCGCGGCGAGCAGTACGAGCGCTTCTATCTCGCCTCGAGCGGGCGCGCCTTCATCCGCGCCCAGACCTTTGCCTCTCCCGACCGCGCCCGCCGCCTGATCGACCGCTTCCTCAGCGAGGAGCTGGGGCCCGGCGCCTGATCACGTGCGGATCAGCGTCACGCCGTGATCCGCGAGGGTCAGCGCCACCATGTCGCCGCGAGAGAGCGGCTCGCTCACCGTGGGACTGGTGACGAACAGCCCCCCGATCTCCGTGGCGATCGAGTACTCCATGCGCGAGCCGAGGTACGCGGCATGGCTCACGGTGCCGAGGAGCGCTCCGTTCGTCGCCGGGCCCCTCTCGATCAGGATGGCTTCAGGGCGGATGGCGACCTCGACGACGCCGGCAGGCAGGCCGCGATGGGGGAGCGTGTACTGGAGCCCACCGATGGTGACGCGGCCCGTCTCGCCATCAAGACGCTCGAGCACGCCGGTGACCCGATTCGCCTCCCCCATGAAGCCGGCCACGAAGGCATCCGCCGGGCGCTCGTAGAGGTCGCGCGGCCGCCCGTCTTGAGCGATGCGTCCGTTGTTCATCACGATGATCCGGTCGGAGACCGCGAGCGCCTCCTCCTGGTCATGCGTCACATAGACGACGGTGATGCGGAGGCGGCGCTGGAGCTCCCGGATTTCCTCGCGGACCTGGCGCCGCAGGCGCGCGTCGAGGTTCGACAACGGCTCGTCGAAGAGAAGAACGCCCGGCTCGAGCACGAGCGCGCGGGCGATGGCTACGCGCTGCTGCTGGCCCCCCGACAGCTCGCTGGGGAACCTCGCCTCGAGGCCGGCGAGGCCCACCGTGGCGAGGCTGGCGCGCGCGGCGGCCTGGGCGGCGCGCCGGGTCCGGCCCGTCACGCTTGGCCCGTAGGCGACATTGTCGAGGACGGTCATGTGCGGGAAGAGGGCATAGCTCTGAAACACCATGCTCACGTTGCGGTCGGTGGCGGTGAGCGCGGTCACGTCCCGGTCGCCGATCAGGATGCGCCCCGCCGTTGGCGTCTCGAGGCCGGCGGTCAGGCGCAGCGTCGTCGTCTTGCCGCAGCCCGACGGGCCGAGGAGGGTGACCAGGCTGGCGGGGGCGATGGAGAAGCTCACGTCGCGCACGGCGGCGACATCTCCATACGACTTGCTGACGCCCTCGAAGGTGATGCCGACCGCGCGGTCAGCGCTCATGCCACTCTCCCGATGACTACGGGGGTGGCGGGGGCCACCGCCCGGCGCCCCATTCGCCGAGTCCCCACCAGCCACTGGATGATCCCGATGGCCGCGAGCATGAGAAGGATGAGCACGGAGCAGTAGGCGATGGCCACGCCGTAGTCGCCGTTGATCACCCGGTTGATGATGTACGTCGTCGCCATGTCGTACTCGGCGCTGACCAGGAAGATGACCGCGCTCACCGTGGTCATCGCCCGCACGAAGCTGTAGACGAGGGCCGCCACCACGGCTGGCCGGAGCAGCGGCAGGATGACCCGCCAGAGGGTCGCGAAGCTCCGCCCGCCGAGCGTGCGCGAGGCCTCGTCGAGGCTCGGATCGATCTGGCTCATGGCGGCCATCCCGGCGCGCACGCCCACGGGCAGGTTCCGGAACACGAAGCAGAGGACGAGGATGATGCCGGTGCCCGTGAGCTCGATGGGGGGGACGTTGAAGGCGAGGATGTAGCTCACGCCGATCACCGTCCCGGGAATGGCGAAGCTCAGCATGGTCGCCAGCTCGAGCGCGGACCGGCCGGAGAAGCGCTGGCGCACGAGCAGCCAGGCGGTGAGGAGCCCGATGCCGGCCGTGAGAGGTGCCGCGATGGAGGCGAGCTCGAGGGTGGTCCAGAGGGAGTTCCAGGCGGCCCCCGACCAGATGAGGCCGGCCGGGCCGCGCTCGATGGAGAAGGCCTTGGCGTAGTGGCGCAGGGTCGGCGTGTAGTTCCGGCCCCAGGTCTCCACGAACCCGCCCGCGAGGGCCATCAGGTAGATGAGGAGGGTCAAGAGGGCCCACGGCAGCGCGATGCCGAGAGCGAGGCGCCGCACGGGTGTGGGCAGCGGAGCCGGCTGGCCGGCATCTCCCTTGCCCGAGATCGAAATGTACAGTCGGCGGCCGACGAGGCGGCGCTGGAGGAGGAAGACGCCGAGGGCGAAGGCGAGCAGGATGAGACCCAGGGCGGCGGCTCGGCCCTGGTCGAGCTGGGCCCCCACGATGGAAAAGAAGATCTCCGTCGAGAGCACGCCGAAGTTGCCGCCCAGCACGATCGGATTGCCGAAGTCCGCGATGCTTTCGATGAAGCCGATGAGGAAGGCGTTGGCGAGCCCGGGGCGCATCAGGGGCAAGGAAACGCGGCGGAAGGTCTCCCAGCGGCCGGCGCGGAGGGTCTGCGAGGCCTCCTCGAGCGACGGGCTCACCCCTTCGACGACCCCGATCAAGACGAGGAAGGCCACCGGCGTGAAGGCAAAGGTCTGAGCGAGCCACACCCCGGGCAGGCCGTAGATCCAGCGCGACGGCGGTACCGCGAAGGCCCACTCCATGAGCTGGTTGACGAAGCCGGCGCGTCCGAAGATCAGGATGAGACCGAGCCCGATGACAAAGGGCGGGGTGATGATGGGGAGCACGGTGAGCAAGCGGAGTACGCGCTTGGCCCTGAATCCAGTCCGCGTGGCCACGAGAGCGAAGGCGAGCCCGAGCCCTGTCGTGGTAGTCGCCGTGAGGAGCGCCAGGGCCAGGGTGTTCCAGGCGACGCCGCACTGTCTACCGCCCCCCAGGCAGTCGAGCCTCCAGACCTTGGCGGTGCCGAGGCGACCGAGGAGGGCGCTCATGGAGAGCGCCCCCCCGTCGGCTTGCGCGGCGCTCATCAGGATGCGGACGACCGGAAAGAAGGTGAAGAGACCGACGAGGACGGCGACGAGGACCACGGCGCCGGCGACGAAGGCGTCGCTCCTGAAATAGCCCCGGGCGGCGAGCCCTGTCGCGAACAGGAAGAGGAAGGAGGCGAGAACCACGAGCGCGCCGCCGCCCAGGCCGAGCTGACGGTCGTCGAGAGCGCCGAAGAGTCGCTCGAGAAAAGGCCAGGACCAGCCGGAAAGCCCGATCGCGAATCCCTGGGCGAGAGTGTAGAGGAAGCCGGCGGCGCCCAGCAGCACCAGGGAACGCCCGAAGACCCGCGGGGCCAGGCCGGTCGCGACGAGGGCGCCCATCAGCACGAGGCCCGGCACGAGCAGCCAGGGCCGTCCGAACTTCACCGCCTGCAAGACGGCGGGGGCGAGGTCGCGCTCGGCCAGCATCCTGGCGGGCCAGCCCAGGCCGAAGAGACCGTCAGGGAGCGCGTACCACGGCAGCACGAGAAAGCCCAGGCTTCCGAGGATGCTCCAGATCAACGCGCTCCGTCGCAGACCTCGGCCCATGGTCCCGCCGCTACTTCGGCTGGCTATTGACCTCTTTCTCCCATCGCTCGAGCAGCCGCTTGCGCTCCGCCTTCGAGCCGTATTTCGCGAAATCGTAGTTGATCAGCTTGATCTCGGCGAACTTGGGAGCCTGGGGCGGCAGCTTGGCCTCCAGGTTGGAAGGCACCTGGAACTGCTTGTTGTCGGCACCGATCTTCTGGGCCGGAGCGGTCAGCGCCCAGTCGACGAACTTCTTGGCGTTGTCGAGGCTGCGCGCGCCCTTGATGATGCTGAGCGAGCCGATCTCGTAGCCCGTGCCCTCGCACGGGGCTTGGGTCTTGACGGGGAAACCCGCGACCGCTTCCGTAACGCCGTCGTGCAAGAAGCTGATGCTGATCGAGGTCTCGCCCCGGGCCACGGCCTTGATGGGACCGGTGCCCGAGCGCGGGTACTGGTTCACGTTCTTGTGCAGCTGCTTGAGGTACCGAAACGCCTCGTCCTCCCCGAAGAGCTGGACGATGGTCGCGATGGCGACGTAGGCGGTGCCCGAGGAGTTGGGGTTCGCGATCTGGATCTCGTCCTTGTACTCCGCCTTCGGGAGATCCTTCCAGCAGGCGGGCGGGGCGAGCTTTCTCTTCTGAAGGAGCTCGGGATTGTAGCCAAAGCCGAGAGCTCCCGCGTAAATGCCCACCGTCTTGTAGCCAGACTGCTCGGCCTGTCGACGGGCCCAGTCGTGCAGCTTGTCGAGGTTTGGCGACTTGTACGGAAGGGTGAGATTCTGCTCGGCAGCCTGAAGATGCGGATCGCCCGTGCCGCCGAACCAGACGTCACCTCTGGGATTGGCGGCCTCCGCGGTCACCTGCGCGAGCGTTTCGCCGGAGCCCTTCTGGCTGATGGCGACCTTGATGCCGGTCTGACGCTGGAACTCGGTGGCGATGCCCTGACACCACTCGGCCTGCACGCTGCAGTAGACGTTGAGGCTGCCCTGCGCCGCCGCTCCAACCGGAAGCATCAGGAGGGCGGCCAGGCTCATGACCACCAGTGCGCGCATGATGTTCTCCGCCTCCTTCGTTGGAATGGATTCGCGGTATTCTCGCACAGGCGAGACGGCCGCGAACCGGCGGAATGCCGGTCGGGCTTGACAGCCTCCCCTCGGAGCCGTCAGAGTCCTCCTCATGCTCAACGCCACGCGCGACACCATCCTGCCCACCACCATCACCGGATCCTACCCGCGCCCGCACTGGTTCACGGAAGAGCTGCGCGGGCGCGGGTTCAAGGACGCCATGGGCGACTCGCGCTTCCGCGAGCAGTACGTGGACGCGGTGGCCTGCCTGGTGCGCGAGCAGGAGATGGCGGGCCTCGACTTCGTCACCGACGGCGACTCGCGCTTCGACCTCACGGTCGGAGGGAAATCGTGGTTCTTCTACGTGATCGAGCGGCTGGGCGGGATCACCGGCCACGTGGACCGCTCCACGGGCGGCGGCTGGCGCGGGCTCCAGCCCGGCCACATCCTCTACGAGGTGATGGAGGCGTATCAGCCGGCCCTGGTCGGCGAGAAGATCACGGGCGGCCCCCTCCAGTACGCCGCGCTCTTCAAGGCGGCCCAGCGGCTCAGCGCGCGCCCCGTGAAGTTCGGCGCCATCACCGGCCAGTCGCTCGCCAAGATGCTCGTGAACCGCCACTACCCGTCGGATCGTGACCTCATCCTGGCGCTCGCCGACGTCTTCAACGCCGAGCTCAAGGAAGTGGCGGCCGCGGGCTGTCGCGTCATCCAGGTCGAGGAGCCGCAGCATCACATCGCGGGGGCCAACGGGACGGCCACCGACAAGGATCTCGAGTTCTTCACGGAGGCGGTCAACCGGGAGATCGCCGGCGTGGAGACGGAGATCTGGCTCCACACGTGCTGGGGAAATCCCAACCAGCAGCCGCTGCACTGGGAGCGGCCGTCGTACGAGCGGTCCCTGCCGCACCTGCTCCAGACGAACGCCGACGTGATCACCCTGGAGTGCGCCTCCACCAACGGCCGCGATCTGCCGCTTCTCGCCAAGTTCCGGACCGACAAGAAGATCGCCATCGGCGTGGTGAACCACTCCACGGCGGCCGTGGAGCCGCCCGAGTTCGTGGCGGGGCTGATTCGCCGGGCGCTCGAGTACGTGCCGCCCGAGCGCCTCGTGCTCTCCACGGACTGCGGGTTCGGCCGCGAGGGTCTGGCCCGCCGCATCGCCTTCTACAAGTGCGTGGCCATCAACCTCGGGGCCAACATCGTGCGCCGCGAGCTGAAGCTGCCCGAGGTCGAGATCCCAGCCGCCGATCCGCGCTGGACCTTCGCCGGCAATCCAATCTAAATCCCTCTCCCCCACCGGGGGAGAGGGGTAGGGGTGAGGGGGCAGACATTGCACCCAACCGTCCCATTGCTTGACTCCCCTCCCGGCGTATGGCACCGTCACGTTCACCTTTCTCTTTCCTTCGCAAACGTGTCGACAGAGACGTCTGGACCAAGAAGGAGAGCCCGATGTCCATCGCCGACCGAAACGGTATCCATGACGGCCGCCGCCTGAATCGACGCAGCTTTCTCAAGCGCGTGGGATGGGGAGGGGTGGGCGCCACCGCCCTCGTCGGCGCGAGCCGGCGGCCGTCCTTCGCCCAGGGCTCGTCGCCCTATCCAGACTGGATCCCCGCGAGCACGAAGCCGCCGAAGCGAGGCGGGTCGATCGCGCGGGCCTCGGCCTGGGACCCGCCCGTCATCGACCCCCGGCTGACGCAGTCCGTCGGGCTCTTCCAGTTCGCCGGCCTCGTGCACAACCGGCTCGTGCGTTATCGGTTCACGGACGAGGCGACGGGCACCAACGACCTCACCCTCGTGGGCGATCTCGCCGAGTCGTGGGAGGCGAACTCCGATCACCGCGTGTGGACCTTCAAGCTGCGCCACGGCGTCAAGTGGCAGAGCGTGGCGCCCTTGAACGGGCGTGAGCTCGTGGCCGCCGACGTCAAGTACTGCTTCGAGGCCTACGCCAAGGAGGGCGTGCAGTCGTTTACGTTCCGCGAGATCGAGGGGATGGAGACGCCCGACAAGTACACCCTGCGCATCCATCTCAAGACGCCCAACGTGCTGTTCGCGCACAACCTCGCGGAGCCCATCGCCGTGATCTTCTCCCGCGAAGTGCTGGAGGAAGACGGCGATCTCAAGAAGCGCATGATCGGGACCGGGCCCTATCTCCTCAAGGAGCACACGCGCAAGGTGCGGATCGTGCTCTCGCGGAACCCCGACTACTTCGACAAGGGCCGGCCCTACCTGGACGAATACACGATTCTCTCGACGCCTGACGCCGCCACCCGCCTCGCGGCGTTCCGCTCGGGACAGAGCGACATCATCTGGCAGGCGAGCCCCGCCGAAGTGGAGACCGTCCGGAAGACCAACGCGTCCGCGCAGATTCAGGCCTACGCCAACACCCTGGCCCCCTTCGGCGTGGCCCTCGCCCAGGACAAGCCGCCCTTCAACGACCTGAAGGTGCGCCGCGCGATCTCCATGGCCATCGACCGCCAGAAGCAGGTCGACACGGTCTACGAGGGCCACGGCATCCCCGGGTGGGGCGTTCCCTACATCTACTACCAGGACAAGCCGCCCACACTCGCCCAGCTCGGTCCGTGGGTCCAGTACCGTCCCGCCGAGGCGAAGAAGCTCCTGAGCGAGGCGGGGCATCCGAACGGCTTCGAGACGACGCTGTTCTACTACGAGTACTTCCCGCAGATGACCTCGCAGGTCCAGCTCGTGCAGCAGGACCTGAAGAGGAATCTCAACATCAATGTCAAGATCACCAAGATGGACTACACGACGTACTACGGCCGCTACGTGGAGAGCAAGTGGGAGGGGATGTCGTGGGGATTCCAGTCGGGCCACGCGGTGGGGCTCGACGAGCGGACGTACCACTACCTGCACTCCAAGTCGACGAAGAATTTCTTCCGCGTCAACGATCCGACCATCGACGAGCTGGTGTCGAAGCTCCGGCAGACCCCCGATCGCGCCGAGCAGCGTGTGGTCACCAAGAAGATCGTCGATCGGGAGTTCGATCAGGTCCTGAGAATGTGGATGCCGTACGACAACGGCTTCCTCGCCTTCCAGCCGTCCGTCCGGAACATGGCCGCAGCCGCGCTCCGGCGCACGGACGGCTATGGCTCGCCGGCCATCGCGCGAGTCTGGCTCGACAAGTAGCGGGCCCTCCCTCCTGAATCCCTCTCCCCCGTCGCGGGGGAGAGGGAGCGAACGGAGACTTCCCCCAATGAAAACCGGTCGGGGTCTCTTCGCGGCCGTGCTCGTCCTGGTGATCTCGGTCATCGGAGTCGGGCCGGCTACCGCCGCGCCCGAAGGCCAGATGATGTGGGGCGTTCACATCTCCCTCGCCCCCACGTGGTTCGATCCCGCGGAGACCCCGGGAATCGGTACGCCGTTCATGATCCTCTACGCCCTCCACGACGCGCTCGTGAAGCCCATGCCCGGCAATGCCATGGCTCCGAGCCTCGCCGAATCGTGGAGCGTGTCGAAGGACGGCCTCGTCTACGAGTTCGTCCTGCGCGCGGGCGCCCGGTTCCACAACGGCGAGCCCGTCACGGCCGACGACGTGAAGTTCTCCTTCGAGCGCTACCGGGGCGCCGCGGCCCGGCTCATGAAGGAGAAGGTCGCGGCGGTGGAGGTCGTGGATCCAGGCCGCGTCCGCTTCCGGTTCAGGGAGCCCTGGCCGGATTTCATGACCTACTACGGGAGCCTCGCCACCGGCGCGGGCTGGATCGTGCCCCGGAAGTACCTCGAGAAGGTCGGCGACGACGGCTTCAAGAAGGCGCCCGTCGGCGCGGGCCCGTACCGCTTCGTCTCGTTCAATCCGGGCGTGGAGCTCGTGCTCGAGGCGTACGAGCCGTACTGGAGGAAGAGCCCGAGCGTCAAGCGCCTCGTGCTCAAGGCCGTCCCCGACGAGACGACGCGGCTGGCCATGCTCAAGCGCGGCGAGGCCGACATCGTCTACCTGCTCCAGAGCGAGCTGGCCGAGGAAGCGCGACGGACGGCGGGGCTGACACTGCGTCCCACCCCCATCGTGTCGACCCACTGGCTCGTCTTCCTCGATCAGTGGGACCCGAAGTCGCCGTGGGCGGACCGACGCGTGCGCCTGGCCGCCAACCACGCGATGAACCGCCAAGCCGTCAACGAGGCGATCACCCTGGGATTCTCGAGGATCACCTGGAGCATCATTCCCGCGAGCTTCGATTTCTACTGGCAGCCGCCCGCGTACGCCTACGATCCCGCCAGGGCCAAGCAGCTCCTCGCGGAAGCCGGCTACCCCCGAGGTTTCGACGCCGGCGATCTCTGGTGCGATGCCGCGACCGCCACCATGAGCGAGGCGCTCATCGGCTACCTCCAGGCCGTGGGGATCCGGGTGAAGCTCCGCCCGCTCGAGCGCGCGGCCTTCTTCAAGGCCTACCAGGAGAAGACACTGAGGAACCTGGCCTACAGCATCAGCGGAGCGTTCGGGAACGCCGCCATCCGTGTCGAGAACTTCGTGGCCTCGGGGGGCCCCTACGTGTACGGAAGCTACCCGGACATCGACGGGCTCTTCAGAGAGCAGAGCGGCGAGCTCGATCGGAAGCGGCGGGAGGCCATGCTCCACCGGATCCAGCAGCTGATTCACGAGAAGGCCATGTACGCGCCGATCTGGGAGCTCGGTTTCATTCACGCCCAGGGTCCGCGCGTGGCGGAGTCGGGCCTCGGGCTCATCACGGGCTGGGCGTTCTCCGCGCCCTACGAGGACGTGAAGCTGAAGGGTAAGTGAACGGTCGCTTCTGCTACAATCTGACGCGCTCGCTGGCCACGGCACCGCGGCGGTGGAGGAGAGGCGAAGGGCATGGCAGAGATCACCCTCGGCATCGGCACCTCGCACAGTCCCATGCTGAGCACGCCCCCCGAGGCGCTGGCCGGCCTCGGCGATCTGGATCGCGGGCGCCTCGCGGAGTTCGCGGGGAAGGCGCGCGAGAACGCCGCGTGGATCGGCCGCGAGCTCGCCCCCGAGGTGACGCGGGCGCGACACGAGGCGACGCAGGCGGCCATCCAGCAGCTCCGCGGCGTCCTTGCCGAAGAAGCCCCCGACGTGCTCGTCGTGATCGGCGACGATCAGGACGAGTGGTTCAGCGCGGACAATCAGCCGGCCCTCTGCATCTACTGGGGCGAGACGGTCGAGAACCTGCCCCCGCCCATCGAGCGCGTGCCGCCCTTGCGTCAGCTTTCCTACTGGGGCTTCTACGGGGACGGCACGAACCGGGCATTTCCCGTGGACGCGACGCTCGGCAAGTACCTGGTGGAGACCCTCACGCGGGAGCACGACTTCGACGTCGCCCACGTGCGCGTGCAGCCGCGGCACGGCCCCTTCGGGCACGCGTGGAACTTCGTGCACCAGCGGATCATGGGCGAGCGCGTCGTGCCCATCGTGCCCGTCATGCTGAACACGTACTATCCGCCGAACCAGCCGACCCCGAGGCGCTGCCATCAGCTCGGGCGGGCCATCCGCCAGGCCGTGGAGGCCTGGCCGTCGGGGAAGCGCGTGGGGATCGTGGCCTCGGGCGGCTTGAGCCACTTCTTCGTGGACGAGGAGCTGGATCGGCACGTCCTCCAGATCCTCGCCAAGAAGGACGCCGACGCGCTGAGCGCGCTGCCCGCGGCCAAGCTCGAGTCCGGCAACTCCGAGATCCGCAACTGGATCACGGCCGCGGGCGCCCTCGAGCACCTGCAGATGCAGCTCGTGGACTATGTCCCCTCCTACCGATCGGAGGCGGGGAGCGGCGTCGGGATGGCGTTCGCGGTCTGGCAGTAGTCGAAGGGGGAGAAAAGGCGATGCTCTCGAGCGAAGACAACGAGCTGCTGTGCCGGGTCGGACGCGGCACGCCCATGGGTGAGCTGCTGCGCCACTACTGGATGCCCTGCCTGCCCTCCACGGAGCTGCCCGTGCCCGACGGCCCGCCGAAAAAGGTGCGCCTGCTCGGCGAGAACCTCGTGGCCTTCCGCGACACGCAGGGCAGGGTGGGGCTCTTGCCCGCCAACTGCCCCCACCGCGGCGCCTCGCTCTTCTTCGGCCGCAACGAGGAGTGCGGGCTCCGCTGCTCCTATCACGGCTGGAAGTGGGATGTCACGGGCCGCTGCGTCGACATGCCCAACGAGCCGGAGGAGAGCACCTTCAAGGACAAGGTGCGCGCCCGCGCCTATCCGTGCCGCGACGTCAACGGCGTGATCTGGACGTACATGGGCCCGCGCGAGACGGCGCCCCCGTTTCCCGCCTTCGAGATCAGCACGCTGCCCGCCGAGCAGGTCTATCCGCCCCTCATGATGCTGGAGGAGTGCAACTGGGTGCAGGCCCTGGAGGGCGACATCGACTCCTCGCACATCGACTTCGTGCACGCGAAGCTCTCGCCCGAGAGCAAGCAGCGCGGCACGTATAACCTGGACCGGCGGCCGCGGCTCGAGGTGCTGCCCACGGACTACGGCGCCTGCTATTCGGCCCGGCGGCGCTGGGATACGGATGGGTTGTACTGGCACCGCATCACGCAATTCATCATGCCGTTCTTCTCGATGATTGCGGCCAGCGATCCCCACATCGTCTCCGCTCGAGCCTGGGTGCCCCTCGACGACAACTACAATCTCCAGTTCGTCATGCGCGGGCGGCTCGATCGGCCCGTGACGGAGGAAGAGCGCCGGCAAATCCGCAATCCGTTCGCTGCGTGGGGCGGTTATGTGGAGGCGACGAGCGATCCGCGGAGTCGGTTCTACACCGCGGCGAACATCCACAACGACTTCAAGCAGGACCGTGAGCTGCAGAAGGAGCTCATTCTCGGCATTCCTTTCCTCGGGAATCTCCAAGATCGGGCCATGACGGAGACCATGGGGCCGATCTACGACCGGACGCAGGAGCATCTGGGAACCACCGACGCCATGGTGATCTTCATGAGGCGGCGGCTCATCGACGCCGCCAAAGCATTACGTGACGAGGGTGCGGTGCCCGTGAACGTCGAGGATCCGAACCTCTGTCGAGTTCGTCCGGCCTCGGCCCTCCTGCCCGAAGGCGAGAGCTGGATCACGGCGACGGAGAAGGCGCGCCAATCTGACGCCGGCGTTCCCATCGCCTGGGTGCCTTTCGTCTGATGCGCCCGACGGGAATCGAGCGCGATACGATCCACGACCTCGCGTACTACGAGGCCGTGCCCTACTTGCTCGTCATGGAATCGGTTGAGCGCCAAGGCGAATGGCTGCGGCGCGCGGAGTACCCCGAGCTGCCCGGCTGTGCCGCGGAGGCCCCCTCGGCCGTGGAAGCTCTGGAGAACCTGGAGCACGAGCGACGCCGCGTGCTGCGGCAGCTATGGGATCGCGGGGTCTCGATACCCGTCCCGCGACCGCCGTTGCTCGCTTCTCGGAAGACCTGAGCCCGATCTCCGGCCAGCTTCGTTCCGCTTGTCCCCGATCCTCCTGGAGGGTTGACCATGCCGAAGCTGACGAAGAACGACGTGCTGAAGAAGGCCGAGGAGCTGAAGAACTGGGGCAAGTGGGGCCCTGACGACGAGCTGGGCGTCCTCAACTACATCACGCCCCAGGACATCGTGAACGCCGCGCGGCTCGTGAAGAGGGGCAAGGTCTTCCGGCTCGGGCTCGAGCTGGACGAGAACGGCCCGCAGCGTGGCATCTTCGGCGGCCGCTGGAATCCCTTGCACCAGATGCTGGCCACGGGCACCGACGCCGTCGCCGGCAAGCACGACGTCACCCCCGGCCTGCGTTACGCGGATGACGCCATCAACCTGCCCACCCAGGCGGCCACGCAGTGGGATGCGCTCTCCCACGTCTTCCTCGGCGAGCAGATGTGGAACGGCTATCCCGCCACCCTCGTGGACAGCCGGGGCGCGCACAAGAACGGCATCGAGAAGTTCGCGAGCAAGATGGTGGGTCGCGGCGTCCTGCTCGACGTGGCGCGCCACAAGGGCGTGCCCTTCCTCCAGGACGGGTACGGGATCACCGTGGCCGATCTGGACGCCACGGCCAAGAAGGAAGGCGTGGAGGTGCGTCGCGCCGACTTCGTGATCATCCGCACCGGACAGATGGAAGACCGGCTGCAGAAGGGCGAGTGGGGCGGCTATGCCGGCGGGGACGCGCCGGGACTGGCCTTCGAGAGCCTGGAGTGGATCCACGGCAAGCAGATCGCCGCGATCTGCAGCGACACGTGGGGCATCGAGGTCCGCCCCAACGACACGGGGCCGGACGTCTTCCAGCCCTGGCACTGGGTGACCATCCCGGCCATCGGCATCGTGCACGGGGAGATCTTCTATCTGAAGGAGCTGGCTGAAGACTGCGCCGCCGACGGCGTGTACGAGTTCTTCTTCTGCGCGCCCCCCCTCGTGATCAGCCGCGGCACGGGCTCGCCCATCAATCCCCAGGCCATCAAGTAGGGAGCCAGGTCGTGGCCTCCGACATCGACGCGCGGGTCATCAGCGAGTACTGGGGGCGGGAGAAGCTCGCGGAGGCGATGCTCGATGCCCTCAAGGCGCGCGGCGCCGACCTCGACGCCCTCACGCCCGACGAGGTCGCGCCCGTGGACCAGTTCCACGGGGGCGGCAAGCCGGTGACGGTGCGTCTCGCGAAGGTCGCCGGCGCCGCTCCCGGCATGCGGGTGCTCGACGTGGGCGGCGGGTTCGGCGGCCCCGCCCGCACGCTTGCCGTCGAGTTCGGCTGTCACGTCACCACGGTGGACCTGACGGAGTCGTACGTCCGCGCCGCGAGGATGCTCACCGCCCGCATGGGCCTCGAGGATCGCGTGAGCCACCACGTGGGCAACGCCCTGGACCTGTCCTTCCCCGACGGCGCCTTCGACATGGTGTGGACGCAGAACAGCGGCATGAACATCGCGGACAAGGCGCGGCTGTACGCGGGCTTCCATCGCGTCCTGCGCCCCGGCGGCCTCCTCGCCCTCCAGGAGCCCATGGCCGGACCGACGCAGCCACTCGTCTATCCAGTGATGTGGGCGCGGGACCCGTCCACGAGCTTCCTGCGCGCGCCCGCGGAGATGAAGGCGCTCATCGAGCGGGCGGGCTTCGCGGCGCGCGTGTGGGATGACGTCACCGCCGAGACCGCGGGGCCGTCGTCGGGCGCGGCCATCCCCGCGCACAGCATCCAGCGGCTCGTGATGGGCGACGCGATCGACGAGATCATCCGTGCCGGCCACCGCAATCGGGCGGAGGGCCGCCTCGTCTCGGTGCAGGCAGTCTTCGACCGGCCCTGACCTGAGGAGGGCAAGATGAAAGTTGCGACCTGGCGAGGCGAGAGCCGCTTCAGCATCGACGAGGTGCCCGATCCCGTGGCGGGGCCGGGGCAGGTGGTGGTGGGGATCCACACCGCAGGCATCTGCGGCACCGACATCCACGCCACGCAGGGGCTGTTCCCGTGGACACCGCCCATGGTGCTGGGCCACGAGTACACCGGCGTCGTGCGCGAGGTGGGCCGCGGGGTGAGCCGTGGGTTGATCGGGCGCGCCGTCGGGTGCGAGCCGTCGTACGGGTGCGGGGAGTGCGCCGCCTGCGCGGCCGGGCGCACCTCCCAGTGCCCGCGCGCGGTCCGGGTAGGCGGCTTCGCCGAGCGGGTGGCGCTGCCCGCGAAGTGCGTGCATCCGCTGCCGAAGAGCCTCGATCCGGTGACGGCCGCCCTGACCGAGCCCGCGGCCTGCTGCCTGGCGGGTCTGGAGACCTTCCGCATGCCCCGCGCGGCGACGGTGCTCGTCATCGGCGGCGGCATCATGGGACTTCTGACCATGGCCATCGCGCGCCATCGAGGCGCGCGCCGCCTCATCCTCTCCGATCCGATCGAGGAGCGACGGCAGATCGCGCGTCGCCTGGGCGCCCACGTCGTCATCGACCCGTCGAAGGAGAGCCTGCGCGATCGCGTGATGGCGCTCACGAAAGACCGCGGGGCCGACGTCGTCTGCGAGGCGGTGGGGAAGCCGGAGCTGGTGGCCGAGGCGATCGGGCTGACGAGGTCCACGGGATATGTGCAGCTCGTGGGCGTGAATCCGAAGGGCAGCCGGCTGCCCCTCGATCTGTGGGACGTCCACTACCGCGAGCTTCACATCGGCGGCGCCTTCGGTCGCGGCACGGCCTACCGTCGCGCCCTCGCCCTCATGCCCAAGCTCGGCGTCAAGCGGCTGGTCACCGCGCGCTTCCCTCTGGCGCGCGTGGAAGAAGCCTTCGCCCACGCCTCCGCCGGCCACGGCGCCAAGACCGTCATCACTCCGAGCTGATAAGGAGGACAGAACCATGCCGACCATCGAGCACAAAGGCACCAAGCTCGCCTACGAAGAGAAAGGAAGCGGCACGCCCGCCTTCGTCTTCGTCCACGGCTGGACCTGCGACCGGTCGTTCTTCGCGGCGCAGGCCGAGCACTTCGCGCAGCGTCACCGCGTGGTCTCCATCGATCTTCGTGGCCACGGGGAGAGCGACAAGCCCCAGGGGCCGTACCCGATCACCGCCTACGCCGATGACATTGCTCACCTGATCACCACGCTGCGCCTGGGCAAGGTCGTGGCCGTCGGCCACAGTATGGGCGGCATCACCGTTCTGCAGCTCGGTGCCGCCCATCCGGACAAGGTGGCTGCCATCGTCATGGTCGACCCCGCGCCGCTCGTGTTCCCGCCCGACCTCAAGGGCGCCATCGACCAGATGGTCAGCGCCATCGAGAGCGGCAACCAGGAGCCCCGCCGCCAGTTCATCGCCGACGCGCTCTTTCTGCCCACCTCGGACAAGAAGCTCGTGGACCGTGTGTTGAAGGTGATGATGGCGGCGCCTCCCCACGTCGCCGGCGCTGCCATGAAAGGCATTCTGGCCTTCGACGGGCCCGCGGTGGCCAAGCAGTGTTCGGTGCCGGCACTCCATCTGGCGGGCGCGACGCCGCTCAACCCGCCGCATCTCATGTCGCAATGGCTGCCCAAGGTCGTCAACGGCTGGACGGTGGGCGCCGGCCACTTCAACATGATGGAAACGCCGGATCAGGTGAACTCGATGATCGAGGGCTTCCTCCGCCACCACGTCTAGGGGTCAGGTCTCACAATCCGACATCGGGCCCTGTCCACGAGCATCGAGGCGGGTCACGACTCGAAAATGTGTGAATGTGAGACCTGGCCCCGTTCGGGGCGGATGCGGTACACCACCCCGCGCGCCGTGAGATACAGCGCCGTGCCGTCGGCGTCACCCCAGGCGGCGTTGGCGGGCTCGTGCGTGGTGCGGATGACGCCCAGGATCCGCTACTCCGCGAACTGGGCGGCGCGCCAGCGCAGGGCCGCGCCGAGGCCTTCCTTCTCCCGGATCTCGTCGAACTTCATCCCGACCTCG
>QHSC01000255.1 GCA_003220345.1 Candidatus Rokuibacteriota bacterium | reverse complement strand
ACCTGAACGTCATAAGGGCCGATCTCCAGGCCTTGGCCCTGGAGGCCAAGCGGCAAGTGCGGTGGGCCGAGATGCTCAACGCCTTCCGGCAGCAGATTCCCGCGACCCTCAAGCTGCAGAAGGTCGAGGTGGGTGCGGCGCCGGCGACGAGCGCGCCGGCTCCGTCAGGCCAGGCCCAGCCGGTGGGCGCCCCGCCGGCGGGGACGGGCGACCTCCGCATCGAGGCGGTCACGCCCCTCCGGCCGGGGCCGCCGCCTCTCATCGAGATCGCGCAGTTCATGGGCGGGCTCATGAAGGATCCGACGGTGGGCCGGCGCTATCAGCTCAAGAGCTGGGAGATCAAGCAGGCGGCCGCGGCGGGCTCGCAGCCGGCGGGCGAGCGCGAGCAGCTCCTCGTGCTCATCGTCCTGTCAGAGAAGCCGCGATGAGAGAGCGCGAGCTGGCCATCCTCTGGATCGCCCTGGCCGTGGTCTTCGTGGGGAGTCTCCTGGGGCTCCTTCAGTACTCGCGGGCCCTCCGGACGAGCGGCATCCAGGCCGCCGCGGAGCGGGCGCGCCTGACGGCGGCCATAGACCAGAAGCAGAAGGAGATCCTGATCGAGATGAAGTCGAACGCGGGCGTGCTCCAGGAAATGTCCTGGTCGGGCACCACGGGCGATCCCGCCGTCTTCCTCTCGCGCGTGGCCGAGCTGGCCGAGGGCTCGCGGCTCCGCGTGCTGGGCGTGGGGCCGCTCGAGCAGCAGACCACCCCCCAGTTCAGCAAGTCGTGGCACGCCGTGACCGTGCAAGGGCCGTTTCAGGATCTGGTGGAGCTGGCCGGCCGGGTCGAGGGCGACCGGGGCACGCTCGAGGCCATGGCCATCGACGTGCCGCCGCGGAGTACCCAGGCCGCGCCCGCTCCGGGGCAGCGGGGCGCCGCGATCAACCCCGAGATCCAGGCGCGTTTCCGCGTCACCGCGCTGCAGCTGACTCCCCAGGCGCGGAAGATCATCGACGACGCCGCCCGCGCGAGCGGGGTGTCCCTCACGCCGCCCACGCCGCAGACCGGGCTCGCGCTGCCCGTGCCCTCGCCGGCCTCCGAGTATCGGGATCCCTTCGTCTTCGGCGCCTCGGCGGATCGGCCACGCGCCGAGCAGGCCTCGGTGCCGCGCACCATGTTCAACCTGCAGGGCATCGTGGGATTCCCGGGCGGCCACCTCGCCATCCTGAATAACCAGATCGTGCGAGCGGGCGATCGCCTCGCCGGCCACACCGTGGAGCACATCACGGACTCAGCCGTGCTGCTCCGCCAGCCCGACGGGACGCCACGCCGCCTCTCGCTCGCGGACATCGGCGCCGTCAGCAGTCAGAAGCAGCCCCCTGCCGCCGGCAAGCCGGCAGAGGCGGGCGGACCGTCTGGCCCGCCCCCGTCAACGCCCCCGCCGCCAGCCGGTGGCGCTCCCGCGCCTCCGGCACCCGCGCCCCCGACCCCGGCTCCGCCTGCTCCCGGCGGACCAAGGAGGTAAGTCGAGCCATGCGTTCGTGGACGAAGACGACCCTGGTCCTCGCCGCCGTGTTCGTCCTGCCGCCCCTTCTGGCCGCTCAGGCGGCTGGACAGGCTCTCACTCCATCGGCCCCGCGGCCAAGCTCCTGCTACGACCGGCTGCCCATCGACCCCATCAACCTGAGCCTGCGCGATGCCAGCACCCAGAGCACCCTCCGGCTCCTCGCGCAGAACTACAAGGTCAACATGGTGGTCACGGACGACGTGACGGGCACGGTGACCCTCGATTTCTTCCGCGCGCCGGTGCGCGACGTGTTCCAGGCCATCCTCGACGCGAGCAGCCTCGTGTGCGTGCGTCAGGGCGATCTCCTGCGCGTGAGCACGGCCGACCGCCTCGTCAAGGACGAGAAGGGGCGGGCGGACGCGCAGGTTCTGGGCGCCACTCGTGATCTCGAGGTCAGCAAGCGCATCGCCGACATCCAGAAGCAGGCGGCCGACGCCGCGATCCAGACGGCGGCCTCGGAGGTGCAGAGAAAGCAGGCGGACCTTCTCGCGAGGCGAGGCGACATCAAGCAGGAGATCATCCGGCTGAAGTACGCCGACGCAGGCGTGATCGCCAAGACGGTGGCGGCCATGGTGGGCATCGGTCCCAACGTGACCGTATCGCCCTGTCGAATCAGGAAGCAGGATGACAAGATCGCCGTCGAAGCCGTCGATCCGCAGGGAGGCGGTGGCACCAGCCTGACCGCCGAGCAGGAGCGGAGCGTCGTCAACCTCGCTCGGGCCAGCAATCCGTATGCGCGCTTCCAGGGTCAGCCGGGAAGCGCCGAGCAACAGCCGGGATACACGGGACCGCCGGGAGGCCTGGGCGCGCTTCCCCCATTCTCCGCGCTGTTCGGACCGCAGCCTGTCGCGCCAGTCCCGCCCGCGGAGCTTCAGCCCGGAGGGACGGGCTTCTCCATTCTCTCGAGCAGCGAGAACTCGCCGGTCGTCCGCACGGATTGCCCGACCAACAGCTTGATCCTGCGGCTCTATGACGACCAGCTCACGCGCGTACGCGAGGCCCTGGATCGCCAGCTCGACCTCACGCCGCATCAGGTGAAGATCGAATCGCGAATCGAGAACCTGAACCGCGAAGACCTCTTCGCCATGGGGGTTCAGTGGGGTGGTGGCGGCCTGCTGGGGGTCAATAGCCGCACCGTGGTCGTGGGCCGGGGCTTCACGAGCAACCAGACGAGCACGACCGGGATCGGGACGTCGGGCATCGGAAGCACCCAGATCAATCCGAACCTCAGTCTCGGCTCGGTGATTCCGGCGGACCCCGCGACGGGGCTTGGCACCGCGGGGAATCTCGTCAACCTTCCCATCGGCACGCTGCTCGAGTCCACGGTTCCGGCGGGCGGCGGCGGTATCGCCTTCGGCATCGTCGGGAGCCGCCTGAACCTCAAACTCGCCCTCGAGGCCCTGAAGACGCAGGACCGGTCGCAGACCCTGGCCCGCCCGGAGGCGGTGGTCGCCGAGAACCAGAAGGCCCTCATGTCCCTGGGCGAGCAGATTCCCTACGCGACGGTGAGCGCGGCCGGTACGCAGATCCAGTTCAAGGACGCGCTGCTCCAGCTCGAGGTGATCCCGACCGTGATCTGCCGCGATGAGGCGCAGGCGACCAAGAACGGCGGGCTGTACAAGCTCAAGATGGCCGTGCTCGTTACCAACAATTCACGTGGCCCCACGGTCAACTTCGGTACGCAGCTGGGAACGCCGCCGGCCATCGACACGCAGAAGGTCCAGACGGAGATGGCCATGATGGAGGGCCAGCGCCTCGTCATCGGCGGCGTCCATCGCACCATCAGCCGAAGCCAGGACCGCAAGGTGCCGCTCTTCGGCGACATTCCAGTCCTTGGCTGGCTGTTCCGGCAGAAGGCAACGGACGACGCGAAGCGCGAGCTGGTCATCTTCCTGACGCCAACCGTGATCTCGACCGAAGCTCCAGCCCTCACGCCGGCCTGTCCTGCTCCCGCGCCCACCCGGGCCATGGCCAGGTAGGAGACGCTCAATGTCGCGCTCCAGAACCCGTTCGAGGTAGGCGCCGATGTACGAGGCGTTCTACAGCCTCGAGGACCCGCCGTTCGTCCTGACGCCGGACCCGCGGTTTCTCCTCCGGTCGAAGGGACACCACGAGATCCTCGCCGCCCTTCTCTACGGCATCACGAGCCAGAAGGGGCTCATGGCGCTCGTGGGCGACGTGGGCACGGGCAAGACCACGCTCTGCCGGGCCCTCTTGGGCGAGCTGCCGGACAGCGTGCAGAGCGCGCTCGTGCTGAACCCGCACCTCTCCGACGCCGAGCTGATCGGGACCATTCTCGACGACCTCGGGGTGGAGCGCCGGGGCACCGCCAAGGGCGAGCTGCTGGCCACCCTGTCGCAATACCTGCTCGCTGCGGGCAGCGAGGGCAAGACGGTCCTCGTGATCGTCGACGAGGCGCAGCAGATGAGCGTGGAGTCTCTCGAGCAGATCCGGATCCTCTCCAACCTGGAGACGGCCACGCGCAAGCTCCTGCAGATCCTGCTCGTGGGCCAGCCCGAGCTCGAAGAAAAGCTCAAGCTCAACGAGCTGCGCCAGCTCGACCAGCGCATCGGCATCCGCTGCTATCTGAAGCCCTTGCCGCGCAAGGAGACGTACCGCTACGTGGAGCACCGCTTGCGCATCGCGGGGCTGCCCGGGGCGCTGCCCTTCACGCGCTCCGCGCTTGGCAAGATCCATCAGTACAGCCACGGCATCCCCCGCGTCATCAACCTCGTATGTGACCGCGCCCTGATGGCCGGCTACAGCAATCGGGTCCGGGAGATCACCCCGACCCTCGTCACGAGCGCCGTGCGCAATCTCGAGGGCGGCCGTCACGGACGCAACCGGTACACGCGAACCTGGTCGCCCGGGGGCAAGCTGCGTCGCGCTGCGGTCGTCGCGGGAGCACTCACCGTCCTCGGCGCGGGCGGCGCCGCCGCGTACTGGGGCGGGTGGCACCCAGGCCCACTCAAGCTGACGGGCCGCCTCGCCAAGCCCGCCCCGGCCCCGGCGCCCGCGGTGAGCACGCCCGCGGCCACGGTACCCGCGGCGTCGGCTTCCCCGGCGCCCCCGTCTCCCGTGGCACCGGCGCCGGCCTTCCCCGCGCCGGTGTCTCCGCCCACGTCGGCGCCCATGATGGCGCCCCCTCGAGCGTCTCAAAATGCAGTCGCTCGCCCGCTCCTTCCTCCGACGCCCGAGCCTACGGCCACACCTGCCCCGATGCCCGCGCCCAGTGTGGCCGCGCTGGCTTCGAGCGGCAGCCCGACGGTGTTCGGGCCCGCGGTACCCGCGCCGCCTCGCCCACTGGCCGCGCCCGTCGCTCCAGGCGTCATCCCGCCTGCGGCTTCTTCGCTGGCGGCTTCCACGGTTGCCCTCAGCGCCCCGATCGACGCGAAGTTGAGCAGCCCCGTTCTCGAGGCCCAGCGACAGCTCATGGCTCGACTGCTCGCCCTGTGGGGAGTGCGGGACGCCTCCGCCGATCGAGCGCTCGCGGCGTGGCCGACGTTGCCGGACGGTAGCCTCGACATCGCCGGAACGGCGGCGCGCTATCAGCTCGCGGCGACCTATCTGCCCTCGACGTCGCTCGCCGATCTCCGCGCCATCGGGCTGCCCGCGCTCGTCGAGCTCGCCGACGCGCCGGCCGGGCGCCCCTACCTGCTGAGATCGATCGGGGCAGAGACGGCCGCCCTCATCTCACCGTCCGGCGAGGAGGCGCGCTTCGCCCTCAACTCGCTCGATCCCGCGTGGACACGCTCCGCCTGGATCGTGTGGCGCAATGTCGATCAGCTCCCGCCTGATCCCTGGCAGGCCATGAACCCGACGGTGCTCACCACCATCGCCCTGCGCCTTCAGAAGCTCGGATACCTGACGGGGCCTCTTCCCGGGACCTATGACGGCCGATTCCAGCAAGCGGTGCGGCGATTCCAGAAGGCGGTGGGGGGACTGCAGGAGGATGGCATGGTCGGTCCGCGGACGACCATGGCGCTCTCTCGCGTGGTCGGCGGCCGCTTCAGCCCGACCATCCTCGAGGGCGGCGCCCAGTGAGCCGTCTGGCTGACCGTCTGATGGGCATGGACGAACGCCGGGCGCCCCGTCCCGGCCTGGGGGGTATCCCCCACCTGGGGGAGTCGGCCGAGCCACGCCGTCAATGGCTTATCGCGGGGACTTTGGTTATCCTGGTTCTAATGGGTATTCTCGCTGCCGGAATCGCGCTTCGACCTCATCCGATCGCGTCCCGGTCCGTCGTCGAGCCGGTCAGAGCGGCCACGGCGGCCGATGCGGCGGCACTCGAAGTGCCCCGGGCCGCGCCCGTCGTGGATCGGGTGGCGCGCCTGATGCGCGAGGGCACCGACGCCGCGCAGAGCGGCCAGATGGACGAGGCCGCGACTGCCTTCCGCAAGGCCGTCGACCTCGACCCCACCGACGCCGAGGCCTGGAATAGCCTGGGCGTGGTCCTCGTTCGCGCGGGCGACACCGGCAAGGGAATCGAATCCTTCCGCCGGGCCCTGCGCGCCGTCCCCACCCACTCGGAGGCCCACCGCAATCTCGCCGTGGCCCTCGACCGGCAAGGACGGACGGCGGAGGCGACGCGACACTACCGCGCGTTTCTCTCGCAGAAGAGCGCCGCCGGCGGCATCGAGCGCGCCCAGGTGCTCGCCCGCCTCGAAGAGCTGGGAGCGCGCAGGGCGAGCGAATGAGCACGGCACCCGATCGCTGGGCGTGGAGCCCGCTGGGCCAGATGCTCGTCAACGACAAGCTTCTGTCCACCGAGCAGCTCAACCAGGCCCTCGAGCGGCAGCGCAAGACCCGGGAGCGGCTGGGTCAGATCCTCATCGACATGAAGCTGATCGACGAGGACATCCTGCTCAAGTACCTCGGCGCGCAGTTTCGCAAAGACCCCATCACCCGTCAGGACCTGGCCGCCCTCGACCCCGACGTCGTCAAGCTCGTGTCCGAAGAAGTGGCCCGGCAGTACGGGGTGA
>QHSC01000254.1 GCA_003220345.1 Candidatus Rokuibacteriota bacterium | reverse complement strand
CGGCGCGCCGCTCGTACGTTTTCGTCGGCTTGACCCGGCCGAGACTGAGCGCGCGCTCGACGTGGAGCGTCCGGCCGCGAAAGTCGAGGTCTCCCGGTTGATGGAGTTCTCAAAGGACGAGCTTTGCCGTCAACTCGTGCACTCGATTTTGCGCCGGGTGTCGATGAGGCCTTCCGGCGGTTCGACCGCGAGATAGGTGATGTCGGCCACCCAGAGCCGATGGCGATCACCGATACGCACGGCGCGACCTACCGATCGTGCCGTGCGCTTGCTCAACCTGCGGCAGTTGGGCTAGCCCCCGGATGCTGCCCGACCCGGGGTTGCCATCCCCGGGGAGCCGGAGGATGATTGTGCGGCGCTGGGGCTGCGCAGGCCCGCGGTGAGAATCGAACACCTCGAGAACCGGAGGGACCGTTCAATGCGAGCGAGACAACGGCTGCGTGGGTTCATCTTCCTGGCGGCTTTCGGGCTGGGCTTCGGCGCATTGCTGCCGGCGGCCGAGGCGCTCGATGTCGAGTACTTCAAGAAGCAGATCGAGCCATACAGGAAGCTTCCGGAGTTCGTCGCGCCGGGACCTCCGTGAGCATTCCCGTGTCCAGCGCGAACCCGTTCACGAAGAACATCGAAGACGCGATGTCGGCGACCGCCAAGCGGATCGGCTTCAAGTTCATCGAGTGGGAGAACCAGGGGCAGCCCTCCCAGTGGCTGCAGGGAATGGACCATGCGATCAGCCAGAAGGTGAACCTCATCGACCTCTTGGCCGGCACGAAGCCGGAGGTCCTCGGAGCCAAGATCGACGAGGCGAGGCAGGCTGGGATCACTGTGGTCGCGTCGCACCTGAGCGGTTACGAGCAGGACCTCTCTCCCCTCAAGGTGCACAGCATCCCGATCGACTACTTCAAGGCCGGCCAGCTGCTGGTCGACTGGGCCGTGGTGCAGACGGGGGGAAAGCTCAACGCGATCGTCCTGACTTCGGAGAAAATTCACTCGACCATCTCGATGGTGAACGGGATCACGACGGAGTTCAAGAAGTGTCCCGAGTGTAGGTGGAAGGAGATCAACATTCCGGTCGTCGACTGGGCGACCCGGATCCAGCCGAACGTCCAGTCCGCCCTGCTGGCCGACCCCACCATCAACTACATCATCGTAATCTACGACAGCATGGCCCAGTTCGTCGTGCCGGCCGTGACGATCACGGGCTCGCAGAATCGCGTCAGGATCGACGCGTTCAACGGCACCCCGTTCGTCCTCGGCCTGGTGCAGCAGGGGCAGGTCGAGATGGATATCGGCGAGAACCTGGACTGGATCGGTCACGCCATCATCGACGCCGAGATGCGGCTGATCTGCGGTCTTCCGCCGGTCAAGGACCCCAAGATTCCCTTCTACATCTTCGACAAGAGCAATGCCCACCGGGCCGGCAACCCACCGGAGCTCTCCAAGGGATATGGCGACGCCTACATCGACGGCTACCTGAAGTTGTGGAGGCTCAAGTAGTGCCAGACGCCCTGGTCATCGAAAACCTCTCGAAAACCTTCGGTGGGCAGCGGGCGCTGGCCAGAGCCAGCCTGGAGATCATGCGGCGCGAGGTCCACGGCCTGCTCGGCCAGAATGGTTCGGGCAAGTCGACGCTGATCAAGATTCTCGCTGGCTACTACGCGCCCGACCCGGGCGGCCGGCTGCTGATCGACGGCGACCAGGTCGAGTTGCCCCTGGAGCCGGGCGAGTTCCGACGGTACGGGATCAGCTTCGTGCATCAGAACCTCGGTCTCATCCCCTCGCTGACGGTCGTCGGCGATCTTCGCAAAGTACGGGCTGAACATCGACCCGGCCGCCGCCGTCGCGAAGCTCCCCTCCGTGCAGCGCGCGCAGCTGGCGATCGTCAGGGCGGTCGAGGAGATGCGATTGGGCGACCGACGGCGGCCGGCCCGGGGGCTACTCGTGCTCGACGAGCCAACACCGTTTCTGCCCAAACGCGACGTTGAGGAACTGTTCGCGCTCGTCAGGGGGATCGTGCAGGAGGGGGCGAGCGTGATGTTCGTCTCGCACGACGTCGACGAGGTCCTCGCGATCACCGACCGCGCCACCGTCCTGCGCGACGGCGTCGTGGCGGGAACGCTGACCACGCGGGAATCCACACGGCAAGACTTCGTCGAGATGATCGTCGGGCGCAGAGTCGAGACCGTCCCGGCGAGGCCTCAGGACTTCGGCCGGGAGGAGGCCGACGCCGCCATCGAGGGACTGTCCGGTGGAACGCTGAAGGATCTCTCGATCGACCTGCACCGGGGCGAAGTGGTCGGTCTGACCGGCCTCATCGGCTCCGGCTTCGATGAGGTGCCGTACCTCGTGTTCGGTTCGAGGTCGGCCGAGGCCGGTTGCCTGAAGCTCGGAGCGGCGCTCTACGACCTTGCCGATTGGGACCCGTCCCGGGCCATGGCCGCGAACGTAGTTCTGATCCCGGGTGACCGGCAGAATGCCGGCGCCGTCGCCTCGCTCACCGTGGCGGACAACATTACCGTGCCCGTGCTCTCGACCGAGTACAGTCCGTGGATGCTGAACCGGCGCGACATGTTGAGACGGGCCGGACGACTGGCACGGCAGTTCGACGTCACGCCGGGCGACCCCTCCTTGCCGTTCGACACGCTCAGCGGAGGTAACCAGCAGAAAGTGTTGCTGGCCAAATGGCTGCAGATGCGCCCGAACCTGATCCTCCTGGACGAACCCACCCAGGGCGTGGACGTCGGCGCGCGTCAGAAGGTCTTCGCGGCGATCAAGGAGGCGGCGGGTGCAGGTGCCGCCATCGTGTGCGCGAGCTCCGACTACGAGCAGCTCGCCACGATCTGCGACCGGGTGCTGATCTTCGGTCGGGGTCGCGTCGTCAGCGAACTGATCGGCGGCGCCATCAGCAAGGAGTCGATCGCCGAGTACTGCTACCTCGGGCTTGTCCGACCAGAGCGCGGGCTCGAGGCGACCGAGGCGGACTGACCGGTGGCCGTGAGCTCGGACAGGCACACGGTGGACGGAGCCGTCGAGCCCGTACGGGGGCGGGATCCCGGCCACACCGTGATCGGGTACGCCGAGCAATACGGCCTGATCGTCGTGTGGGCGGCGCTGATCGTGGTGTTCGGCGCGTTGAAACCTGACACCTTTCTGACCTGGTCGAACGTCTCGTCGCTCCTGGGCTCGCAGGCGGTGCTCGTCGTGGTCACGTTGGGACTGATCATCCCGCTGACCGCGAATGACTTCGACGTCTCGATTGCGAATGTGATGACGCTGTCGTCGATGGTGATCGCCGTCCTCAACGTCCTGCACCACGTGCCGATCGGCTGGTGCATGCTGATCGCGCTGGCCACGGGGGTGCTGGTCGGCCTGGTGAACGGCTTCTTCATCACGGTGTTCCGGATCAACTCGCTGATCGTGACGCTCGGTGTCGGAACGTTCCTGCACGGCGTCACTCTGTGGATAAGCGACTCGATGACGATCAGCGGCGTGGCGCCCGTGCTGGTCAAGTACGTCATCGTCACGCGCTTGCTCGGCATTCCGCTGGAGTTCTACTACGCGATCTTCATCTGCGTCGTGGTCTGGTACCTGTTCGAGTACACGGCCGTGGGCCGCCGCATCCTCTTCGTCGGGCGAGGGCGCGAGGTGGCGCGCCTGAGCGGCATTCGCGCGGACCGTGTACGCCGGGGATGCCTGGTGGCCTCCAGCTTTCTGGGAGCGCTCGCCGGCGTCATGTACGCCGGCACGATCGGGGCCGCGGACCCGCAGTCCGGCCTGTCGTATCTCCTGCCGGCGTTCGCCGCCGCTTTCCTCGGCGCGACCACCATCGTGCCGGGACGATTCAACCCGTGGGGTGCCACGCTCTCGGTCTACTTCCTCGTCACAGGAATTACCGGCCTCACGTTTCTGGGCATCCGCACGTTCGTGCAGGAACTGTTCTATGGTGGAGCGCTGGTTGTGGCGGTCACGCTGTCCCAGCTGGTTGGCGGGCGTGAGGAGCGGCTCTGAAGGTGTCTGACCGCGAGGGCAGCGGACCGGTGGGCTGCAGCCGTCGTGGCTGCTCCCGCAGTCAACCGGCTGCGGGGTGGTGCTCGATCCAGTGCCGCGCGATGTCGAGCCGGCGGCAGATCCACACGTCCCTCTGGCGGAGCACGTAGTCGAGAAAGCGCTCCAGCCCAGCCGCACGCGTCGGGTGGCCAACCAGGCGCATGTGCAGCCCGACCGACATCATCTTCGGCTGTGTGACCCCCTCGCGATACAGCATGTCGAAGCAGTCCCTCAGCAGCGCGAAGAACTCCTCACCCGTCGAGAGGGCTGAGACACCGAACTTGGCGTCGTTGTTGGTCAGGGTGTAGGGCACGACCAGGTGCGTCTTTCCTGCTACCGTGACCCAGTACGGGAGTTCGTCGTTGTAGGCGTCGGAATCGTAGAGGAACGACGGTCCGCCGGAGAGACTCCACGGCGCGGTGGATGTGCTCACGCTCCTCCTGCTCGCTCAGGTCGTAGTGGTTGATCCAGCGCCATCCGTGACAGCACACGTCGTAGCCAGCGGCGGCGATCGCAGCGGCGGCCTGGGGATGGCGCTCGAGCGCGAGGGCGCAACCGAATACCGTCAGCGGCACGTTCCGTTCGCGGAGGAGCCGGAGAATGCGCCAGAATCCGACGCGGCTGCCGTACTCGAACATCGACTCCGCCGCGAGGTCACGCCCCTTGAGCCGCGGATCGAACCCGCCCAACTCGGTAAGCGTTGCCTCGGACCGCCCATCGTTGTCCGGCACGGAATACTCCGATCCTTCCTCGTAGTTCAGGACAAAGTTCAGGGCGAGCCGGGCCCGGCCCGGCCACTTCGGGTCGGGAGGGTTGGCGCCATATCCGACCAGGTCGCGCGGGTAGGCAACAGCCATGGATCCGGTCTCCTCTGGTCTTCTGTCGGATGCCGTCAGTCCGGCACTACGACCGAGAATGGGGTCTCCAGCGGCACGAATTCCTCGTCGCCGCTCGTTCCGTCGCACCACATAAGCACGGCGAAATCCCCGGGCTCGTCCAGGACAGTGATCCCATGATGCCAGGTGCCCGCGCGATAGGTGATGCCCTGGTCGCTCGCGGCGACGAAGGCTCGGGCTCTGGAGACGTCCGGACCGCCCCGTGGGGCGTCGGGCGCGACGATCACGAGGTAGCGGGACACCTTGAGCGGCAAGAAGGTTTGCGACGAGAACTGGTGTCGTTCGAGGAGCTTCGCGGTCAGGGGCAGTGTCTTCGTTGGAACGACGCGCACCAGCGAAAGATTGACGGTCGCGTGTGGTCGCGCATTGGCGAGGCCGTCGTTGAAGTAGAAACGGCCCGGCTCGGCGGGTCTCGGTAAGACCTCGCCAAAGGGTTTGAATTCCGCGGACGTGAGCGGTTCGGCGACGAGATCCATAGCCGTCCTCCCGGCATCGTGCTGCGAGACGATTCCCGACTCAACCTCTTGGTGGCAGCCGCAAGCCTAGCCCGCGATGAGAGAAGGGTCAAGGCCCCGGGAGTCGTTCTCGGGCCATTAGCGACGAGGGCTGCGCCAGCGGCGGTCAGTGCCCCCTGATGGTGGGCTTCGTGTTGCAGACGCGCGCTTGACCGCACTCGCGGGTCTGTGCTAAAGGGTCGACGGGTCGAGAGAACTCCTGCGCCCGAGGGAGGGCACATGGTGCACAAAGGCGGCGATTTCGGCGCGAGGCATCAGATTGGCCGAAGGGAATTCATGAGGGTCATGACTGCCGCCGGGGCGACGACCTTCTTGCCTGCAGGCTCTCCACGGCACGCCGTGGCGCAGTCCCGCGGGACGACGATGGTCATCGCGGCGCCCGCCACGCCCCAGAGCCTGGACCACGAGTACGACGTCAGTCTCGGGACGATCGACGCCGTGGGAGCCCTATACGACAACCTTCTGGAATACGAGAAGATTCCCGATCCGCTGGTGCCGGCGGCCAGGCGTGAAGACACCAGTGTCCACACCGACAAGCCGTACAACCTGGCGCTGCGGGGCAAGCTTGCCGAGAAGTGGGAAATCTCTTCCGACGGTCGCATGGCGCGGTTCCACCTGCGGCCTGGGGTCAAGAGCAACTGGGGCAACGAGCTCACGGCTGAGGACGTCAAGTGGACCTGGGATCGCAAACTCGGTCTTACTGGGCTGGGGCCGTTCCAGACTTCCGTGCTCAACATCAAGAAGCCCGAGCAGATCAAAGTCGAGGGCAAGTACATTGTGTCGTTCGCCGTCCCGCAACCGAGCCCGCTCTTGCTCAAACAGATGGTCAACCTGTCCAACCCGGTATACGACCAGGCTAAGTGCAAGCAGATGGCCACCAAAGACGACCCTTGGGCTCGCAAGTTCCTCGACAACGAGACCGCGGGGTTCGGCTCGTACACCGTCGCCCAGCTTGTCCGCGGCCAGCAGGCGGTGTTCAAGGCCCGCCCGGACTACTACCGTGGCAAGCCGTACATGGACACCGTGATCATGAAGGAAGTGCCCACCTCCGCGTCTCGCGTCTCGCTGCTCCAACGCGGAGACGTGGACATCGCCCAGTTCCTGCAGCCGCTGGAGTACATCACGGTCAGCAAGAGCCCCAGCGTCGCCATAGACGCCGTGGCAGCCTCGTTCGCCATCTGGATCGAGTTGAACGCCAAGATCAAGCCGTTCGACAACGTCAAGGTCCGCCAGGCGATGAACTACGCTATTCCACGTGACGAAATCCTGAAGACCGTGTTCCAGGGGTACGCAGACAAGCAGACCGGCTGCATACCGAGCATCTATCCGAACTTCACGAACAAGTACTGGACCTACGACACCAATCGGGACAAGGCCAAGGCCCTCCTGCGCGAGGCTGGCCTCGAGCAGGGGTTCAAGAGCTCGCTGAGCTACAACGCGGGCGACCCGGTGCAGGAGCTGATCTCGATTCTCTACCAGACTTCGCTCCGCAACATCGGCGTAGAAATCACCTTGAACAAGGTTCCAGCGGCGACGTTCTACGACCGCGTCACCAAGCGCAGCGAACCGATGATTTTCTACCTTGACTCGCCCTGGGTGCCTGACCCGGGTTACTCGAACCAGCTGTATTTCCACTCTGCTTCCTACGTCAACTACAGCAACTACGTCAACAAGGAGGTCGACAGACTGATCGAAGCGGGCCTCCGGACGACGGACCCGAAAGAGCGCCAGGTGACCTACGACACGGTCCAGCGGATCGTGATGGGCGAGGCGCCCTGGGGCTTCATCGTGTATCCGAAGTACGTCCTTGCCCGCCGTTCCGACCTCAAGGGGTTCACTTACTACACCTCCAATAACCTGAGGTTTCAGGATTTTTCACGTGAAGCCTGATCTCCTGGTCAGTCCGTAGCCGTGTCGCGCAGCGTCGGGTGGCGCGCGATCCTGGCAGTGCGAGGTCGAAGAGAACGCGCACGCGAGTCGCCATGCACCCCGTGAAGCCAGCGGGGCGCCGTCCGGTGGGGCCTCACGACAGCCGGGCGTGGTTCTCGACACGGCGACAGCCCGCGCCGGGACTACGGTACTTCATCGACGTGCTGCGGGCGCGGCCCGCCTTCGCGCTGGGCTACGCCATCATCACCGGGGTGACGCTGGCCGCGATACTCGCCCCGATGATCGCACCCTACCCACCGACGACCGCAAACTCCGCCGACTACCTCCAGCCGCCGAACTGGAACCACGTTCTCGGAACCGACGCCACGGGCATGGACATTTTTAGTCGCATCCTTTACGCGCCTCGGATCGATCTGACCATCGCAGTCGTCGGGACGCTGGTGTCGGCCGTCGTTGGGACCCTCATCGGCGCGCTCGTCGGCTACTTCCAGACCGCCGGTGGCATTCGGGCGCTCGCCAGCGACTCGGTCATGCGGGCGGCCGACGTGCTACAAGCCTTCCCCGTTTTTGTCTTCGCCATCGCCCTGGTGGCTATCTTCGGCCAGAGCATCGTCAGCATCATTTTCGCCATCGCTTTCGTGAACACGCCCATTTACTTGCGGTTGATGCGCCAGCAAGTGATGTCTATCCGCGGGATGCGGTTCGTCGACGCGGCGGTGGTCGCCGGAGTTTCGGACTTCCGCATTATCCGCGCGCACATCATTCCGAACGCGATCGCTCCCGTTCTGGCGCAGCTCTCGATCAATGTCGGCTGGTCGATTCTCCTGACGGCGGCGCTCAGCTTCGTGGGGGCCGGGGTGCGAGCGCCGACGCCCGAGTGGGGCAGCATGATCGCCACCGGATTTCAGAATGTGATGACCGGCCAGTGGTGGCCTTCTGTGATGCCGGGCATCGCCCTCGCGGTGACCGTGTTCGGGTTCGCCTTGGTGGGCACAAGCATAGAGTTTCTCGCTGATCCTTCCAGCCGGCGGAGGCTCGCGGAAAGAGCGCGCACGCCGAAGCCCAACAACGCGCTCGACACCGCCTCCGCCTGAGAACGTCCGGTTGCCGCCGCGCGCCACGGCCGGAATGCGGGGTGGATGGCGACGAGAGCGGGGCGGCTAACTCACCATGAACATCATCCGCTACATCGGAAAACGATTGCTGTTCATCGTGCCCCAGCTGATCGGCATCGTCCTGGTGTGTTTCATCCTGGTCAAGGCCATCCCCGGCGACCCGGCCACTCTGATGCTGGGGCCGATGGCGTCGGACGAGAGCATCTCCTCTACATCGAGAACCTGGCACGGGGGGACATGGGCAAGTCGTGGCAGACGACCAAGCCCGTGTTCGATGACCTGCTGCTCAGGCTTCCCGCCACCCTCGAGTTGATCACTTTCGGCCTGCTGGGAGCGTTGCTCATCGGTATTCCACTGGGGGTCATCTCAGCACATCGGAAGCGCGGCATCATCAGCAAGGTGGCCGACTACTACGGGCTGTTCGCTGGCGCCTTGCCGGATTTCTGGCTGGCGCTCGTGCTGATCCTGTTCTTCTACACCATCTTCGGCTTCGCGCCCTCGCCGATCGGACGCTTGGATCTGACCGTTATCGCGCCAGCCCAGGTCACCGGTTTCCTCACCGTCGACTGCCTGATCGCAGGCAACTGGAGAGCCTTCCGATCGGCCGCCGCGCACCTCGTCCTGCCGGTGCTCACGCTCGCCCTGGTCAACGCTGGGCCGATCTTGAAGATGACTCTGTCCAGCATGGATCGGATGCTCAGCGCCCATTTCAGCGTCTACGAAGAGCTCTGCGGACTGCCCCGACTCATGATCGTGCGCAATGCCTTCCGCAACGCCCTCCCGTCGGTGATCACGATCGTGAGCGTGCTGTACGGTTATCTGCTCGGCGGAGCGGTGCTGGTGGAAATCGTTTTCAGCTGGGGCGGCGCCGGCCAGTATGCCGTGCAGGGGGTATTGAACTCCGATTTCAACCCTGTCCTTGGTTTTGTCCTCTTCTCCTCCGTCTTCTCCTTATTTGTCTACCTGGCCGTGGACCTCATATATCTAGCGATCGACCCGCGAATTCGCGGCTGACGACCGCCTCTTCGGTGAGGGCACGGTGGAGGACGCTATCCTCGAGGTCGAAGACCTGCACGTGACCTACCACGTCTACGGCAAGGACCCAGTGAAGGCGCTTCGCGGGCTCGACTTCGAGATCAAGCCGGGCGATATCCTCGGGCTCGTGGGGGAATCCGGGTCGGGGAAGACGACACTGGCTCGGTCGATCATGGGCCTGGTACCAGCGCCCGGGCGCATCGAACGGGGTCGGATCCTTTTCGACGGGGAAGATCTCACCGCCAAGAGCAGGGAGGCGATGCAGAGCATCCGAGGACGTGACCTAACCATGGTCGTTCCCAACCCGCGCGCCGAGCTGAACCCGCTCGTCCCGGTGGGGAGGCAGGTCGCGAACGTCGCCAGGGTCCACCTTGGGTTGAGCAAGGCGCAGGCAAACCGCGCGGCGCTGGAAATGCTCCAGGCTGTCAAGATCTCGGACCCCGAGCGGCGCTTCCACACCTACCCCCACGAGCTCAGCGGCGGAATGGCCCAGCGCGTCGTCATCGCGATGGCCTTGGTCTGCTCGCCCAAGTTCATCATTTCCGACGACGCGACCAGCGGGCTGGACGTCACGGTGCAGGCGCAGGTGTTGGAGTTGCTGAACCGGCTCGTCAGTGAGAAACGAACCGCCATGCTGTACATTACGCGAGATCTCGGCGTGACGGCCCATTTCTGCAACCGATTGGCCATCGTCTACGACGGCCAGATTGTGGAGACCGCGAATACAGCCGAGCTGATCGAGTACCCTATGCACCCTTACACGCTGATGCTCATGGCGGCCTTCTCGCAGAACCCGCGCCTGCGCAGCATGTGGACGAAGGCCGGCTCCCGCATCGCCTCCGAGGCCGGGCGCCAGGCCTGCCCGTTCGCGCCTCGGTGCGTTCGGGCCGAGCCTCGGTGCTATCAAGACAGCGTGGCCCTACGAGAGCTGAGGCCGGGACATCTCGTGCGCTGTCACATCCCCGTGACGAGATAGCGGCATGGAGACGATTCTCGAGGTGCAGGGGCTGGTCAAGCATTTCCCGCTCCCGGGCAGCCGGGCGAAGGTGCAGGCGGTGAACAATATCTCCTTCTGCATCAGCAAGGGCGAGACCCTGGCCCTCGTGGGGGAATCCGGCTCCGGCAAGACGACCGTCGGTCGGTGCGTGCTGGGCCTGCTGGAAGCGACCGCGGGATCCATCCGATTTCGGGGCGGGGAGATGGGGAAGCGGCGCCACGTCCGCACCCCCGAGTTGCGTGGCAGGATGCAGTTGGTCTTTCAGGAGCCGGCCGAAGCGCTTGACCCTCGCATACGGATCGGAGAGACGATCGAAGAACCGTTGCGCGCCGTCAACCTTCCGCCCGCCGAGCGCGGCGAGCGTGTGGCGGAGGTTGTGGACAGGGTCGGGCTCACCGTGGAGATCCTGGACCAGTATCCGCTGACCCTGAGCGCCGGCCAGCAGCAGCGGGTGGGGATCGCCCGGGCGATCATCACCAAACCCGAGCTGATCGTGCTGGACGAACCGACCTCGGCCCTGGATCCCACGGCTCGTGCCGAGATCATCGACCTCCTGCTCCGCCTCCAGCAGGAGTTGGGGAGTGCATACCTCTTCATTTCGCACGACCTGAGCGCGGTGCGCTACATCAGTCACCGCATCGCCGTGATGTACCTCGGCATGATCATCGAACAGGGTGATGCGGCGGAGGTCTTCCGGACGCCCCGGCACCCGTACAGCATCGGTCTGCTCTCTTCGGTGCTCCTGCCCGACCCGTCCCTGAAGGGGCTGACTTCCATCAGTCTGAGAGGGGAAATCCCGAGTCCCATCAACCTGCCCAAGGGCTGCTACCTCGCGTCGCGATGCCCTTTCGCCGACGACCGGTGTCGGCGGGAGATGCCTCCGGCGGAGGATCTCGGCGGAAACCACGTCGTCCGCTGCTTCAAACACCAGGAGGTGGCCCAAACAGAAAGGGCGGCCGACACGTTCGAGGAGTTTCAAAGAACCGCCGAGAGAATCCTCAGCGCCTAGGGGCGGCCAATGTTTCGGCCCTTGCCGCGAGGCCTCGCCCCGCGGGAACAGAGCGCGGGCCGGGCGGGGCGCCGCCGTCCCTCGGTTGGCGGCGCGGGCGCTCCTGGGGCGGAGGAGGACGCGCTCGGCATCGGAGCAACGTCGCCGAGTGCCATGACAGGTCCAAACCTAACCGGAGGGTCGCATCGATGGACAGGCTACGCGGCCGCGTTGCTTTGGTCACAGGTGGCGCCAAGGGGTTGGGGCGCGCGATCGCTCTCTTGTTCGCCCGCGAAGGCGCGAATGTGGCGGTTGTCGACCTCGACATCGCGGAGGCCCGAAAGGTGGCGGACGAGATCAGGGGGATAGGGCGCGAGGCTGTCGCCGCCCGGGCCGACGTCGGGGACCCTGATCAAGTCACCCAAGCCTTTCAGCAGGCGGTCGGCGCCGTCGGCGACGTCCAGATCCTGGTCAACAACGCCGGGATCGATTCCACGTCCGTCGTGGCCGAGATGCCCCTGGAGATGTGGGACGAGATGATCCGTATCAATCTCCGCAGCATCTTCCTGTGCACCAGGGCGGTGCTCCCCCGAATGATCAGGAACCACTACGGGCGGATCATCAACATCAGCTCTCAGCTGGCCCACAAGGGGGCACGAGAAATGGCTCACTACTCGGCAGCGAAGGCCGGAGTGATCGCGTTTACGCGCTCTCTGGCCTACGAGGTGGCCGAGCACAACATCACCGTCAACGCCATCGCGCCAGGCCCCCTGGACACCGAGTTGTTCCGGAAGCTACCGGAAAGCTGGAGAGCCAACAAGCTCAAGGAAGTGCCCCTGCACCGTCCTGGAACAGTGGATGAGATAGCTCCCACCGCTCTGTTGCTGGCCTCGGATGACGGCGGCTACTATCTTGGCTCGACCCTTAATCCGAACGGCGGTGACGTGATGGTCTGAGCGCGTTCTATCGCTGAGCCGAACACGTCCCACATCCATCGAACGACGTCACGCCTCGACGCGCGGAGCGCCCAGCGCCCGGTGGTAGGCGCACGGCTCCATGAGCCTCTATCCCTCTATCCACACTCTGGCGCCTACGACCTACCGCGACCTAGAAGTGACTTCAAGCCATGGCTAATAGAGGACAACTGAGCGGACGTGAGAGCGCTGTAGCTTCCGGTCGTTGGCTTCGCCGCTCTTAGGCGAGCCATGGCCTCGGCCTGGAGCGTGCCACAAACGACGCCGTCCAGCATCGGCACGGGAACGCGATCCTGAATCCGGCCTGTGACGCCCGCAGTCTGGGCGCCGCATAGGACAATGACTTCGGCACCCTGACCATGGATCAGCGCATGTGCGCCTTCGATGATTCTGCTCTCGTACGCCTTACTGTCGGAATAGACCTTCGCGAAGTCAGCGTCGATGGTGTGGATCCCGGCAAGCCGACCAAGTAGGCCGTTGATCTCAACCCGCTCGCGATAGAGAGAGGTGCAATGATGATTGAACGTGACGAGACCGAATTGCCCGCCGAGCATGCATGCCGTGTACAGCGCCGCCTCCGTCATTCCCACAACCGGTATTGGAAGCGCGGCGCGCGCGGCCCGCAGACCGGTGTCGAGCGACACGGCAATAAGAGCCGCATCGAAGTCCTGATAGTGCTCAGCCAATGCCGCCAACGTCGCATGCTCGGCGATCGCGGCCTCGGAGCGGCTGGTGATGAAGGCCGCGCCGAAGCTCGCCGTGACGCCGCTGATTTGCGTATCGGGTGCAGCAGCGGCGCGCGCAACCTCCATTACGGTTTGGGTCACCGCCTCGGTGGTGTTGCCATTAACAATCAATAGCCGCATCGCATAAGCCCCGGGATTACATCGACTGCCGCTAAGCCGGCGCGCTGTCGTACCGCTTCTTCACTCGCTCATCTCCTCCCATCAAACCACGGCGGTGAGCATTCATAGAGCCTGCTGGGCCGAGCGCCTAGCGTGTTCCGGCCCCCCCACCGACCGCTTCAGATCCGAGAGCTCGGCTGGTAGAACGGCTCACGGACTGCCTTATCGAGATAACCGTCGTAGAACTTCCTGACATGAGGAAACACCGCCTTCGCCATCCAGCGACGGCGCTCCTCCTCCGGAGAGCGTGGACGATTGAGTGCCGCTGCGATCTCCTTCATCACGGCATCTCTATCGATCCGTGTGAAGCGGCCGTTCTCGTAAACGGTCTCACCGCCAATCAGCACGGCGTCAACCGCATTGGTCTTGGCCCGCTGCAAGAGGGCGTCGAGCATCGGAACGTCCTCGTCCTGATACGGCCATGTCGCCTTCCGCCAGCTGATCAAGACAAGGTCGCAAAGTCGACCGGGATCCAGCCGGCCGATTTCGGCTCCAAACGGTGTAGTCTTAGCGCCGTGCTCGGTCGCCATGCGCAGGACCTGTGGGCAGGTAGGGACGACGTCCTCCATCCCGGGTACGCGATGCAGGCGCAACACCAAGCGAATCTCCTGCAACATATCACGATCATCGTTGATCCCGGCCTCGTCGAGGCCCATCGCAATCGTCATGCCCTTGGCCTCGAAGACATTAAGCGGCGCCACGCCACTTCTCAGGCGAAGATTGGAACTGCAGTTATGGCAGATGCAGGTGCCGGTGTCGGCAGCAAGCTCAATATCTTCCTGTGTAAGCCAGACGCTATGGCCAAGCGTCAGAGGTGGCCCCAGAAGTCCAAGGCGATGCAGGTGCTTTAGGGCTGTGGTGCCTGTGCGGCGTCTTGCGTACTCTTTCTGGTAAGCCGTTTCCACCAGATGGATGTGCATCGGGACCTTGGCGCGGTCGGCCCGTTCCTTCAAGGTGACGAGGGATTCATCCGTGCACCAATGTAGATTGGCGGGTGAAAGCTGGATACGGGTTAGCTTCTCGCTCTGATTTTCGCGGACGAGCTGATCAAAGAGCCAGAGGTTGTCCTTGAAGGGGATCGCCTGAGACGCCAGATGCGGCGCTATCGCAGGCGCCAGATCGGGAGGAAGGCGCTTCACAAACTCCGCATCCGCATCGTACACAAGACGATTCTGCTCGCGCACCGCGAAGGAATATGATGCCCGCATGCCGATGGTGCGGTAGGCTCTAAGAACGTGTGTTGCCCCTTGATAAATGTTGTCGACCGGTCCGGGCATCCAGCCGTGGATGTGCTGAACCGTGGTGATGCCTGACTCGATCATCTCGAAGGCTGAGTAGAGTGTGTCAAGGTAAAGGTCGACGTCGCGCTTCGACATTCGGCTTGCGAACCAAAGCTCCAACGGGTGATCCGGCGAGCCCAGTTGCAGCGGAGTCAGGCCCACATGATGGTGGCTGTTGATGAAGCCCGGCAGGATCACATGGTCAGCCGATCCCAGCACAGGAAGCTGCGGATACGCGCGACGGATATCGTCGTACTTTCCGACCGCGACGATCGTGCCGTCGCGCTGGTGCACGGCGCCGTCCTCCACGATTTCCGCTTCCTGACGGTTCCGGACGCCTCGGACAACCCATTTGGCTCTTGCGATTGATTCACTCATTGCGTCCTCCCGAATGCGTGATCGACGAGGTCCGCCCGGCGCTGCTCATAAAAGGGAAGGCGCCGCCGCGTGTCGGCCAGAACGGCGAGGTCGACCGTCGCTTGAACAATGCCGGGTCCGGCATCGCCCGGACGATGCGCGAGAATTTCGCCACCCGGTGACACGACGCAAGAGTCTCCGTGACTGGGCACTGCCGCCCCGGTGACCAGCTCGATGCCGGACTTGTTGGCGGCACAGGCATAGAGACCGTTCTCGCGCGCGTGGGTGCGAAGTTCTGCGAGAAAGAAGCCGCTGTCATCACCGCCGGGACCCACAACGGGAACGAGCGCCAAGTCAGCGCCAAGCGCCCGCAGAGCACG
>QHSC01000137.1 GCA_003220345.1 Candidatus Rokuibacteriota bacterium | reverse complement strand
CGCTGAACGGCACCTCGTCGGTGCTGTACGGCACCGTGGCCGACCTCGTGACGAGCGACCGGCGGGCCCGGAGCTACGGCATCTTCTACACCCTGGGCGTGGGTGCCTCCGCGCTGGCGCCCTTCGCCTACGGGCTCGTGAGCGACTGGGGAGGTGTGCCGCTGGCCCTCGGCCTCGTCGGCTCCATGGTCTTCCTCACCCTGCCGCTCACCCTCGTCCTCCGCCGCCCCCTCGCCGCCGGCACCGCCTGAGGCGGGCGCGAGCTCCTCCGCGCGGTGCCGAGCTTCAAGGAGTTCATGGAGTGCCTGAAGACCCCGTAGCCTGGCCGCGTCGCGGCGGGCTCAGCGGACCCAGGTGATCCAGCCGTCGAGCGCTTTCTTGACCTCGGGCAGCCCGCTGCCCATGATCCCGACAGTGGCGCGCATCCGCTGCGCCAGCTGCACCGCCGTCTTCTCCTCCCAGAAGCGCTCCTGCGCGGCCTGATTGAGAAATTCTTTTACCCACGAGGCGGCGAGGTGCGGAGGCACGCTCGAGAGATTCTGAAAGAGATACGGCCCCGCCGCCCCCGCGCCCCCCACCGGCTTCAAGGCGGCCAGGATGTACGGGCCGTCGCGATTGGGCTCGGGGAGGATCCGGAGCAGGCTCCGCGCGCGGGCGTAATCGTAGTTCTCGAGGGCCCACTGCGCCGTGAGGGTGGACGACGGAGTGCCCCGCACCGGGAGATAGAAGACATTGAGCTCGCCCCGCGGCACGTACTCCTCGAGGCTCGCCACATCAGGAATGAGCGCGAGGTAGGCCTCGAGGGCCTTGAGATAGCGCTCGCGGCTCGCCTCGCTCGGTGGGGCGCCCAGGAGGAGATAGCTGTAGAGGCCGTAGCCGGCCATCTCTGACTGACCGGCGGAAAGCAGAGACCTTGCCGTCTCCCTCGAGAAGCCTCGCGGCTCGGCGTCCCGCCTGACCGTGACGCGGATCAGGCACTCGGATGATGTGCTCTCGCCGTCGGTCGCCGTCACGCTCGCCGCGAAGGTGCCGGGGCGCAGCTCGGCGAGGCTCCACCGCGCCTCCGCGCCCCGCCCTTCGATCTTCCCCACCGGGGCGCCCCAGGTGTAGCGAAGCGCGCGCCCTCCGGGCGACCGCCCCCAGGCTTTCAGGACCACCTTGCCTCCCAGCGGCACGGTAGGCGTGTCGGCGCTGCAGGCGAGAGGGAGTGGCTCCGCGGCAGCCCCCGCGCCGACGCCCGAGGAGATGCACAAGAGCAGCGCGACGAGAAGCGCGAGCGCGACGGGCACCACCCTAGGCGTGCGGCTCATTGCCTCCTCGCATCCTGGCGATACTGGACGCGACCCACTTGAAGCCGAAGACGACCACGGCACAGACGCCCACGACGATCACCGTCTCGGCCTGCGTCAGCGGGGTCGAAGGGTTGAAGAGGTAGACGGCGGTCCACACCACGAGCGACAGCGCGCCGATGACGACCACGGTGCCCACCGAGGCCTTCATCGGGGGCCGACCTTGACGAGGGGCAGGATCCCTTCCATCTCACCCTTCATCACCGGGTGCTGGTTGCCGCCCATGGCGCGCGACTTCTGGGAGACCTGCTGCTCGAGGTACTGATAGATCTCCTGCAGCGACACGATCCCGTCGCGGTCGAGGTCGGCGGCGCCGCGGAGACCCTGGACGAGAAAATGGGTGAAGAGGCCATGGCCCAGCTCCGGGACCTCCAGGGACACCTCCGAGGCCTGGGAGGCCGTGACGATGGCGCGTCCTCTGGAGCGGGTGAGCCGGTCCAGGAAGACCTCGTCGACCCGCGCGGCCCGCGTGCGCCGGGAGGCGAAGGTCCGGCCACCCGCCGCGCCGCTGTAGCAGGCGTCCAGGAAGACCACGACGCGCTCGGCCTCGATGCGGTCGAAGATCGTCTGGAACTCGTCCATGGGCAGTCCCGTCGAGTAGAGGTCGTTGGGATCGGCGTCGGAGGGCACGAGGTACTTCGCGAGGCCGTCTGGCTCCGCTCCTCTGGGATCGATCTCGGGGGCGCCGTGGCCCGCGAAGAAGATCAAGATCAGATCCTCCTTCTTGGCGGAACGGGCGAGGAAGGTTCCCAGGGCCCACTTGAGATCGCGAAGCGTGGGTTTTCTCGCCGTCTTGTCCGTGATGAGAAGGACATTCTCCTTCTTGAAGCCCCCCTTGGAGATGAGGACCTCGTGGAATGCCTCGGCGTCGGCCACCGAATACTTGAGCTGGGGAATCGCCGTGCTGTTGTATTGCCCCACCCCGATCACCACCGCCCATAGCTCGCGGCGCGAGGTCGCCACGGGCGCGGGCGGAGGCGCGGCGGGTGGAGCGGCCGGCCGCTCGTAGATCACCGTGCGAACTTCCTGACGAACGGTGCCGTCGGGCTCGGTCGCCCGGATCACGATGGTGTTGCTGCCTTCGCGGAGCTTGACGGGCGCCGCCACCGCCACCGAGCGCTTGGCGGGCCGCTCGACCTCCTTGAAGACCTCCGTCCCGTTCAGGAGCACGTTGACGCTGGCCACGCCCTTGCCGGAGCTGATCTCGGCCGCCACCAGGCTCGACTGGTCGTTGACGCGCGCCCGATCCTCGGGGTGGCGGACCTGCACGGTCAGGGGAACGGCGCGCTCGAAGGCGACCGAGCGCACTTCCTGCTGGGTCATCCCGGCGGTGTCGGTCGCGGTGACCACGATGGTGTTCTGTCCTTCGCGCAGCTTGAGGGGAAGATTCACGGGCAGGGCCGACTTCCCCGCGCGCTCTTCGAGCCGGGCGACCTCCACCCCATTGAGCATCACGAGCACGCGTGTCACTCCCTTGCTGCTGGAGGCAATGCCGGCGAGGGCGATGCTTTCCTGGTCGGCGCGCGATTGGTCTTTCGGCGAAGAGATCGCGACCTGGAGGGGCGAGGAGGCGGGCGGCGGGGGCGGCGGCGCGACCGGCGCGGGACCGGGGGCGACGGGCGGCGGCGCCGGACGATCGCGGAAGATGACGCGCGCTTCCTGGCGATTCTGGCCGCGCGCGTCGGTGGCCGTCACGAGAAGCACGTTCTTGCCCTCGCGAAGCGTCACGGGAAAGCTCAGCGAGACCTCGCGGGCGGCGCCGCGCTCGGCGCGGTTGAAGACCTCCACGCCGTTGAGCGTGGCAGCCACGCGCGCCACGCCCGCGGGTGCCGTGACCTTGCCAGCCACCGTGAGGTCGGCGCCGCTCACGTGGACCTGATCCTTCGGATCGGCGAGAACGACCTGGAGAGAGGTGGGAGCCGACTTGTCCGAGGCGACAAGCTGGAAGTCGACGCCACGAAGACCGACGCCTTCGGCCTTCACGAACTGCTGGGCCTCGGGGGCGTACCACGTCGTGAGGGTCCACGACTGCCGGCCGGGAATCGCGACTCCGCGTCTCGAGATGTCTCCCTGGTACTCGGCCAGGTACTGGATGCGGAAGGCCTGGTACGTCCCCGCCGGCACCTGCACGCTCTCGTAGGCCTTGACCTCCCAGGTGAGATTCACCAGAATGCCCTGAGGCCAATCCCGGTTGCGCAGCACCGCGTTGTAGTTCACGCCCCACTTGCCGATTTCCATCGGCCACTTGAGCTTGGGTGGCGGATCGAGCTGCCACTCGACCGCACCATCCTTGAGGATCCGCGCCATGCCCAGCTCCGGGGTGAGCTGGATCTGCCGGGAGGGGCTGGCCGCGAAGACGTAGCCGTCTCCGCCGCTCTTGATCAGATCGTAGGCGCCGTCGCTGAGAAGCCACCGCGCGCCCAGCTCGTAGCTCGGGCGCTCCGCTACGGGCTTCAGGGCGCGAGCGGGCACGGCGACGGCCAGACACGCGAGGACGGCAGAGAGAGCCAGCGCAGCGGAAGCTCGTCTCATTCGGCGCACCTCAGGCGGCGCCGCCGATCGACGCTCGCCCGCCAGCATGAGCACCACGTCTTCCCCCTCTTCGGTGGCAGAGTGCGAGTCTACCTCACCGCCCCGGAATCCGAGAAGACTTCTCCGCTCGAGACCTCATCCGCGCGGGCGGAGCGACGCGCGCCGCTGCCCTTACTGCGAGCCGTCGCGGCCGGGACGGGTTCGCTCCGAGGTCATTCTTACCGAGGCGCCTTCTCGGTCCCGTCCGCCCCCTGACGTACATATGTTGGCACGGTGACGCGCTCTGACACGGAGGCGCGCTCGGCGCCCTTGAGCCACGTGAAGGACAGCCGCCCGTCGGGATCGAAATGGATGGCCGTAATCGCAGAGCCGGCGGTGAGGCCGGGAGCCCACTCGCGCTCGATGCGCACGATGTCGCGGGCGGAGAAGATCTGGCGGATGGCGAGCGCGCGCCCGTCCACCTGGGCCATGAGCAGGCGCCGGTAGTCCACGTCGAGCACGTCACGGCGGGGCGCCGAGAGCAGGCGCCGCTTCGCCTCGAAGAAGTAGCTCCACGTGCAGGCGCGGCCGCACGGAACCCGTGTCTCCGCGAAGGTCGCGGTATGCCAGATCACCTCGGGCTTGGGGAGGACGCTCAACCCATCGGGCGGCGTGAACCAGTGTGGCTGCTCCGGGCTGCCATAGTAGTAGCCGACCCGGCAGTCACGGTCGGTCCGGCAGTCTGCCACGATACCCGAGCTCGGCAAGAGCGAGCGGTAGAGACATCGGGAGGGGCCGGCGCCCGCCGGGCCCGAGCATTCAGGCGGTGTGGGAGGAGCAGGGACGGCGGGCGTCGACGAGATCAGGAGCAGTGTGCCGACCAGCAGCCCCCAGAGCGGCCACATCGAGACGGTGTCGCGCTACTTCGCCTCGGCCAGGAGCTCGGTCATGCGAGTGAAGAACTGGTCGAGCATCATCTTGCTGACACCGCCGAGCATGCGCTGGCCGACACTCGCGATGAGCCCGCCCACCTGGACATCCGCAGCGTAGGTCACGCGCGTGCCCCCCTCGGCATCGGAAAGCTCCATGCCCGCCTCGCCCCGCACGAAGCCCGGACCGCCGCTGCCTTCGAGCGCCATCCGGTAGCGGTTCGGAGGCTCGAGGTCGAACAGACGCACCTTGCCCTCGAAGGTGCCCTTGATGGCGGCGACACCGATCTTCATCTTGGCCTTGTACTCACCGGGACCGATCTCATCGAGCCCCTCGCAGCCGGGAATGGCCTTGGCGAGGGTGGCGGGATCGAGGAAGGCCGCCCACACCTTGTCACGCGGAGCGGGAATGTCGGAGGACCCCTCGACCTTCATCCGTCGAGCTTTCGCAGGGCGACCGCCATGCGGCTCATGCCGTCCTTGATCGTCTCGAGCCCCGTGGCATACGAGAGCCGGATATGGGCGTCCGAGCCGAAGTCCACGCCGGCCACGGTGGCGATGCGCGCCTCGTCCAGGAGAAAGGCGCAGACGTCCGCGGAGCCCTTGAGCACGCCGCCCTTCCACCGCTTGCCGAAGAGCCCGGAGACATTCGGAAAGACGTAAAAGGCGCCCCTGGGCGTGACGCACCGAATGCCCGGCATGGCGTTGAGCGCCCCCACGATGACCCGGCGACGCCGGTCGAACTCGCCCACCATCTTGGCGATCTCGTCCTGCGGTCCGGCCAGCGCCTCCACAGCCGCCCACTGGGTGATCGAGGTCGGGTTCGACGTCACCTGGCTCTGGATGTCCGTCATGGCCTTGATGATCGGCTTGGCGCCCGCGGCGAAGCCGAGCCGCCAGCCCGTCATGGCATAGGCCTTGGAGCACGTGTTGACCACGAGGGTGCGCGCCTTGATCTCGGGTGAGAGCGAGGCGATCGAGACGTGACGCCCCTCGTACGTCAGGGCCTCGTAGCACTCGTCGGAGACGATCCACAGATTGCGCTCCACGGCCAGCTCGCCGACCTGACGCAGGGCCGCGGCCGAGAACATCGCACCCGTCGGATTGCCCGGGCTGTTGAGGACGAGTAGCTTGGTCTTCGGCGTCACCGCCCGCCTCACGGCCGCCGGGTCGAGGTCGAAGCCCGTCGACTCCGACGTCTCGACGGGCACGGGCACGCCGCCGAGGAGCTGCACCTGCTCGGGATAGGAGACCCAGAACGGGCTCGGAATCAGCACCTCGTCGCCCGGATTCACGAGGGCCATGACGATGTTGTAGAGCGTGTGCTTGGCCCCGCAGGACACCGTCACCTCGTCGGGCGCGTACTCGAGCCCGAGATCGCGCTTGAGCTTCTGGCAGACGGCGGCCCGGAGCTCGGGGATGCCTCCCACCTCCGTGTACTTCGTCTGCCCGCTCTCGATCGCGCGGACGGCCGCGTCCTTGATGCGGCGCGGAGTGTCGAAGTCGGGCTCCCCCGCCCCGAAGGAGATGACGTCGATGCCCTGCGCGCGCATGGCCTTGGCCTTGGCCTGCATGGCGAGGGTGGGAGAGGGCTGGAGAGTGGCGAGTCGGTCAGCGAGCATGCGGGGAGCCTACTTTCTGGAGAACTTGGCGTTCAGCCGCTCCTCGACCACCGTCGGCACCATGCCCGTCACGGCCGCGCCGAACGAGGAGACTTCCTTGATGAGGCGCGAGGAGATGTACGTGTACTTCTCGTGAGGCATCAGGAACACCGTCTCCACCGTGTGGCGGAGCTTGCGGTTCATGAGGGCCATCTGGAACTCGTACTCGAAATCGGAGACGGCGCGAATGCCGCGCACGATGCAGTCGGCCTGCTCCCGGTGCACGAGGTCGATGAGGAGCCCGTCGAAGGAGGTGATGCGCATCCTCCCCATGCCCGCGGTGGCTTCGTCGATGATCTCGAGCCGCTCCTTGACGTCGAAGAGCGGCTGCTTCGAGGGGTTGGCGACCACGGCCACGATCAGCTCGTCGAAGATGCGCAGGCTGCGCTCGATCAAATCCAGATGCCCGTTGTGCATCGGATCGAACATGCCTGGATAAACGGCCCGCGTGCTCACGTCGTCCCCCGTTCGTGCCGCGGAAATGGTGGAAAAAGCACGCTCACTCTACGCGCGGGCCCGAAAGAAAGTCAAGGTCGTCTCCCCGAACCGTCGGCTCTTCCACAGGCCGAGGGCTCCGCAGTTCGGCGCGGGCGGCACCTTGGTGGGATGCTGCGCGACCACGATGGCCCCCGGAGCGAGACAGGCGCCCTCGCCGAGCCGGTCGAGGGTTTCCGCGCTCTGGAGCGAGTCGTAGGGCGGGTCGAGGAAGACGACGGCGAAGCGCGCTCCCTCGGAGGCGAGGGTGGCGAGCGCGCGTGTCACGTCCGCGCGGATGATCCGGGCGCGCTCGCCGAGCCCGAGGCGCTTCACGTTGTCCGCGAGGGCGGCGATGGCCGCGCGGTCCTCCTCGACGAAGACGGCCGAGGGCGCCCCCCGCGAGAGTCCCTCGATGCCCACACCGCCCGCCCCCGCGAAGAGATCGAGGAAGGGGCCCGCCTCGAGATACGGCATGAGGGTGTCCAGGCAGGCGATGCGCACCTGGTCCGCCGTGGGGCGCGTCGTCCGGCCCTTGGGAGTGATGAGCCGCTGCCCCTTGAGCTCGCCCGCGAGCACCCGCATCAGCCGATCCCCGCCAGGTCGAGCTTGCCGCGCCAGCGCGCGAGGAGCGCGGCGCGCAGCCTCCGCTGCGCGGGTGCGAGCAGGCTCGGGTCGCCCTGCACCACGGCGAACGCCTCGCGGCGCGCCTGCTCCAGGACGGCGCCGTCGCGCAGGAGATCGGCCACGCGGAACTCCGGCAGCCCTGACTGGCGCGTGCCGAAGAACTCGCCGGGCCCGCGGAGCGCGAGATCCACCTCGGCGATCTTGAACCCGTCATTGGTCTCCGTCATCGCCTCGATGCGTCGCTGGCTGTCCTCGCCCACGGCCGCCGACAGGAGGATGCAGAAGCTCTTGAAGGGCCCCCGCCCCACGCGGCCGCGGAGCTGGTGGAGCTGGGAGAGGCCGAAGCGCTCGGCGTGCTCCACGAGCATGACGGAGGCGTTGGGCACGTCGATGCCGACCTCGATCACGGTGGTCGAGACCAGGACATGGACCGCGCCTTCCTTGAACTCGCGCATGACGCGCTCCTTCTCCGGGAAGCGGAGCCGGCCGTGGAGGAGCCCCACGCGGCGCTCGGGAAAGACCTGACGCTGGAGCCGCTCCGCCATCTCCGTGGCCGCCCGCAGATCCGAGGCCTCCGACTCCTCGACGAGGGGACAGACCACGTAGACTTGCCGGCCCGCCGCCATCTCGTCGCGGAGGAAGGCATAGATCTTCTGTCGGGCCCGCTCCCCCCGGGCCTCCGTCCGTACCGGCTTGCGGCCGGGCGGGAGCTCGTCGAGCACGGACACCTCGAGATCGCCGTAGAGAGTGAGGGCGAGCGTGCGGGGAATCGGCGTGGCCGTCATCACGAGAACGTCGGGGCTCTCGGCCTTGCCGCGAAGCGCCGCGCGATGCCCTACACCGAAGCGGTGCTGCTCGTCGATCACGGCCAGCCCGAGTCGCTCGAAGGCCACGCCTCCCTGCACCAGCGCATGCGTGCCGACGGCGCAGCCGGCCGAGCCGCTCTCCACCGCCTCGATGGCCGATTGTCTCGCCTTGCTCTTGACGGCGCCGGTCAGCAGGACGACGCGCACGCCCAGGGGCTCGAGGAGCGCCTGGAGCGTCATCATGTGCTGCTCGGCCAGGATCTCCGTCGGCGCCATGAGCGCGGCCTGGTACCCCGCTTCCACCGCGGTCACGATGGCCAGGGCCGCCACGATCGTCTTGCCCGAGCCGACATCGCCCTGGAGCAGACGGTTCATCGGGTAGGGCTCGGCCATGTCGGTCTTGATCTCCCGCCACACGCGCTCCTGCGCGACGGTCAGCGTGTAGGGTAATCCCGCGAGTAGACGTCGAGCCAGGTCACCCTTGGGATTCATCGCGAGCCCTCGCCGCCGGCCCTCCCGGTGACGGCGGATGGCGAGGCCGACCTCGAAGAGAAAGAAATCGTCGAAGACGAGCCGGCCGCGGGCCAGGGCCTGCACGGCATCGGTCTCCGGAAAATGGGCGCCCCGAATGGCCTGGCCAAGAGAAGGCAGGCCGATCTTCTCCCGGACCGCCGAGGGGAGCGGGTCCTCGACCTGATCGGCCCATCCGTCCACCAAGCGCTTCATCAACCGGCGAAGCGAGCGCTGGGTCAGACCCTCGGTGGTGGGATAGACGGGGACGAGGCGGCCCGTGTGCAGCGTCTCGTCCGGGCCCTCCTCGACCAGCTCGTAGTCCTTGACCTGCATCTGGAGCGGCCCGCGGCCATACGGCTGGACTTTCCCGTGCACGATCAGGAACTGGCCGCGCTTGAAGACGCGCGCCAGGTACGGCTGGTTGAACCACGCGCAGCTCAAGAAGCCGCTCGCGTCGCGGATCATGACGGTCAGGGGCACGCGCGGGCGCCCACGCGGAGGCGGGCTGATCCCCGCGATGGTCCCCGCGCACGTGCGCGCGTCGCCCACGGTGAGGCGACCGAGGGGGAGGATCTGGCTGCGATCCTCGTGGCGGCTCGGGAGGTGCTGGCAGAGCGCGTCCTCGATGGTGACGAGCCCGAGCTTGGCCAGGAGCTTTGCGCGCTGCGGGCCGACGCCGGGAAGCGCCTCGAGGCGCGTGCGGGGCCCCGGCGCGGCCGCGGGCTTGGAGGCCGCCCCGAGAGATGGTGGGCTGGGAGGGGTCAAGTCGTTGCTCCGCTCACTCGATCATGCTATAAAAGGGCCTCGCGTCCGGGCAAATCAGGCGCAGATCCCCTCAAGGAGTCGGCATGGCTCAGCGTTGCGATGTGTGCGGGAAAGGCCCGTCCGTCGGCCACAAGATCAGTCACGCGCACAATGTCACGAAGCGGCGCTGGCTCGTCAATCTGGTCTCGATGCGGGGGAAGATCGGCGTCGCGGGCACGGTCCAGCGCCTGCGCGTCTGCACCCGCTGCCTCAAAGCCGGAAAGGTCGTCAAGATCGTCTAGCTGCACGACAGGAGCCCGGCGAGGAGCGTTGCCGCCCCCCGCCGGGTGACCTGCTCAAAGAGCGTGGTACGCGTCGATGGAAGGCCGCCACCTCCCACCGAGCCCCTCACGCTACTTCTTCTTCTTCTTGGCCGCCTTCTTCTTTTTCGCCATTAGGAAGTCACCCCCTTTCCGCTGCAATCGTCCGACTCAGCCCTCGCCTCGCCGGTCTCCTCGCCTGCGGCTCGTCGGCACCGTCTCGACTCGAACGTCGAATATTCGACGTCGGCTAGCGCCGGCGCCCCTTCTTCGTGGCCTTCTTGCGCTTCGTCGCGCTCTTCTTCTTCGCTTTCTTCTTCATGGAAGCGTCACCTCCCTTCCCCGCCTAGAGGGTCATCGGCCTAAAAGCCCATGGCCTCCCGGCGGATATGGGCCGCTTGTTCGCGGCCACGGCGCTCATAGTGATAGAGATCGGCATAGAGCTGCGGCAGGCACACCACCGGCACGCCGCTTTTCGTGATGGGAGCGTGGAAAACGCCGGGGTCGTAGGGCGCGAGGAGGTGGACGTTGCCCTCGTCGTCGCCGGGCCGGAGTCCCAGGGCCTTTGCCACCGGCTCCGGATCTCCCTCCAGATAGCAGTGAATGGCGGGGAACCGGACATTGGGCGCGACGAGGGCGGCTCCCGAATGGAGGGTGAAGACGAAGCGCCGGCCCTCCTCCTGAGCGACCCGGGCGATCTCGCCCACGAGCTTGCGCGTGATCCGCTCGGGCGAGAAGTACGTCGTGGCCTCGTTGAGCCGGTACGTGTACGCGTCCACCCACGCGTCGAGCAGGTCGGCGGGCTTGCTGAGGTGGATCCGCTGCTGCTCGCCCCGATCCAGCCACGCCAGCTCGACGAGGCGCTTCACGACGTTGTGCGCGTGGCCGAGGCTGACCTGGGCGGACCGGGCGAGCTCGTCCAGGCGCCAGAGGTGGCCGGGCTCGACGAGGAGCGCCCGGATCACCCGGGTGGCGCGGGGCGCGAAGAGCGCCTTGAGGGGCCGCGTCGAGGGCCGGAGATTCGGCTTGCCTTCCTTCTCGATGAGCACGTTGCCGAAGGCGAGATGGCAATTGCCGGAGAGGTCCAGATAGCCGAGCCCGTTGCGCTTCAGGATGGCCGCGCCCTGGGGGCTGATGTATTGCGCCACCGCCACCGGGTACGCCCCTCCCAGCTCGGCCCGCAACTCGCCCAGGCGCGTGATGGTCTCCCTGATCTGGCGGGGCTGGCCGAGCGAAGTGATTTCGAGAAGTAGGGTCTGCTCGTCTCCGCCGAACTTGAATTTCATCACGAGATCGGCCTTTTGACCGCCGACCTTGAGCCCGGCATGCTCCTCCCAGCCGGTGGCCTTCGGAAGAAGCTCCCGAAGCCGCTGGGCCGCTGACCGCACGATACTCTGTGTTTTCTCCATGGTTTCACTTGTTCCATAATTTTCAGCGTACGCTGAAACCATAAGGACAAATGAAAATGCTGTCAAGGAAAAAACTTAGCTAGAAGCGGGGAGCCGGGGCGAGACGCGAGCCAGTATGGCGAAGCAGATCGGCCCGGCGACTACTGGTGGCCCTCGATGTCCTCCATCGTGTCGTCATCGAGGCCGAAATAATGGCCGATCTCGTGAATCACGGTGTCGCGCACGAGCTCGGCCATCTCCTCGGCGTCAGCGCAGTCCTCCTCGATCGGCCCTTGATAGATGTGGATCGTGTCGGGAAGGACATTGCCGTAGGACGTGTCGCGACGGGTGAGATCGATGCCCCGGTAGAGGCCGTAGAGGGTGTCGGGCGGCTCGATGCCGACCTGCTCGAGCGTCTCCTCGTCCGCCCAGTCCTCCACCACGATGGCGACGTTGCTGATCTTGTCCTTGAACCGGCGGGGCAGTGTGCGGAGGGCCCGCTCGACGAGCGTCTCGAACTCGGGGCGCGTCATGAGGGAGCGGCCGAGGGGCGGCGGACTAGAGGCCGCGGACTCTTTCCACGTTCACGATGTCCTTCACTTCGCGGATGCCCTGCATGATGCCTTGCAGCTGCTGAAGGTCCTCCACCTCGATGACGAAATGGTTGATGCCCTTCCGGTCGTCGGTGACGGTGATCTCCGCCTTGGTGATGTTGCCCTGGCGGGAGGAGATGGCCGCGGTGATCTCGGCGAGGATACCCGGACGGTCATGCCCGATGTAGACGGCGATCTTGACGGGGCGCTTGGCCGGCTCTCCCGCGTCCCACTCCACGGCCACCAGCCGCTCCTTGTCGAGCACGTTCTTGACCACGGTCAGGCAGTCGCGCGCGTGAACGGTCAGCCCGCGCCCCCGCGTGATGAAGCCCACGATCCCGTCGCCCGGCACGGGCGAGCAGCACTTGCCGAAGCGCACGAGCACGTCGTCCACCCCGCGGATACGGACGGCGCCCTCGGCCTTGCGCGGGGTCTTGGCCGCGCGATCGGGCACGGGCTCGTCGTGGACCACGGCGGGAGCGAGCTTGCCCACCACCTGGTGCACCGAGCTCTTGCCGTAGCCCACGGAGGCGAGCAGGTCGTCGGCGGACGAGAAGCCGAGCTCGACGAGGAGCTTCTTCATCTCCTCCGAGGCCAGGAGGGTGGCGGGGACCAGACGATACTTCTTCGCCTCGCGGTCAAAGAGCTCGCGACCGAGCTCGAGGGAGCGGGCGCGCTCCTCCACCTTCAGCCACTGGTTGATCTTGGCCTTGGAGCGGCTCGACTTGACGATCTTGAGCCAGTCGCGGCTCGGATGCTGGGTGGGCGAGGCCACGATCTCGACGATGTCGCCCTGCCGCAGGGTGTAGCGGAGAGGCACCAGCTTGCCGTTGACCTTGGCGCCCACACAATGATGGCCCACATCCGTGTGGACGGCATAGGCGAAGTCGAGGGGCGTGGAGCCCTCGGGGAGGGCCTTCACGTCGCCCTTGGGCGTGAACACGTACACCTCGTCGGGGAAGAGGTCGACCCGGACGGAGTCCAGGAATTCCTTCGAGTCCGTGACGTCCGTCTGCGACTCCATGAGCTGGCGGAGCCACATGAAGGCCTCGTCGAACCGGTCGTGCCCGCTCTTCTTCTCCTTGTACAGCCAGTGGGCGGCAATGCCTTCCTCCGCCACCCGGTGCATGTCCACCGTGCGGATCTGGATCTCCACGGGGTCGCCCTTGGGCCCGATGACCGTGGTGTGGAGCGACTGGTACATGTTGACCTTGGGCATGGCGATGAAGTCTTTGAAGCGGCCGGGCACGGGCTTCCAGAGCGAGTGGATGACGCCGAGCGCGCCGTAGCAGTCGCGCACGGTCTTGGTCAAGACGCGCACGGCCGTGAGGTCGTAGATCTCGTCGAACTCGCGCCCGCCCTCGTGCATCTTCTTCCAGATCGAGTAGAAGTGCTTGGGGCGACCGGCGATCTTCGACTCTATGTCCACCTCGCCCAGCTTCTCCTTAAGGATGGCGATGAGCTGGTTGATCTCCGCCTCGCGCTCGAGCCGGCGCTTGGCCACGCGTCGCATCAGGTCCAGGTAGTCCTCGGGCTGCATGACCCGGAGGGCGAGGTCCTCCAGCTCGGCCTTGACCTTGGCCATCCCGAGCCGGTGGGCGAGGGGCGCGTAGATGTCGAGCGTCTCCTGGGCGATCTTCCGTCCCTTGTCGGGCGGGAGGTAGTCGAGCGTGCGCATGTTGTGCAGCCGATCGGCCAGCTTGATCATGAGCACGCGCAGGTCGTGGGCCATGGCCACGACCATCTTTCGGAAGTTCTCGGCCTGCCGCTCCTCGCGCGAGGAGAAGGCGAGCTTGCCGATCTTGGTCACCCCGTCCACGAGCTCGGCGATCTCCCGGCCGAACTCGCGCTCGAGGTCGTCCTTGGTCGCGTCCGTGTCCTCGAGGACGTCGTGGAGGAGGCCGGCAGTGACGGTGGTCACGTCCATCTTGAAGTTCACGAGGAGGCCGGCCACTTCCAGGGGGTGGGAAAGGTACGGCTCACCCGAAGCGCGCTGCTGACCGCGGTGGCTGAGCTCGGAGAAGCGGTAGGCGCGGTTGACCAGGTCCAGGTTGGCGCCCGGCTGGTACTTCGGAATCTCCTCTATGAGCGTCTCGAGCTGGGTCAACCTTTACCCTCCGAGGGTTGACCTCTGATTTTGCCACTAAAATCAGGAGGTTGCTACGGCTATTTTCAGGCCTTCGCAGGAACCTTGCCCGCCGTCTTGGTCCGAACCCGGCTCCACGTCTCCCAGTCCATGACCAGCGAGGCCGCCGCGATGGACGAGTAGGTGCCCGTGACCACCCCGACGACGAGGGCGAAGGCGAAATCGCGCAGCACCTCGCCCCCGAAGATGAGGAGCACGACCGCGGAGACGAAGGTCGTGAAGGAGGTCAGGAGGGTCCGAGACAGCGTCTGGTTCATGGCCGAATTGACGAGGTCGGCGATGGTCTGGCCCTTCCGGAGCCCCTTGGCGCGCGTTTCGCGGATACGATCGAAGACGACGATCGTGTCGTTGATCGAGTAGCCCACGATGGTCAGGAGGGCGGCGAGCACGGGCAGGGACATCTCGCGTTGGGTGATGGAGAGCGCGCCCAGGGTGACGATGACGTCGTGGGCGATGGCCACCACGGAGATCACGCCGTCCCGGAAATGGAAGCGGAAGGCGACGTAGATCAGGATGCCGGCCATGCCGGCCAGGACGGCGTACAGCGCCTGCAGCTGGAGGTCGCGGCCCACCTGGGGACCGACGAACTCCAGGCGGCGGATCTCCAGAGAGCCGCCCGCCGCCTTGGCCAGGGCCGCCTGCACCTGCTTCGCGAGGTCGTCCGGCTTTTCCGCGACGTGGGGCAGGCGAATCAGATACTCCTGAGGATCACCGAACTGCTGGATGATCGCCGTGCCGAGCTTGATCTCGTCGAGGCCGCGTCGCACGAGAGCCACGGAGGCCGGCTTGTCGTAGCGCACCTGCACGAGCGCACCCCCCGTGAAGTCGATGCCGTAGTTGAGGCCGCCCACGAAGAGAATCCAGATGATGCTCAGGAGCATGAGCCCGCCCGAGGCCGCGTAGAACCACTTCCGCTTGCCCACGAAGTCGTAGTTGGCGTTGACGAAGATCTGCATCATGGGCAGGCGCCTATATGGAGATGCTCTCGACCCGCCGCGACCGCATGTAGAGGAGGTCGAAGACGAGGCGGGTGAAGAACACGGCCGTGAACAGGCTGGCGAGGAGACCGATGGCGAGGGTGACCGCGAATCCCTTCACGGGGCCGGTGCCGAACTGATACAGGATCGCCGCGGAGACGAGCACGGTCACGTGGGTGTCGATGACCGTGCGGAAGGCGCGGGCGAAGCCCGAGTCGATGGCCGCTCGCACGGTCTTGCCGCCGCGCAGCTCTTCGCGGATGCGCTCGAAGATGAGGATATTCGTGTCCACGGCCATGCCGATGGTGAGCACGACGCCCGCGATGCCCGGGAGGGTCAGGGTCGCGTGGAAGCCCGCCATGGCCGCTAACAGGATGAGCAGGTTGAGGGCGAGGGCGACGTCGGCGATGAGCCCGGAGAGCCGGTAATAGATGAGCATGAACACGACCACGGCGAGGGCGGCCGCCGCGCTCGAGACGATGCCCTTGCGAATGGAGTCGGCCCCCAGCGACGGCCCCACGGTGCGCTCCTCGAGCACCTGCACGGGCGCGGGGAGGGCGCCGGCGCGGAGCACGATGGCCAGATCGGTCGCGGCTTCCGTGGTGAAGCCGCCCGTGATCTGGGCCTGCCCCGAGGGGATCCGCTCGCGGATGACGGGGGCCGAATACAGGTTGCCGTCCAGGATGATGGCGAGGTGGCGCCCCACGTTGTTCGAGGTCAGGTCCGCGAAGGCCCGCGCGCCCTGCGCCGTGAACTCGAGCGACACGTAGGGCTCGCTCGTGTTCTGGTCGATCGACACGCGTGCGTTGGCCACGTCGGCCCCGGTGAGCAGCGCCTTCTTCTCGGCCACGAAGGGTGTCTTCCGCTCCTCCTTGGTCTCCTTGTCCACGCGGCGCTGGTAGACCAGCTCCGACCCCGGGGGCACCTGGCCCGCGACGGCCTGCTCGACACTGGCGCTCTCGTTGACGAGCTTGAACTCCAGGAGGGCCGTCTTGCCGATGAGGGCCTTGGCGCGCTCGGGATCCTGCACGCCGGGCAGCTGGACGAGAATGCGGTTGTCGCCCTGCTGCTGGATGGACGGCTCGGCCACCCCGAACTGGTCCACCCGGTTGCGAATGGTCTCGAGTCCTTGCTTGATGAACCACTCGCGCTGGGCCGCGACCTCGCGCGGACGCATGGCGAGGACGACGCGGCCGGCCGTCTGGTCGGATTCCTTGGTCTCGAGCGCCCCGAAATCCTTGAGCGCGGTCTGCGCCTCCCCCCACGACTGCGCGGAGGCGAGCTGCACGACGAGCTCGGTGGTGCCTCGCCGCTCCACCGACTTGACGGCGATGCCTTTCTTCTCGAGCGTGCCGCGGATGCTGTCGCCCACCCGCTCGACCTGGAGCTGGAAGGCCTTGTCGATGTCCACGCCGAGGACGAGATGGATGCCGCCCTGAAGGTCGAGTCCGAGGTTGATGGTCTTCTTCGCCGGATAGAGGTAGAAGATCGACATCACCACCACCACGGCCACGATGCCGACGCGGAGCCAGAGACGGCGGGTCATCAGGAGCCCGAGGCGCCCTCGCTCGAGGAGGGCACGATGCGCCCGATGGCCGAGCGGTCGAACTCGAGGCGCACCTGGTCGGCGACCTTGACGGTGACGCTGTGCTCCGAGAGCTTCACCACGGTGCCATGCAACCCGCTCGTCATCACCACGCGGTCCCCCGCCTTGACGGTGGAGAGCAACGACTCGCGCTCCTTGCGCTGCCTCTGCTGAGGCCGGATGAGGAGGAAGTAGAAGATGGCGAAGATGGCCGCGAAGAAGGCGACCTGCACCATCGCCGACCCTCCGCCCTGACCGCTCGGCGACTGCAGCGCCGCGAACGCGAGATCCACCATGGACTTCAGGCCTCCGTGGCCGTTGAAATGGGGTCGGAACCGCCCACGGATTCTACCCCATATCGTTCGAGAAGCCGAGACCGGAAAGACGAGAACCGGCCTTCCGAGATCGCGCGGCGCGCTCCCGTGAGGAGCCCGTGATAGAAGGTCAGGTTGTGCAAGGTAAGAAGCCGGTAGGCCAGGAGCTCCCTCGAGGCGAAGAGGTGCCGGAGATACGCGCGGGAGAAGAGCCGGCATGCTTCGCACGGGCAATCCGCGTCGAGGGGGGCGGGATCGCGCGCGTACCGCGCGTGGGTGATGGTGAGCGGTCCGTCCGCCGTGAAGGCCTGGCCGTTGCGGGCATTGCGCGTGGGCAGCACGCAGTCGAACAGGTCGATGCCGCGCGCCACGGCCTCGACGAGATCCCGCGGCTTGCCCACTCCCATCAAGTAGCGGGGCCGATCCGACGGGAGAAGGGTGGCCGTCAGCTCCGCGACGTCGTAGAGGCGCCCGATATCCTCGCCGACGGCAAGCCCGCCGATCGAGTAGCCCGGCAGGTCGTAGGCGCAGACCGCCTCCACCGCGGACCGTCTCAGGACGGAGGAGGTACCGCCCTGGACGATGCCGAAGAGGGCGCGGCCGCCGTCACCCTTGGCGTGCGTGGCCACCGCCCGGGCGAGCCAGCGGAGCGTGAGACCGAGCGACCGCTCGGTGTCCGTCTCCGTGGCGGGATACGGCAGGCACTCGTCGAGTGGGTGGAGGATGTCCACGCCGAGGGCGTGCTGGATCTCGACGCAGCTCTCGGGGGTGAGCAGACGAAGCGAGCCGTCGATGTGCGAGCGGAATTCCACGCCCTCTTCGCCGAGCCGTCGGAGCTTCGACAGGCTGAAGACCTGGAAGCCCCCGGAGTCCGTGAGAACGGGCCCGTCCCATCCCATGAAGCGATGGAGGCCGCCTAGCTCGCGGATCACCTCGTGGCCGGGACGTAGAGAGAGGTGGTAGGTGTTGGCGAGGACGATCTGTCCGCCGGAGACCCGCACGTCCGCGGGCGACAGGCTCTTGACCGAGCCGACCGTGGCCACCGGCATGAAGGCGGGCGTCTCCACGGTCCCGTGGGGCGTGGCGAGCCGGCCGGCGCGCGCAGCGCCGTCCCGCGCGAGGAGCTCGAAGGATACGGGCGCCGTCACAGGATCAGCATCGCGTCGCCGTAGGAGTAGAACCGGTATCGCTCCGCCACGGCGTGGGCATACGCGTCGAGGATGAACTCCCTTCCCGCGAACGCGGAGACGAGCAGGAGGAGGCTCGAGCGAGGCAGGTGAAAGTTCGTGACGAGGGCGTCCACCACCCTGACGTGGTAGCCCGGATAGATGAAGACGTCAGCCTCGCCTCTCCGCGCCTGCACCAGCCCGGCGGCGTCGGCCGCCCACTCCAGAGCACGGGTCGAGGTGGTCCCCACGGCGATGATCCTGCGGCCCTCGGCGCGGGCCCGGTTCACCGCGGCGGCGGTTGCCGCGGGCACCTCGGCGACCTCGGAGGCGAGACGGTGCGCCTCGACTGCGGACGCCCGAAGGGGACGAAACGTCCCTGGTCCCACGTGCAGGGTGATGGGGTGAATCTCCACGCCACCCGCGGCCAGGCGCTCGAGCAGCGTCGGGGTGAAGTGAAGGCCCGCCGTCGGCGCGGCGATCGAGCCGTGGCGGCGCGCGTACACCGTCTGGTAGCGCTCCCAGTCCTCGGGCTTGGGCGCGTCGTGGCGCGTGATGTACGGGGGGAGAGGCGGGAGCCCGTGGCGCTCGAGAAGCTCTCGGACGGGCCAGGGCGCCTCGATCTCGACCACGCGCATCCCTTCGTCGCCACGCTCGAGCACGCGGGCACGCGCGGCCCCGTGGGCCAGCGAGACCCGCGCGCCGACCCGCAGGCGCCGGCCCGGACGGCCGAGCGCCTCCCAGCGGCCCTCCTCCAGCTCACGCACCATGAGCAGCTCGACGGCGGTGTCCTCGCCCTCGAGGGCGCCCAGAAGCCGTGCGGGGATGACCCGGGTCTCGTTGACCATCACGCAGTCGCCGGCGCGCAGCCACCTCGGCAGATCCGAGAAGCGCGCGTCCTCCCATCGGCGACGCCCCCGGTCCACCACGAGCAGGCGCGAAGCATCGCGCGGCTCCGCGGGCTCCTGCGCGATTCGCTCGGGGGGCAGCGCATAGTCGAACAGGGAGAGGTCCATGACTTTCGGAGTCTAGCACCCCTCGCGAACGCATCCGAGGCACCGGGGTCACTGCCCAACCTGACCCACTACCGACGGGGATCTATCCGATCCTCGCTCCGGGGGTGACATCGAAGTCCGGGCGGAGGAGGATGACCTCGCCCCGCTCGTCGTAGGCGCCGAGCACGAGGACCTCGGAGACGAAGGGTCCGATCTGCTTGGGCGGGAAGTTGACGACGGCGACCACGCGCCGCCCCACGAGATCGGCAGGGGCATAGCGCTCGGTGATCTGCGCGCTCGAGCGCTTCACCCCGAGGGGGCCGAAATCGATCGCGAGCTTGATGGCCGGCTTCCTGGCGTCGGGAAAGGGCTGGGCGTCCGTGATCACACCCACACGCATGTCCACTCGCTCGAAGTCGGCCCACGAGATGGCCATGGGACAGGCCGGCTACTTGAGCGAAGAGAGCGTGGCGCCCGGGTAGTAGTACAGCGCGATCTGGCGGGCGGTACCGCGAAAAGCGTGCTCTTGAGCGTGTCGTAGCCAACCAGGCGCCGGAGATCGTTGCCGCGGAGGGTGGCCGTCCCGCGCGTGCCGTCGACGGCGATGCGAGAGACGCGCAGCGACGCGCTGCGCTCGACGACGCGCAAGCCCACGATGCTGCCCACGGAGACGCCGCCCCGTCTCAAGGCCGCGGCGAGATCCGCGAGGGGCACGTCGAGGATCCACGCGTGGTGCGGCGAGGCAGAGGGAAACTCCACGCGCACGGGGGGCAGCGCCGGCATGTTGCTGGCGGCGAAGACGGCGCGCGGGTCCTCGGTGTAGCCGCCGCTGTCCGTGTGGTAGAAGGCCGGGAACAGATCGCCTTCCCAGAGCAGGATCTGTCCCTCCGTTTCCCGCACCGCAGACCACGCGGGTGAGGTCTCGGCCACCTGTCCCGCGTACTGCTGGTTCGCCGTGCTGGAGACCAGGTGATAGGGCTTGGCCGCGTTGAGCCGCCGATGATACGCGGCGTACGTGCGGGCCACGATGGCCTGGGCCTTGAGCATTTCCAGCGGCCACTTGTCACCCGCCTCCGCCTTCACGGCGCCGACCAGGTATTCCTCGAGGGGGAGCTGGTTCACGACCATCAGCCCTTCTGGCCCGAGCAAGATCTCGAGGACTCCCGGATAGGGCCGTTGCTGGAAGCGCAAGGTGTTGCCCCCCGCCGGAGACACTCGAAGACCCGTCAGGCGCTGCCCGCGCCACTCGAGCGTGCCGTCCCGGCGGAGCACCCGTAGCCAGGTAATCGGCTCTTCGGCAAGGGCGCGGCCCGAGAGATCCTGGATGAGCATGGGCCCGCCACCGATCTCGACGGTGGCCAGGCCTTCGGCGAGACCGACGCGGATGTCCGACGCCCAGGCGGGCGAGGACAGCGCGAGGGCGAGGGCTAGCGTCGGGAGAAAAGCCAGAAGAGCACGGTCAGCGCGATGGAGAGCACGATCGAGGTGGTGAGCGGAAAATAGAATCGCCATGATCCCCGCTCGATGTAGATGTCTCCCGGCATTCGTCCGAGCCATGGCACCTTTCCCGAGAAGTTGGAGACGAGCAGCAGGAATCCCCCAAGGAGTACCATCACGAGCCCGACGCCGAGAAGGATTTTCCCCAAGTCGGCCACGATAGAGCCCTAGATCGGCAGTGTTCCCTGCCCGCCGGGCGACGCCGGAGTGGCAAGCCCGAGATGCGCGTAGGCCGCCGGCGTGGCCTTGCGGCCGGTTGGCGTGCGGACGAGAAATCCGATCTTGAGGAGGAAGGGCTCCACGACCTCCGCGAGCGTCTCGCCTTCGTCATTGATGGTGGCCGCGATGGCCTCCAGCCCCACCGGGCCGCCGCCGTACTGCTCGATGATCGCCTTGAGAAAGCGCGTGTCGAGCCGGTCGAGCCCTTCCGAGTCGACTCCTTCGCGGCTGAGGGCGTCGACGGCCGCGGGTCCCGTCACCACGCCGGTGCCCTTGACCTGGACATAGTCGCGCACCCGACGCAGCAGTCGATTCGCGATGCGCGGCGTCCCTCGGGATCGCTTCGCGATGGCCGCGGCGCCGTCCGTCTGAACGATGGCGCCCAGGATGGACGCCGAGCGCGTGACGATGGCCTGGAGCTCTTCCAGCGAGTAGAAATCCAGGTGGTGGAAGATGCCGAAGCGCTCCCGAAGGGGCGAGGAGAGCATGCCCGGCCGCGTCGTGGCTCCCACCAGGGTGAAGGGCCGCAGCGGGATCCGCATGGTGCGGGCGTTCAGCCCCTTGTCCATGACGAAATTGACGGTGAAGTCCTCCATGGCCGGATAGAGCAGCTCCTCGACCACGCGCGGCAGCCGGTGGATCTCGTCCACGAAGAGGATGTCACGCTCGTTCAGGTTGGTGAGGATGCCCATCAGGTCGCCTCCACGCTCGAGCGAGGGCCCGGCCGTGGTGACGATGTTGGCGGACATCTCGTTGGCGAGGATGGTGGCCAGCGTGGTCTTGCCCAGCCCCGGCGGGCCCGACAGGAGCACATGATCGAGCGGCTCGCTCCGCTGGCTGGCCGCGATGACGGAGACGCGGAGGCTCTCGACCGCCGCGCGCTGGCCGACGTACTCGTCGAGCCGCTGAGGCCGGAGCTGCCGCTCGACCTGCGTCTCCTCGGGCAGCGCGACCCGGCTCATGACGCTGGCTTCGTCGGTCACGGGGTCTTGGCCCCTCGGTAGATCTCGTCGAAGAGCTCCTCCGGAGTGGTGATGGTCGGCTTCCGGGACAGGGCGGCGCTGATGAGATGGGCGGCCTCGCTTGGTCGGTGGCCCAGCTGCTTGGTCATGATCTCGAAGACGGCGCTTCGCAGGCCATCTTCGTCAAGGTGGGCCGGCGCGGCCGCGGCGGGCTTGCCACCCACCACCGCTTCGGGCTGAGACAGGGCGAACTTGGCGACCTTGGTGGACAGCTGCGCCACGATGTTCTTGGCTTTCTGGGGGCCGATGCCAGGCAGGCGCCGGAGGTAGGCCTCGTCCTGACGGGCGATGGCGGCGGCGATCTCCGAGACCGGCGAGGCCAGCGATCGGGCCGCGACGAGCGGGCCGACGTCCTTGACGGTGATGAGCTTCTCGAAGAACTCCTTGTCGAGCCCGGACAGGAAGCCGATCAGCACCGGTGAGGGCTGATTCTGTGTGGCGTGGTAATGGATCTCCAGCGTCACCTCTGCCGCGCCGTCTCCGTCGCTCGCCAGCGCGCCGGCGATGGCATGCTGGACCACCGGGGGCAGCACGACCTCGTAGCCGACTCCCGCTGCCTCGACCACCACGCGGTCCTCGTGCTTCCGGCGCAGTCGTCCGCGGAGCAGCGCGATCATTTGGTAACGGGGGCCCCGAAATGGCCCCCGTACTCCCCCAACACGGGGGCCTCGAAATGGCCCCCGTATTCCCCTATGTTCGCGAATCTCACCCGGATCATCTGGCGGCCCGCGCCCGTGGAGTGATGCCGGTGACGCGGGCGAGGCCGGTGACGGCGAGGCCGAGAGCGTCCGCCAGGTGCGAGGGGCGCGGCAGATCCTTGAGGCCGAGGAGGGTCTGGACGCTGCGCTGGACCTGCGCCTTGCCCGCCGCGCCGTTGCCCGTCACCGCGCGCTTGACCTCCGACGGAGCGAGCGCGGTCACGGCCACCCCGAGCTGGCGGGCGGCCAGATAGATGACGCCGCGGGCATGGCCCATGAGGATGGCCGTGCGGGGGAACTTGTACTCGGTGTACAGATCCTCCACGACGAGAAAGGTCGGCCGACGCTCGTCTATGATCTTGAGCATGGCCCGATGAATGGCGTTGAGCCGGGCTTCCAGCGGCAAGTTGGAGGCGGTCGACACCACGCCGGCATCCACCACCGTCACCGCGCCCGGCCCCGCCTCGAGGATCCCGAAGCCCGTGTCCACGAGCCCGGGATCCACGCCCATCACGCGCACGCCGCTAGGCCGCAGAGATGGCGTCGAAGACCTCGTCGGGGATGTCGTAGTTGGAATACACGGCCTGGACGTCGTCCTGGTCCTCGAGCGCCTCGATCAGCCGCAGCACGGCGGCGGCATCCTTGCCTTCCACTCTTACCGTGGATTGGGGGACCATGGAGGCCTGCGCCTCGAGCACGGGCAACCCTTTGGCCTCGAGGGACTGGCGCACCGACTCCATTTCATCAGGGGCCGTGGTGATCTCGAAAACTTTTTCCACCGTGCGGACGTCGGTGGCGCCGGCCTCGAGCGCTTGCTCGAGCACCTCGTCCTCCTTCGATTTCTCGCCGTCGACCTGGATCACCCCCCGGCGATCGAACATCCAAGCCACGCAGTTCGACGTCCCCATACGCCCGCTCTGTTTCTCGAAGATGTGCCTGATCTCCGGCCCCGTGCGGTTCTTGTTGTCCGTCAGCACGCGCACGAGCACTGCGACTCCGCCCGGCCCATAGCCCTCATACGTGATCTCCTCGTACTGCTCGCCCGGCAGCTCGCCCGTCCCCTTCTGAACGGCCCGCTTGATGTTGTCGGCGGGCATGTTGGCCGCCTTGGCGGACTCCACGGCCGCCTTGAGTCGGAGATTGCCCTTCGGGTCGCCGCCCCCGTGCTTGGCCGCCACGGTGATCTCACGGAGGATCTTGGAGAAGAGCTTGCCGCGTTGCACGTCGGCCTTGCCCTTCTTGCGCTTGATCTGGGACCATCGGGAGTGTCCGGACATGGCGTCACCTTCCTTCTTGGATGGAAGCCTTCAACCGCTTGACCCGCTCGAGCCGGCGCGCGCGGCGCGCCTCGGCTTCATCCCAGCGCCGCTTCTCGGGGAGCGTCTGGGGCGTGAAGGTCGGACACGGTTGCGGCCGCAGGTCCGATCCCAGGTGGACGAAGGTCAGATAGGCCGTGCAGGCGTGCCGCACCTCGCCCGACCAGGGAACCTCGGTCAGCACCTTGACGCCGATCTCGATCGAAGAATTGCCGACATGGTTCAGGGCCGCCTTGAAGGTGACGACCTCGTGCGCGTTGATGGGGGCGAAGAAGTCCATGGCGTCGAGGCAGGCCGTCATGACGAGGCCTCGACAGTAACGCATGGAGAGAATACCCCCCGCCTCGTCGATGTCCATGAGGAGCTTGCCGGGAAACATCGTGTGCCCGAACAGCGTGTCCTCGGGCAGCACGGCGCGCGAGGATTCGAGCGCCCAGCGCGGCTTGTCTTCCGGCTCGTCGACCGTGTCGAGCGCGGCCGCCCGTCGCCGGGTGAGGCGCTCGAGACGCTGACGGCGCCGCTCTTGCGCTTCGACGAAGAGCGCCTCTTCCGCCGGCCCTCGCGGCTCCAGGGCGGCCGGCACGGGCACCGGCTTCAGATCCTCGTCCACTTTCACAAAGACCAGATGGGAGTTGAGGGTCAGGGCGCGGCGACCGCTCTGGACGTTCTCGGCGAAGACCTTGACTCCGACCTCGATGGAGCAGCGCCCGATGGCTTCGACCTGAGCCCTCAGGACGGCGATCTCTCCCACCTTGACCGGGTGGAGGAAGTCGATGTCGTCCATGGCTCCCAGCACAACTTGACCTCGCGCCACGCGGGCGGCCGCCATGGTCCCTACCGTGGCTATCCACTGCATCATGCGGCCGCCGTGGATTTGCCCGGGCGCTCCCGCATGTTCCGGGAACACCCACTGGACCATCTCGGTGACGGTATCGCTAATAGTGAGCATGTGGTCGGCGCCAGGACGGCGTAAGTCCTTCATTTGTCTATCATGCGGGCCGTCCCAAGTCCAGCCTGGGCGCCCGTCAGGGAGCGCGAGGTGGCGTGAGGGCCGGAGGTCCCAGCCCTGGTGGCGGGGCCGACTCGATCCAGGCGCCGGCCAGTCGATGATTTCCGCTCGGGTGCAGGCGAAACCCGCGGAGGTCAGGTCGAGCCACCGCCCAGTTCAGCCGCACGTAGAGAGGTAGCCACGGCAGCTCCTCCGAGAGAAAGGCCTGGGCGCGGGCGTAGATGCGCTGTCGCTCCGGCCGGAAGGCAATCTGGCTCGCGCGGATCAGGAGATCGTCGAGCCGCGCATTTCGATAGAAGGAGAAGTTGGTCGCGGTGGGCCCGCGGGTCGTGCCCTCGCTCGTGGAGAGCGGGTAGAGCAGGAGATGGGGGTCGCCCCCATCGACGCGAGCCTCGAAGTACGCCAGGTCGTGGCTCCCGCTCTGCGCGGCGTGGAGTGCGGCATCGCCGGGCTCGATTCGCGGCCTCACGGTGATGCCGGCGGCGCCGAGGGCGACACGAATCGCCTCGACGACACGCGGGGCCTCGGGCCCGATGGAACCGTCGGCCACGAGCGCGGCCACCACCGCCTGGCCAACCCCCGCCTCCCCCATCAAGCGCCTAGCCATCGCGGCATCGCCTCCGAGGAGAGGAACAGGCTGCTCCACCGAGCTCCAGACGGCTCTGGGAAGGAAAGCCCCGAGCGCCCCGCCGGCGGGCTCAACAGCCGTCGTCAGCGCGGGCGGCGAGAGAGCGGCGGCGACGGCCTGGCGAACCTTACGTCGTCGCCACGGGTCCTTCTCCGTGTGGATCGCGAGGTACCCGATCCGCCAGCCCGGCAGCGAGAGCGCCCCCTGCATGCGGAGAGGAGCCCCGGCAGGCAGGACGAGATCGAGGCTCCTTGCATCGAGATCGGCTTCGGCTCTGACCTGGTCCGGGGTTTCGACGAGCACCACGCGGGGCGAGCGGGGCGGCGCCGCCCAATACGAGGCATTGGCTTCGAGCACGAGTCGGCCGGGGCCCGCGTCGCCCAGGGCGAAGGGGCCGGTCCCGACCCAGCGCGTCGCGCCCGTCGTCGGATGCACGATGGAGAACACGGGGTGCGCGAGCACCGTCAGAAGAGGTGCATACGGAAGGATGAGGTTGATCTGCACCGTGCGCTGGTCGGGAGTGAGGATGTCCTTGATCACTCCAGGAGCGCCGCGAAGGAGCCGCGGGCCCGCGGGATTGGGACTCGGCGCCAGGGGATGAGCGGGGACGATGATGCGATCGAGACTCTCGGCGACCTGTCGGGCTTGGAGCGGAGTGCCATCGTGAAAGCGCACTCCCTCGCGCAGGCGGAAGGTCCAGGACAGCCCGTCGCGCGACACCGTCCACTGGATCGCCAGGCCGGGCTCGATATCACTCGATCCATCGCGATACTGGACGAGAGTGTCGAAGACCTGGCGAGCAATGAAGGGCATGGAGCCTTCGAGGGCGGTGGCTGGATCGAGAACAGTGGGAATGGATGGCAGCCCCACGCGCAGCGCGGGCGCTTGAGCGCCGGATCGCGACGGCACTCCGACCGCGAAAAACGCGGCGAGCGCGAGTATTCCGAACCGACGGAACATGGAGCCCTTATATCAAAAAGACCGACACATGGGGCATCATGCGCCGCTGTACGTCGCACGCTGCTCAAGGAATCCGCAATATCATCGCGAACTCATGCGCTATTCGGGCTCCGTTCGGGCGTACTCGATTGCTCCGGACGCTGGCATCGAACGTGCTTCTGGTCTAGTCAGAAGACAGTGGGCCCTCTGGGATGGGCCAGGAACGGGCCGTGGGGACATCGGGTTTCATCACTGAGACCCATCGGGGTTGCCGAAGGGAGGAAGTGGGAAAAGTCGAATGATTTCAATGGCTCTGAACGATCATTCGGCCCCAATTCTCTTGACTTGCCGCGAAACGGGCCACTATACTGAGCGCAACTTCCGGCACCACCCACAGAGGGCGGGGGGTTCGCTCTCAGGGAAGCGCCCGCTGGACCAACCAGAAAGGAACGGGCGAACATGAAGGAGTTCGAGAAAAAGACTCCGAGCCGGGAGCCGTCGTCCGAGGGAATGAAGGGGCTGTCGAAGTTTCTGCCCATGTCTGACTCCAACTATCGCCGCCGGTTGACGGAGTACGAGGTCCAGGTCCAGGACCTGCAGGCCTACGTGCATTCGCTCGAGGCCGAGACGGGGCGGCTGCGCAAGAAGCTCGAGGACGCACCGAAGGAGTTCATGGTGCTGGAGAACAAGCTGCGCGAGGCCAATCGCCAGCTCGTGCAGGCCTTCAACCAGAACGAAAAGCTCGTCAATGCGCTCTACGAGGCGCGGGAGCAGATCACCTCGCTGAAGGAAGAGGTGGACAAGCTGTGCGCGCCGCCGTCGACGTACGGCGTGTATCTCTCCGTGAACGAGGACGGCACCATCAACGTGCTGTCGCAGGGGCGCAAGGTCAAGGTCAACCTGCATCCGTCCCTCAAGGCCGAGTCGCTCAAGCCCGGCCAGGAGCTGGTCCTCAACGAAGGGCTCAACGTCGTGGAGGCGGCGGGGTACGAGATTCAGGGGGACGTGGTCATCCTCAAGGAGCTGCTGGAGGAGGGGCGCGCCGTGGTGACCCTGCGCGCCGACGAGGACAAGGTGGGCATCGTGGCCGAGCCGCTCCGCGCCGTGAAGCTCAAGGTGGGCGATCACATCCTCATGGACGGCAAGAGTGGGTACCTGCTGGAGAAGCTGCCCAAGAGCGAGGTCGAGGATCTGGCCTTGGAGGAAGTGCCGGACATCAACTACGAGGACATCGGCGGCCTCACCACCCAGATCGAGGCAATCAAGGACGCCGTGGAGCTGCCCTATCTCTACGCGGACTACTACCGCGAGCATCAGCTGACGCCGCCCAAGGGCGTCCTGCTCTACGGCCCCCCGGGCTGCGGCAAGACCATGATCGCCAAGGCGGTGGCCAACAATCTCGCCCAGAAGATCTCCGAGAAGCGGGGCGAGAAGGTCAAGGGCTTCTTCCTGAACATCAAGGGCCCGGAGCTCCTCAACAAGTACGTGGGCGAGACGGAACGCAAGATCCGCGAGATCTTCGTGAAGGCGCGCGAGAAGGCCGCCGAAGACGTCCCCGTCATCGTCTTCTTCGACGAGATGGACGCCCTCTTCCGCACGCGCGGCTCGGGCATCTCCTCCGACGTGGAGACGACCATCGTCCCGCAGCTCCTGGCGGAGATCGACGGGGTCGAGCACCTGAAGAACGTGATCGTGGTGGGCGCGTCCAACCGGCAGGATCTCATCGACCCGGCCATTCTGCGGCCCGGCCGGCTCGACGTGAAGATCAAGATCGAGCGGCCCGACCGCAGCGCGGCCGTGGACATCTTCAACAAGTATCTGACGGGCGAGCTCCCCATCCACGCGGCCGAGCTCACGCAGCACGACGGCGAGATGCAGCCGACCCTCGATCGCCTGATCGCCGCCGCGGTGGAGGAGATGTACAGCCTGGAGGAGGAGAACCGGTTCCTCGAGGTCACCTACGCCAACGGGGACAAGGAGGTCCTCTACTTCAAGGACTTCTCCTCGGGCGCCATGATCGAGTCCGTGGTGCGGCGGGCGAAGAAGCTGGCCCTCAAGCGCTACATCCAGACGAGCGAGAAGGGCATCAACCTCGACGATCTGCTCAACGCCGTGCGCGAGGAGTTCAAAGAGAACGAGGACCTGCCCAATACGACGAACCCGGACGATTGGGCCAAGATCGCGGGCAAGAAGGGTGAGCGCATCGTCTACGTCAAGCCGCTCATGGGCGAGACGAAGGAGAAGCAGCGGGCGGTCGAGCGCATCATCAATACCGGCCAGTACCTGTAAGCGCCGCGGCGGGAGGGGAGCGTCATCGCCCCCTCCCGCCGTTTGTTCTCATCACGTCGAAGGCGTCCGGGGGACCCATGGCGATTCCGAAGGTGATGGGCATCGAGACCGAGTACGGCATCACGGTCAAGACGCGCGCGGCTTCGAGTACATGGAGGAGAAGGAGGTGGCCTCCAAGGAGGAGTCTCGCCTCATCAATCTCATCCTGTCCAACGGGGCGCGGTTCTACGTGGACCACGCCCACCCGGAGTACTCCAGCCCGGAGACGACGAACCCGCGCGACCTGGTGATCTGGGACCGGGCGGGCGAGCGCATCCTGAACCTGGCGCGCTCGCGGGCGGAGGCGGTGTCGCCCCCCGAGCAGCGGATCCTCATCTACAAGAACAACACGGACTCCAAGGGCAACTCCTACGGCACCCACGAGAACTACCTCATGGACCGCAAGGTGCCCTTCGCGCGCATCGTGCAGCACCTCATGCCCTTCTTCGTGAGCCGCCAGGTCTTCACGGGGGCGGGCAAGGTGGGGGCCGAGAACAACACCGAGCACTGCGACTATCAGATCTCTCAGCGGGCTGATTTCCTGGAGACCGAGGTGGGTCTGGAGACGATGCATAGCCGGCCCATCATTAATACCCGCGACGAGCCCCACGCCGACCCCGAGCGCTACCGCCGCCTGCACGTGATCGTGGGCGACGCGAACATGAGCGAGGTCTCCAACTACCTCAAGGTCGGGACGATGGCCATCGCCCTCAGCATGATCGAGGACGATTTCATCGAGGGAGACCTCTCTCTGGAAAGCCCGGTGCTCGCCTATCGGAAGGTCTCGCGGGATCTCACCTGCCGGGAGACTTTCCGGCTCAAGGACGGACGCGCCCTCACCGCCGTGGACCTGCAGCGCGAGTACCTCGCCCTCGCCCGGAAATACTACGTGGGGCGCGAGCACGAGCCGTGGGTCGACGACGTCATGCTGCGCTGGGGCACCGTGCTGGATCAGCTCGCCAAGGATCCCATGAGCCTCGATCGGGAGCTGGACTGGGTGATCAAGCAGGCGCTCATCCAGAGCTACATGGCCAAGCACGGCCTCGAGTGGTCGGATTCTCGGGTGGCCATGATCGACCTGCAGTACCACGACATCCGCCCGGGCAAGGGCCTGTACTACAAGCTCGAGGAGTCGGATGCCGTCGAGCGCCTGACCACCGAGGACGAGGTGACCAAGGCGATCTACGATCCGCCCAAGGACACCCGCGCCTACTTCCGCGGGATGTGCCTGCAGAAGTACGCCGACGAGGTCGTGTCCGCCTCGTGGGACTCCGTCATCTTCGACCTCAAGGAAGGTCCCCTCAAGAAGATCTTCATGCTCGAGCCGCTCCGGGGCACGGAGGCGCACGTCCGCCAGCTTTTCGCCGAGAGTCCCACGGCCGGCGATCTTCTCCGCAACCTCGGCAAGCCCGCGGGGGATGTGTGAACGACAAGCCGAGCCGCTGGGAAGGCGTGTTCTTCGGCTACGCCACCTCGAGCTTCGCGGACGTCTTGCGACACTCGGCGCCTCACCTGCTTCCTCAGGGCGAGGAGGCGCCGAGGGAGACAAACCGTGCCCCGGCCGTTCCCCACGGCACCACGGTTCTCGCCCTCCGATATCGCGACGGCGTGATCATGGCGGGCGACCGCCAGGCCAGCGAGGGGTACCAGGTCGCCTCCCGTCGCATTGAAAAGATCTTCAGGTCGGACGATCTCTCTGGTGTCGGCATCGCGGGCGCGGCGGGGCCTGCCATGGAAATGGCGCGTCTCTTCCAGACCGAGCTCGAGCACTACGAGAAGGTCGAGGGGGAGAATCTCTCGCTCGACGGCAAGGCCAACAAGCTCGGCCAGATGATCCGCATGAACCTGCCCCTGGCCATGCAGGGTCTCGTGGTGGTGCCGATCTTCGCGGGCTTCGACGAGCGCGCGGGAGTGGGGCGCCTCTTCAAGTACGACGTCACGGGCGGCCGTTACGAGGAAACCGACTACTTCGCCCAGGGCTCGGGGGGCAAGGACGCGCGGGACTCCCTCAAGAAGCGCTTCAAGCGCGACCTCTCCAAGGACGAGGCGGTGCGGGTGTCCATCGAGGCCCTGATGGACGCGGCCGACGAGGACCTGGGAACGGGCGGACCCGATCTCCAGCGGGGAATCTACCCCACCGTCAAGACGATTACCCGCTCGGGCTTCGGAGAGGTCTCGGACGAGGAGATCCGCCGTTATTGCGAGGCGATCCTCGCCGAGCGAGGGCGTAGCTGATGCCCCTGCCATACTACGTCTCGCCCGAGCAGATGATGAAGGACAAGGCGGAGTATGCCCGCAAGGGCATCTCCCGCGGCAAGGCCATCGTGGCCCTCGAGTATCTCGACGGCGTCCTCCTGCTCGCCGAGAACCCCTCCGCGCTCCTCCACAAGATCTCGGAGATCTACGACCGGATCGCTTTCGCGGGGGTGGGCAAGTACAACGAGTTCGAGAACCTCCGGGTGGCGGGAGTGCGGCACGCGGACATCAAGGGCTACTCGTACAGCCGGGGCGACGTAACGGCCAAGTCTCTCGCCAACGCTTATTCCCAGGCCCTCGGCAATATCTTCACCCAGGACATCAAGCCCTTCGAGGTGGAGGTGCTCGTCGTGGAGGTCGGCGACAGCGACGGCACCAAGAACGAGATTTACCACATCCTCTATGACGGCACCATCGAGGACGAGAAGAACTACGCGGCCATGGGCGGGCAGTCCGACGAGATCCGGCGCTATCTCAAGGACAACTACCAGGAGGGCCTCGACTTCTCGGGCGCGGTGAAGCTGGGGGTACGCGCCCTCATGGTGACGCAGAACAAGACGCTGACCGAGCGCGATCTGGAAGTGGCCGTCCTCGACCGCGGCAAGGAGCGCCGCAAGTTCCGCCGGATCCCGCCCGCCGTGCTCCATCAGCTCCTCGCCGACGACAAGTAGCGCATCCGCCCGGCGGCCAAAGGCAATCCTTGCCTCCCGTCCCCTCCCCTGCTACGCTGAGGCCCACATGAAACGCCGCATCTTCGGCTTGGAGAACGAGTACGGCCTGACGTGCACGCTCAACGGCCAGCGGCGTCTCTCGCCCGACAACGTCGCGCGCTACCTGTTCGAGAAGGTCATTCCCGGGGCGCGCAACGCCAATGTCTTCCTCGAGAACGGGGCGCGGCTCTATCTCGACACGGGCTTCCATCCCGAGTACGCGACTCCTGAGTGCGATGACATCGCCGACCTCGTCATCCACGACAAGGCGGGCGAGCGCATCGTCGAGGATCTCCTGCACCAGGCGGAGAAGCGGCTTCGCGAGGACGGGATCTCCGGCAACATCCTCCTCTTCAAGAACAACACCGACTCCGCGGGCAACTCCTACGGCTGTCACGAGAACTACCTGGTCAGCCGCGACGTGTCCTTCCAGCGCCTGGCCGAGGGCCTGATCCCGTTCTTCGTCACCCGGCAGATCTTCGCGGGGGCGGGCAAGGTACTCCAGACCCCCCGCGGCTTCCACTACTGCCTCTCGCAGCGGGCCCAGCACATCTGCCAGGAGATCTCGGGGGCCACCACCTCCTCGCGCTCCATCATCAACACGCGCGACGAGCCGCACGCGGACGCGGAGAAGTACCGTCGCCTTCACGTCATCGTGGGCGATTCGAACATGTCCGAGGTCGCCACGTACCTCAAGGTGGGCACCACCGCCCTCATCCTCGACATGATCGAGGACGGGTTCTTCGACCGGGACTACAGCCTGCAATCCCCCGTCCAGGCCATCCGCGACATCAGCCACGACCCCACCCTGCGCGAGACGGTCCGCCTCAAGGACGGGCGCACCATCACGCCTCTCCAGCTGCAGACGGAGTACCTGGAGCACGCCACACGCTATGTCCAGTCGATCGACGCCGACCCTGTGACCAAGGACGTCCTCGGGCGCTGGACCCACGTCATCGAGGCGCTGCACACGGATCCCATGGAGCTGCATCGCGAGGTCGACTGGGTCATCAAGAAGCGCATCATCGAGTCCTTCATGGAGAAGCATCGCCTGTCCTGGCGCGACCCCAAGGTCTCGCTCATGGACCTGCAATACCACGACATCCGGCCTCACAAGGGCGTGTACTTCCAGCTCGTGAAGCACGACATGGTGGATCGCATCACGAGCGACGACATCATCGAGCGCGCCAAGCACATCCCGCCGCAGACGACTCGCGCGCGGCTGCGCGGCGAGTTCATCCGGCAGGCCAACCTCAAAGGCAAGGACTACCGCGTGGACTGGGTCTACTTGAAGCTCAACGACCCCGAGCGCGAGACCATCCTCTGCAAGGACCCGTTCCAGAGCCACGACGAGCGGGTGGAGCGACTGATCCGCTCCTTCTAGTCCCGCCGGCCCCGGACCGGGATCGACGTTCATGAGCCTTTCCCGCAAAACCGTCCAGACCCTCGTCACCGGAGAGCACGGCGATCCCTTCGCCGTGCTGGGGCCTCACGCGGCCGCCAATGGCGTCATCGTGCGGGTCTTCCTGCCCGGCGCCGTCGAGGTCTCCGTGGTGCCGCTCGACGCCGGTTCCCTCTCGCACCCGCTCAAGCCTCTGCACCCCGCCGGTCTCTGGGAGGGCGAGCTCCCCGGCCGGCTCCCTGTCGCGTACCGCGTCCGCGCGTCCTACGGCGGGGGGCATACGGTCGAGATCGAAGACCCGTACCGCTTTCCCCCGACCCTGTCGGGCTTCGATCTCCACCTCCTCGGGGAGGGCACCCACTACCGGATCTACGACAAGCTGGGAGCGCATGCCGCGACGCTCGAAGGCGTGGTGGGGGTCATCTTCGCGGTGTGGGCGCCCAATGCGAAGCGCGTCTCCGTGGTCGGCGACTGGAACGGCTGGGACGGGCGCAGCCATCCCCTGCGGCTTCATCCGGGCAACGGCATCTGGGAGCTCTTCCTGCCCGGCGTGCCCGAGGGCGCGCGCTACAAGTTCGAGATCGTGTCCCGCTCCGGGGCGCCCCTCGCCCTGAAGAGCGATCCCTATGCCTTCGGCTTCGAGCCGGACGAGCCTCGCACGGCGTCGGTCGTGGAGCGGCTCGACGGCTTCGCCTGGGGCGACGGCGCCTGGCTCGCCGAGCGCGGACGGCGCCAGGCCCTCGATGCGCCCATGAGCGTCTACGAAGTGCATCTGGGCTCCTGGCGGCGGATGCCGCAGGAAGGCGACCGGTTCCTCACCTATCAGGAGCTGGGCGACCAGCTGGCGGACTACGCGACCGAAATGGCCTTCACCCACGTGGAGCTCCTCCCGGTCATGGAGCATCCCTTCTATGGCTCGTGGGGGTATCAGACCATCGGGTACCACGCGCCCACTCGCCGCTATGGCCGGCCCCACGACTTCATGGCGTTCGTCGATCGTCTGCACCGGCGCGGAATCGGGGTGCTCCTCGACTGGGTCCCCGCCCACTTCCCCAAGGACTCGCATGGCCTCGCGTACTTTGACGGCACCTACCTCTACGAGCACGCCGATCCGCGCGAGCGCGAGCATCCCGACTGGGGCACGCGCGTGTTCAATTTCGGCCGGCGCGAGGTGGCGAACTTCCTCCTGGGCAACGCCCTGTTCTGGCTCGAGCGGTATCACGTGGACGGGCTGCGCGTGGACGCCGTCGCCTCCATGATCTACCGCGACTATTCGCGCAAGGCCGGCGAGTGGATTCCCAACGTGTTCGGAGGGCGCGAGAACCTCGAGGCCATCGCCTTTCTCAAGCGCCTGAACGAGGTGGTGTACGGCACGCATCCGGGGGCGGTCACGGTCGCCGAGGAGTCGACGGCGTGGCCCATGGTCTCGCGGCCCGTGCATCTCGGCGGTCTCGGCTTCGGGCTCAAGTGGAACATGGGCTGGATGCACGACGTGCTCGAGTACATGGGCAACGAGTCCATCCATCGGAAGTACCATCACAACCGGCTGACCTTCGGCATGCTCTACGCCTGGACGGAGAACTTCGTCCTCCCTCTCTCTCACGACGAGGTGGTGTACGGCAAGCGCTCCCTCGCCCGCAAGATGCCCGGCGACGACTGGCAGCGTTTCGCCAACCTCCGCCTCCTCTACGGCTTCATGTGGGCGTATCCCGGCAAGAAGCTCCTCTTCATGGGTGGGGAGTTCGGACAGTCGGACGAGTGGAACCACGACAAGAGCCTGGACTGGCATCTGCTGGACCAGGGGCCGTACCATCGGGGCGTCCAGCGACTGGTGGCGGATCTGAACCGGCAATACCGGGGGCGGCCCTCGCTGCATCAACTGGATTGCGAGACCGCGGGGTTCGCCTGGATGGACTGTAGCGATGCCGACCAGAGCATCGTCGCCTTCGCCCGGTTCGGGCGGGCCCCCGGCGACCTCACGGTCTGCGTCTGCAACTTCACGCCGGTGCCGCGGCACGGGTATCGCGTGGGCGTGCCGCGGGGTGGATTCTACCGGGAGATCCTCAACACGGACAGCGCCTATTACGGCGGCAGCGACCTGGGCAATGGCGGAGGCGTGGTCGGTGAGGCCATACCGTGGCACGGCCAGTCTCACTCCGTCCTGCTCAGCCTCCCACCGCTGGCCGCCGTGTGGCTCGCGCCGAGCGAGGCGTGACGGCGACGCCGCCCGGCTCCTTCCGCACGCGGCCGGGACGGCCCTATCCGCTCGGGGCGAGCTGGGACGGCGCTGGCGTGAACTTCGCGCTGTTCAGCGAGCACGCGAGCGCGGTGGACCTCTGTCTCTTCCATCCGGAAGATGCGGGCCGGGAGATCGCCCGCGTCCCCGTGACCGAGCGTACCGATCAGATCTGGCATGTGTATCTTCCCGAGGCGCGCCCGGGTCTTCTCTACGGCTATCGCGTGCACGGTCCGTATGCGCCGGCGGAGGGGCATCGCTTCAACCCCGCCAAGGTGGTGCTCGACCCCTATGCCCGAGCCATCGCGGGACGTCTGCGCTGGCACGACGCCATGTGTGGCTACCGTCCGGGGGAGGCGGACACGAGTCGCGAGCCCGACCCGCGCGACAGCGCGGCGTATGTGCCGAAGTGCGTCATCGTGGAATCGGCCTTCTCCTGGGGCGGGGATCGCCTCCTGCGCACGCCATGGCACCAGACCGTGATCTACGAGGTGCACGTCAAGGGATTCACGGCCCGGCATCCGGATATCCCGCGCCCACTCCGCGGCACCTACGCGGGGCTGGCCGCTCCCTCCGCTCTCGAGCACCTCCGGCGGCTCGGGATCACCGCCGTGGAGCTCTTGCCCGTGCACCACTCGATCAACGAGAAGTCGCTCCAGGATCGCCGTCTCGACAACTACTGGGGCTACAACTCGGTGGGCTACTTCGCCCCCGACTCTCGCTTCGCCTCCTCAGGCGCCCGCGGCGAGCAGGTCAGCGAGTTCAAGACCATGGTGAAGCGCCTCCACGAGGCGGGCATCGAAGTCATCCTCGACGTGGTGTACAACCACACTGCAGAGGGCGATCATCGCGGCCCCACCCTGTGCTTTCGCGGCATCGACAACACCGCCTACTACCGCCTGGAAGACGGGGATCGGAGCCGCTACCGCGACTTCACAGGCTGCGGCAATACGCTGAACCTGACCCACCCGCGCTCGCTCCAGCTCCTGATGGACAGCCTGCGCTACTGGGTGCTGGACATGCACGTGGACGGGTTTCGGTTCGACCTCGCCTCCACCCTCGCCCGCGAGCTGCATGATGTCGACCGCCTCTCCTCCTTCTTCGACGTCATCCACCAGGACCCCATCATCTCCCAGGTCAAGCTCATCGCAGAGCCGTGGGATCTCGGCGAAGGAGGCTATCAGGTGGGGAACTTCCCGCCGGGCTGGGCGGAGTGGAACGGAAAATATCGCGACACCATCCGCCGTTACTGGAAGGGCGACTGGGGCCAGGTGGCCGAGCTGGGCTTTCGCCTGACGGGATCGAGCGATCTTTACGAGCAGGGCGGGCGGCGCCCGTCAGCCAGCATCAATTTCGTTACGGCCCACGACGGCTTCACCCTCGCCGATCTCGTGGCCTACACGCAGAAGCGCAACGAGGCCAATCACGAGGACAATCGCGACGGCACCGACGACAACGCGTCGTCGAACGGCGGCGTCGAAGGCCCCACGGACGACCCCCAGGTGCTTGCCCTGCGCGGCCGCCAGCAGCGAAATTTCCTGGCCACCCTCCTCCTCTCCCAGGGCGTGCCCATGCTCTCGGGGGGCGACGAGATCGGGCGCACGCAACGCGGCAACAACAACGCCTATTGCCAGGACAACGAGATCTCCTGGTTCGACTGGCCGCTCGGGCCCTCCGCTCGCCGGCTCCTCGACTTCACGGCCCACCTCATCCGTTTCCGCCTGGACCATCCCGTCTTCCAGCGCCGCCGCTTTTTCCAGGGCCGACGCATCCGCGGATCCGCGGTCAAGGACCTTTCGTGGCTCCGTCCCGACGGCACGGAGATGACGGACGAGGAGTGGTCCCACTGGTTCAGCCCCGGCCTCGGGCTGCACCTGGCCGGCGATGCCATCGAGGAGATGAGCGACGAGGGCCTGCCCATCACCGATGACACCGTTCTCATCCTCCTCAATGCGCACGATGAGCCCGTGCCCTTCGTTCTCCCCGATCACCACGGCGGCGCGTGGGAGCCTGTGCTCGACACGCGCGACTGGCAGCAGCCCATCGCCGACGGCCGGCGCTTCAAGGAGGGCGAGCCCTATCCGCTCGAGGGCCGTACCCTGGCCGTGCTTCGCCTGCACCCCCGGGAGTCCCCCTGATGGCCGAGATGCCAGAATTCGAATCAGAAATGCACCGCACGGCCGTGGCGCAGCTCGATCAGGTGGCCGAGCGTCTGAATCTCGACCACGACACGCATATCCGTCTCCGCTATCCGCGCCGGGCGCTCGTGGTTTCCATCCCCGTACGGATGGACAGCGGGCACACGGAAGTCTTCATGGGCTACCGTGTCCACCACAACACGGCGCTCGGTCCGACCAAGGGCGGCCTGCGCTACGACGCGGAGGTGAGCATGGGCGAGGTGACCGCGCTCGCCATGCTGATGAGCTGGAAGTGCTCGCTCATGGGCCTGCCCTACGGCGGCGCCAAGGGTGGCGTGCGATGCAGCCCGCGCAACATGTCGAAGCGCGAGCTGGAATCGCTCACGCGCCGCTACACCGCGGAGATCATCCTCATGATCGGCCCTGATCTGGACATCCCCGCCCCCGACCTCGGCACCGACGAGCAGACCATGGCCTGGATGATGGACACGTACTCGATGACCCAGGGCAAGAGCGTGCCCGGCGTGGTCACGGGCAAGCCGATCCTCGTGGGCGGCTCTGCGGGTCGGCGCGAGGCCACGGGACGCGGCATCGTGTACGTCCTCTACCAGGCCGTGCACCGCCTGGGCCAGGAGATCAAGGGCAGGAAGGTGATCGTCCAGGGCTTCGGCAACGTGGGCGGGGTGGCCGCGCGCATGCTCTGGCGCGACGGGGCCGTGATCCAGGGGGTGAGCGACTACAAGGGCGGGGTCTGGAACAGCCAGGGGCTCGATATCCGGGCGCTCGAGCAGCACGTCAAGGAGACGGGCAGCGTGGTCGGATTCCCGGGAGCCGATCCCATCTCCAACAAGGACATCCTCGAACAGCCCTGCGACATCCTGCTGCCCGCGGCCACGGGATCCCAGATCCGCGAGGACAATGCTGACCGGATCCAGGCCCAGGTCGTCGTCGAGGGCGCCAATGGCCCGACCACGCCCGAGGCCGACGTCATCCTGCACAACCGCGGCATCCTGGTCATCCCCGACATCCTCGCCAACGCCGGCGGCGTGGTCGTGTCCTACTTCGAGTGGGTGCAGGGCCTCCAGTTCTTCTTCTGGAAGGAGAGCGAGATCACCAGCCGGCTCCAGGAGATCATGGCGCGCGCCTTCACCCGCGTGTGGAACATCTCGAAGAAAGAGCACGTCAACCTGCGCACAGCCGCTCTCATGGAGGGCATCCGCCGCGTGGCGGATGCGCATCAGGTTCGCGGCCTCTATCCCTAGCAGGCGGCTGAAAAAGGCGCCTGCGGGTATTGGGTCGACTCGGCGCGAAACGCGCCGTCACGACGTCAGGGGCTCTCGGGGGAGGTGGGGCGGGTCAGGGAGGCGCGGATCCCCTCGAGCCGCTTACGCATCTCGTCCCTGAGCTGGCCCCGGCCGATCGAGCGCTTCAGCTGGTTCCCCACGCCCAGAACCTCATCCGTCGAGAAGCGGCTCGTGGAGAAGACCACGGTGCCGTCCAGATACGCGAAGGCGCCGGTGATGACCTGTCCGGTGTTGTAGGAATGCCCAACGTAGAAGTAGCGCTCGATGTGGACGGCGGGACCGGGGCCGGGCGCGACGATCTGATGGAGCAGGCTGAGATCCGGCCGACGCTGCACTCGGCGCTTGAGCCAGTAGAAGCGATGAAGCTGCCGCGGGGAGGACGCGGCGGGAAATCGTAAGAGCGTGTCGCGGAGCTCGGGGCCGTCGCGTCCCACGCGGTCGACGTCCGCGATGGCCGCGCGCAGCTCCGCCGCAGGGTCGGTGATCCCTCCCCCGCTCCGCGTGTACGGGGCGAGGGCGCCGAGACCCCCTTGCTGGTAGGCCTGCAGCCGCTGGCGCAGGAGCCCGCGATACGTGTCCCAGACCTTCTCGGCCATGCCGGGCTGGGACACGCTGGCCGTGGCGTCCCGGAGCGCGCGGAGCGTCGCGATCTCGGCCGCGGAGAGGTTGAATCGAGTCCCCGGCGAAGCGTCGAGAAGGTTCCCCGCCTCGTCTCGCTCTCCCTTGACGAGCGGGGATCCGGGCAGCGGATCCGTGCCGGTGGGCTCCGCCATGATTCCGAACTCGGAAATGGTGTTGTCACGTGCGATCAGTTGCCCGGAGGTCAGGTATTCGGCGACGCGGCCGAGAGGAGCCTGCAGGAAGATGGCGAGACCCACTGCTAGCTCTCGTTCGCTGAACTCACTGACCGGATACGAGAGGACCTCTCCGACGACGAGACGGCGGCGCTGGTCCGGCGGGACCTGGAGGAGATCGAGGACCTCGCTGCCCGCGGGCTCCGCCGCCGGCGCGGTGCGCGCCGCCGTCAGGCCCGCGACCAGGCTGGCGGCGAGGATACCCACGGCACGAGCTCGCACCATCCATCTCATCCCGGCGATTATAGTCGGCTCAAGTGCGCGCGCGCATTGCGCGTGGGGAACGGTGGGAAGGAGTGCGGCAAGGGAAAACGACGGCCGAGGGTCGACGCCGAGGACTTGCTAGGCGACTCTCCGAGGCTGTGCCAGCTTCGTCGTGCGAGCCCGCGAGGCTGTCGACGATACCCGGGAGATGGAGCCTCCCCGGAGCCAATCGGGCTCGCGCGACTTCTCGGGCTGCTTCGACCGCCGGGGGTGCGTCACGAGTTCTACGAGGAGCCAGATAGGCAGGGCGAGCGCCACCAGATACTCAACCATAGTCTCCAGTTCCATGGCCCTGTTCCTCCTTGTCTTGGTGCTCCCGCCTGGGCGGCGCTTTGTCGACTGGGCCTTCGTGGAGGCAGGAGCCGTGCCAGGCGCTCTCCAACGAGATGTCAATGAGTTGCGCGACATCGCCAGGACAAGATGCTGGAAGGCTGCCCGAGGGCGGTGGAGAGGGCTCCGGCGTTATGCCCGGAGGACTACGGCCGAGGAGGCGACAACCGGAGCTACTTCGACGAGGGAATCAGGATTTGGCGGCAGCTCTTTCTGAGGATCGAGCCGGACGAAGCAGCGAGAGCGGCCAAGCCCAAGAGCAGGAGGATCAGCGAAGCGGGCGCGGACACCCGCGCGAACCCGATACCGCCCTGAATCTCAAAATTGGCATCGTTGTAGTCGTGGTCGCCGCCACCGAAGAGGTCTTCGAAGCCCAGGAGGGCAACGTCACCGCCGTCGCCCTCGGCATAGTCCACGAGGACGTGCTCGACGCCATCAGGATTGCGTCCACCAGGCCCCATCTTGAACGTGTCCCCGGTGTTCAGGACGAGGATTCCGAAGATCAGCTCGCTCCCGGGCGCAATGCCGTACAGAGCGGCCAGAGGTTGAAGGTCTGCCCTACCTGGGAGCTCGTGGCAATGACCAGCGGGCTGGGCGTCGAGAACAGAATCAACTGGCTGGTGTACGCCGCACTGTACGGCAGGACAGTGA
>QHSC01000253.1 GCA_003220345.1 Candidatus Rokuibacteriota bacterium | reverse complement strand
GCATCGGCGCCCTGAGCCACGCCTCCGACGAGAGCGACCGCCTGGAGCAAGTTCAAGTCACGCGTGAGCTGCATGGCTCCGGGTTTGCCGAAGCCACCCACGAAGTAGATTGGCCGACTCCTGATCTCGCGAATGATGACCGTCACCGCGGCACCCTTGACCGTCTTGGAGTAGACGGCGGACAGGTAGTCCTGGAGCTCCTGCACCGTCTTACCCGCCGCCTGGATCTCGCCGGCCAGAGGCAGTGAGGTTTTTCCGTCCGGTCGCACGAAGACGACTTGATTCAGATCCTTGTTGTCCCAGACCTGAACCTCGAGGATATCTTCCGTGCCGACGATGAAATCCTTGCTCTCAGTGCCTTGGCCACGTACGGGAGACACGGAAGCGGACCACAGGAGGAAGATCGCGCTCGCTACGGTGCTCCAACGAGTAAGGTGCGTCATCATTGCACTCCTAGTGGGTAGTTGGTCTGGGAGCCACCGAAGGGTTCGAGGTGCTCGGCGCCCTCCTCTGCGTACGACTTCAGCTTGTACTGGAGACACCGGAGGCTGATCCCCAGTATCTTGGCCGCCCGAGTGCGACTCCCATCTACCGCGCGCAACGTTCGCAGGATGTGCTCCTGTTCTACCTCGCGCAGCGTCAAGCCGAGGGGCGCGGACGGGACCGACCCTGACGCCTTCCTGGGCTCGTGCTCGTCGAGCGAAAGCACGTCCACGTCGATCGTCTCGTCGTCTGCGAGCACCAGCGCCTGCTCGATGCAGTTCTCAAGCTGCCGTACGTTACCAGGCCAGCTATATGACGTCAAGATCTCGAGGGCTTGCGGCGTCAGCGCCGGAATGGGCTTGCGGTGGACGGTGCTGAACTTCTCGAGGAAGTGCTCTACGAGGCGCGGGATGTCGTCGCGCCGCTCGCGGAGGGGCGGGAGCTGGATCATGACCACGGCGATCCGGTAGTAGAGATCAGCCCGGAAGCTGCCGTCCGCCACCGCCTCGCGCAAGTCCTTGTTGCTGGCCGTGATCAGGCGGATGTCCGTCCGGATCGGCTTGCTTCCCCCTACCTTGACGAACTCGTGGGCCTGGATGACGCGGAGGAGCTTGGCCTGCAGGGGGAGGGGCAGCTCGCTGATCTCGTCGATGAAAAGCGTGCCGGTATGGGCGAGGGCGAAGACGCCGTTCCGGTGCTCCACCGCTCCCGTGAAGGAGCCGCGACGATGGCCGAAGAGCTGGCTCTCCATGAGGCCTTCGGGGATGGCCGTGCAGTCCAGGGTGACGAGTGGTTGGTCGCGGCGAGGACTGCTCTGGTGAATGGCGCGGGCGATGAGCTCCTTGCCCGTCCCGCTCTCACCCATGATGCACACGTTGGCGTCGCCCCCCGCGACCTTGTCGATCTTCGCGAGAACCTCTCGGAGCTGCTGCGATTGCCCGATGATCCCGGAGTACGCGTTGGTGGTGACTACGTGGGCGGGGCTGGGCGGCGAGCTCATGGCACCGATCCGTCCGGTGACCCGATCGAGCCATGCGTCAATGCGGGCCGTGTCGTCGCGCTCGACACAATCGATGCCGGGCAGGGCCGTGAGGCTGTCCAGTCCCGGCATCCGATCACGATCGACGAGGATGAGGCCGGCTCTGCTCACCGGGCGGGCCTGGAAGTACCGGGAGACCTGCCAGGCCGTGAGCTCGCCCGTCAGGTTCACGATGACGAGCTTGGGCGGCTCCTGAAGACTCGCCGTCAGCTCGAGCTCCTGGAGCGAGCATACGGATTGTACCTTGCAGCCCCGGCCCGAAAGCCGCGGGCGCAACTGCGAGGAGACGTCCAGCGTTTCGTCCAAGATGAGTGATTTCATGCGTCTCGGTTTCCTCTAAGAGTGGGAAGCTAGCCTCGGCGGCCGTGGCCGCAGACGCCTGGGTTGTCGCTTCGCATCGCTGTGACCTGAAGCGTGGCCCGCTCCCCCGACGACCGTGTCTGGGTGGCGAGGCTCACGCGGGGGACACCATGGCGGCGTATCGATCGATTCTCCGGGAAAATCGTACCTGCGGCGCGTTGCCGTCCCATGACGCGCGCCTTACGTTTTCACGCCGTGAGTCGCTTCGGACCTCCTGCCCAACGTCCGCAATTCGGGGTTGCGCCTGCGTTCGCCTCGGGGCTCCCCCATCGGGTGCTCTGTTCGGGCGCCAACAAATTCGGCCCGATCCTAGTGACGCGAGAGGACTAAGCAAAATCTGCGCCCGGGAGTGTAGAGGACACTCCCGCTACTCAGGCAGGGAGAAGGGTGGGATGTGTTCAAGAAATTATCCCGATATCGGGAAGATATCGGGCACTTGGAAGATGTTACCGACTTACTTGGGAACTACAATAGGAGAATTATTAGACAGTGTTAGGGTATTAAATACACTATATAGGGAATTTTATTTCCCACGCCCGTCGGTCTTATGACCATCCAGGCCACACTGCCTGATCTTGTAGAGAAGGGCCTTGTAGCTGATTTTGAGCAGACGCGCGGTTTCGGCGCGGTTCCATCTCACCCGCTCGAGGACGTCTTTGATGGCGGCGGCCTCGGCGGCCATGGCGGCCTTCTTGGCGATGTCCTTCAGCCCGAGATCTCGGCCGCCTCGCAAGGCTGCGGCGCTCTTGGCCAGGCCTGGACCGTGAGGAGTCATGTCGTACTGTGGCTTCTCCGTCCGGAGCGCGATCTCTTCCTGGACGAGCGCTTCGCTCTGGAGCACCACGAGGCGCCTGATCATGTTCTCGAGCTCGCGGACATTACCCGGCCACGAGTACTCCTGGAACAGGCGCATCGTCTCGCTCGAGATGGCGGGCATCTCCCGGTTGTACTGGAGGCAGAACTTGCTGAGGAAGTGCTGCGTCAGCGCGGGGATCTCTTCCCGCCGCGTTCTCAGCGGGGGAATGGGAATCGTGACCACGTTGAGGCGATAGTAGAGGTCCTCGCGGAACTGCCCGCTCGTCACCAGGGCGGCGAGATTCCGATTGGTGGCGGCGATCAGTCGCACGTCCGCGGAGATGAGCTCGGTCCCGCCCACGCTGAAGAACTTCCCGTCCTGGATGACGTGCAGGAGCTTGGCCTGCAGGCTGAGCGGCATCTCCCCGATCTCATCGAGGAGAAAGGTGCCCTGATGGGCGAGCTCGAACTTGCCCGGCTTTCGGCGATGGGCGCCCGTGAAGGCGCCCTTTTCGTGCCCGAAGAGCTCGGACTCCAGGAGCTCGGCGGGCAACGAGGCGCAATTGACCTTGACGAAGGGCTTGTCCAGGCGACCGGAGATCTGATGGATGGCCCGCGCCACCATCTCCTTGCCCACCCCGCTCTCGCCATTGATCAGGACCGTGACGTTGGTGTCGGCGGCCCGCCTCACGATGTCTTCCACCGCGTGCATTCGCTCGCTCCCCCGGAAGAGCAGCTCCAGGTTGTGGGAGGAGCGGTCGCTCTCCGCCACCGAGGTGGAAGCCGCGCTCAAGGCGGGATTTCCCCCGTTCTGGGCGAAGCCCCGCTTGATCGCCTCGCGCAGCGTCTGCGGAAGGAGGGGCTTGACGAGAAAATCGCAGGCGCCGGCGCGCACGGCCTTGACGGCCAGCGCGGAATCATTGGTGCTCGACACGGCCACGAGCGGTGCCTCGAGGCTCTCCAGGCGGATCTGCTGGATGAGATCCAGCGCCCCCGCCTCCGTGTCGTCCAGATCCACGAGGATGGCCTTGGGACGCAGGCTCGACAGCAAGGCGAGCCCGTCCTGGAGGCTGCCTACCGCGAGGACGGGGTGGCCGATGTCCTTGACGGTGCGCGTCAGAACGTCCCGGTCCGTGAGGTTAGTCCCGATGACGAGTACGGTGTCGGAAGCCATGGCGAGTCTTGAACGTTATTCCTTGACGAGGGAAGCCCCAGCGCGGATACTCCGACCGCGGAGCTGCTCATGCGAATACTTGTGGTCGAGGACGATCCTTCGGTCGCCCAAGTGGTCGCAGACGCGTTGCGCCTCGAGGGACATGACGTGCTGGTGGCTCTCGATGGGGGCGAAGGCCTGAGCGTCCTCGAGACTTCGGTCGTCGATGGCGTCTTCCTTGATCTCGTCATGCCGGGCCTCGACGGACTCACCGTGCTCTCTCGCATTCGAAGCCGCCATCCGAACCTGCCTGTCGTTATTCTCTCGGCTCATGCGGACACCAAGGAGACCGCTCGCGCTCGCGAGCTCGGCGCGGTCGAGATCATCACGAAGCCGACGGCGCTCCGGGAGTTGACGCAGGTGCTCGCCCGCTTCACGTCAAACTGAGGCGCGACCGGACCTCCATATTTTGTTGCTTCGCCCGACATCTGTCCCATGGAATTTCCCATTCTGCTGATAAAGAGCCCAAATGCAAGACCTAAATTCGGTCGACTGAGAAAACTCTTTACCAAAACAGGATAGGTAATGCCCGTCCAGTCTTCCTCTCCTTGACGGCGTGGATGCCCCCGGGATAAGACAAGACGAGCGATGCGCCTCCCTCTTCCGGACCACTCGGAGCCACTGATTGCGCCCCCCCGGCGGTCACCCGTCCGGATGCTCCGTCTGCGTCCTCCTGGCCGGCCGCCGGCAATTCCCCGATGTCCGCGCTGAAGGGCAACCTGCACGCCCACACCACGCTGTCCGATGGCCGGTTCTCCATCGAGGAGGTCATCGCCCGCTATCGCGAGCTCGGCTACGATTTCCTGGCCATCACCGATCACGACGACCGAATCCCCAACGACTACTGGTTTCGCATTCCCGCGGGCGACGATCGCATGCTCATCCTGCCGGGCGTCGAGCTCGACTACCGGCCGCTCTCCCAGCACGTGGGCAAGGTCCTGGGCGATCGAGAGACCTTGTACATCCTCAATCACCCCGCGCGCTATGCCCTGACGGTGGATCAAACCCTGCGGCGGATCCGCGGCATCAGCCGGGATGGCTTGCCCATCGAGGCGGTGGAGATCACCGACACGGGCATCTACCAGCCCGAATACGACGTGGAGGCGATCGCTCTGCCCAAGATCGCCACGGACGATTCGCACGACGACGAGCACATCGGCCGCGCCTGGATCGAGGTCAACGCCTCGCGCGACCCGGACGCCATCCTGCGCGCCATCAAGGCGGGAGATTTCGCCGTCCGCTTCGCGTAGGGCAAGCCGCGCGTCCCGCTGCCGCGCCTTCAACGCTCGCCCGACATCATGGCTGGAGGCAATCCTGCCGAGGAGGGAGTTGATGATCGAGCACACGCTGGAGACGGTGACGCGACGTCTCGACCGGCTGGAGGGGGAGAATCGGTGGCTGAAGGGCCTGACCCTGATGCTCCTCCTTGCCGTCGCCGCCATGGGACTGATGGGCCAGACCGCGCCGCATCGACCACTCCGGGCCCTCGAGGCCGAGGAATTCCTGCTGCGCGACAGCCGCGGTCAGGTCCGGGCGACTCTGGGCACCACCCAGAATCCGAGCGCGACCGTCCTGCAAATCCACAGCGAGACCGGGAAGCCGCGCACGAGGCTGATCGTCGCGGGCGACGGCACCTCGAGCCTGGAGTTCATGGACTCGGGCGACCGGGTGCGCGTGCTCCTGGGGGTCAGGGACAACGGCTCCCCCCGTCTGTGGCTCGGCAATGACGCCGGCAAGATCATCTGGAGGGCGCCCTGAGGCGAAGGCACGTGTCGGCAGCCTGGGGAACGAGGTGCGGCCCCGGGGGAGTGGTCCCCGGGAGATTCAGACAGCGTCACAGATCATTGGTGTGCACCACGCTGTCCCCGCCCCGCTGCCGGGCGGCCTGCAGGTATTTCTCGGCCCGGGAGAGCAAGGTGGAGGACGTCTGGCCGTCTCGCGGAAAGGAGACGGTGCCCGCGCTGATGGTCACCAGCTTGGGCGAGGGCCCCGGCTCGAGCCGAAACTCCAGCCGACGGACGGCCGCGCGCACGCGCTCGGCGATTCGCACGGCCTCCAGATGGTCCGTGTGAAGCAGGAGAATGCCCATCCCTTCCGGGAGGGGTCCCACGAGGTCGGTCACGCGCAGGAGCTCGGACATCTTCCTCGACAGAGAGATCGCGACTTGACGCTCGAGGCCGGACTCTCCCTCGCGAAGGTCGGGCTTGAAGAGGCAAAGGGAGAAGAAGTCGCGGTACCGGGTGGCCCGCCCGGTCTCTCTGAGGAGGAGGTGAAGAAATGCCTCCTGCTGCAACAAGCCTGTCGACGGATCAAGAAGGGAGGCCACCACAGTTCCCCTTTTTCTCCTGTCAGGCGGTTCGGCGAGGGCCGGGACAAGGCGGCCATGGCGTCACCTGCCGTGGCGCCTCACTCAAAGGGGCTCACGTGCGGCGCCAGTATAGTCGGAGGGTGGCAGGAGGGACAGAGGAAAATGGCTGCGTCGGCCGTCATCTCGAGCGCGTCCGCCAGCAGTGGAGAACGAGAGCCTGGAGCAGGGACAGGACGGCCAGGGTCGCGTCGTTCAACACGTACACGGTGACGAACCGGTGCGTGAGAGCCCGCAGTCCCAGGATGACGACCAACCCCAGGGCGAAGTTGCCCACGAGGAAGATCACGGCCAGCCCGAGGTAGTCGAGGGTCTCCAGCAGAGCCCCCCGCAGTTCGGGGCGGCGTAGCCCCATGCCCCGCGTCGCGATCACGTAGGCTCCCAGCGAGGTCAGGGCGACGATGACGATCAGGGTGAGAGCGGTCATGGCACGAAGTTAGAGCGCGCCCGTGACGCGATAGAAGGTCCAGGCGGACAGCTCGATCAAGAGGTCCCGCACGAGGCCCAGCCGCGCTTCGGGTTGCGAAGGCCCCGAGGCGGCCGTGGGGGCGGGCCGCACCGTGAAGCCCGCCCGTTCCATCAAGGCGCGCGCTCGCGGCATGTCGATGGGGTCGGAGACGAGAAGGACGTTCTTCCTCCCGAGGGGCAGGAGGAGCTTGCGAACCTCCTCGGCCTCTTCCCTGGTCGTGCGAGCAGCGGGGGCGCTCAGGATGGCCGGGCCGGGCACGCCGAGCGCGCGGGCGACGTTCGCGCGCTCCCGAATCTCCTCGAGCGATCCGGAGAACACGAGAAGGGGGGCGAAGCCTTGGCGATACAGATCGATGCCGCGGACGACGCGCCGGAGGGAGCGGTTGGTGAGTATGCCGTCGGAGTCGGCGCCGCCACGACCGAGAACGACGATGGCGTCGGAGGGCTCCAATCTGGCCACGCCGGCCATCCGGATATTGATGTAGTTGGCCAGAGGCGTGAAGGCCATCGTCGCGAAGACGACGAGGCCGGCGAGGCCAAGGAGTCGCAGCCCCCGCATCGGTAGCCGGCTAGCCGGTGCTGGGAGGGGGCGCAGGCCCGTGCATGGCTTCGAGGCGTCGCTCCTTCGGACCCGAGGAGATCGTGGCCACGCGACAGCACCCAGCCCGCGCGCTTCGTCGACCGTTCACCATGAACATTCCGACGGCCCGAGGCTAGCACAGGTCCCGTCGAGCACCACGAAACTGAGTGAACGCTCCCGAGCGCCCTCGGCCCGCCCGCTCCTCGACGAGCGGGACGAGAGGCCTCTCGTGGCCGCCCCTCAGACGTTGGGGGGTGCGGCGCTGATGTCTCCCAACGCAGATCGTCGGTCTCGCGCCACCGCGATATCGCCGAGGGAGACGATGCCCACGACCTCGCCATCCTCCTCCACGACGGGCAGGCGCCGGATGGCCTTTTCGCGGATGAGTCTCACCGCGTCCCCGACGCTGGCCGTGGGCGAAATGGTCGTGAGCTCGCGGCTGCAGATCTCTCCCAGCGTCACGGAGGCGGCATCGCACCCCTCCGCGAGCACGCGGATCACGATGTCACGATCGGTCACGATGCCGCACAGGTGGTCGTCCTCGAGGACGACGACGTCTCCGATGTCGCTCTCCCGCATGAGCTCGGCGGCATCCATGACGGAGGCGGTAGATTCCAGTGCCTTGGGATCGCGAGTCATGACATCGCGCACGCTCTGCTCCTGAGGGATCCGCGCGCTCGCCGTCATCCTTGCCTGCTTGTCGTCTGTCTCTCGCTCATTCATGGTTTGTCTCCCTTGCCGCCCGGGTTGGTCGGCCATGTCCGCCCAA
>QHSC01000252.1 GCA_003220345.1 Candidatus Rokuibacteriota bacterium | reverse complement strand
CGACGCGGAACTCGCTCACGTCCTCGAGTCTCTGAGGAGCAAGACGCGTGCCCTTGCCGGCGCGATGGAAAAAGGGGACCGGCTTGCGAGCGTCACGAGGCGACCGGGAAGAATTGTCCGGCGGCGTCGAGCCCGTCCAAGGATTGCAGGTCCGCGGGAACCTCCAGGGAGTCTCGCCACTTCACGAAGAGGGGACCGGGCGTCGCCGTGACCCGGTAGAAACGGGAGGCGCCGGTCGCCCTTTTTCCCCTCTCAGGCAAGACCACACGCGCCACCGATCATGCGCGAAGCCTCCTTGGCGAATCGCCTCCCGTGGCACGCCGCATGCTCGGCTGGCCGTCGGGAGGAGCCGTTCATGTCTCAACGTGCGCGAAGGGTGCCGCCCCACGGGCGCTGGAAAGAGTACGGGAGCGAGTGCTACTGGGCGGGACTCGTGGGCGCCCTCCTCGCCGTCGTCCTCGTGGCCTGCTCGGTGGGAGGCGAGATCCGCGAGCATGACCGCAGCGCGAGCGAGGTCGTGCGTCAGGCCGCGCGGTGAGCACGCGCGCCGGCGTGACGGGCTAGCTGGGCCTCGGCGCCCGCCCGGGCAGGGTGGTCTGAAGCAAGCGCTGCATGGCCGCGGGATGGACGG
>QHSC01000251.1 GCA_003220345.1 Candidatus Rokuibacteriota bacterium | reverse complement strand
CTCGGCCTCGGCGACGAAGTCCTCGTGGTGCACTCGTCCAACCTGCGCCAGGGCAAGCGCGTCGACCTCCTGCTGGAGACCGCCGCGCGCGTGCGCCCCCGCGAGGCCTTCAAGCTCCTCATACTCGCCGGCGAGGCGTTCGCGCCGTTCGCCAGCGACGTGCGGCGCCTCGGCCTGGCCGACCGCGTGATCGTCCGCGAGAAGGTCCACGCCATCGAGGACTATCTTCAGATCGCCGACGTCGGCCTCTACACCTCCGACGCCGAGAGCTTCTGCCTCAGCATCCTCGAAGCCATGTGCTTCGGGTGCCCCAGCGTGTCCACGCGCGTGGGCGGTATCCCAGAGGTGGTGGAGGACAACGAGAGCGGCCTGCTCGTGCCGGCGGGCGACGTGGCCGCCCTCGCAGAGGCGCTCCAGACCCTGATCCACGACAAAGCGCGACGCCACGCCCTCGGGCGTGCGGCGCAGGCGCGCGCGCACGAACGGTTCTCCGCCGAGGTCATCGTGCCGCGCTACGAAGCGCTCTACCGTCGGTTGTGCCGGTGAAGCCTATGCACGGCCGCATGGGCGGTCCACCTTGACTAGGAGTGAACGATGTTGGATAAATCTCGCCGGGAGGCAGCCATGAAAACATTGACCTACGCGTGCGTGGTACTCGTCGCGGTTGTCGGGATCGCTGTGCCCTCGTTGCTCTCGGCCCAGGCGCCGACGCCGACCCCGTCCAAGGAGCTCGCGGCGACCTTCCAGCGCGCCGCCACCGAGATCCTCGACGTCGCGGAAGTAATGCCCGCCGAGAAGTACGGCTACAAGCCGACGCCCGAGATCTCGAGCTTCGGCGACCAGCTCGTGCACGTCGCCGGCATCACTCAGCGCTTCATCGACACCGCCAAGGGCATCAAGACGGAACCCGCGCATCACGGCCCGATGGCGAAGCCGGAGGTCATCGCCCTGCTGAAGAAGACGTTCCAGAGCGCCCAGGAGATGATCACGCCGCTGACCGACGCCCAGCTTCTCGAGCCCGTGAAGTTCCCGTTCGGCGACCGGACGGTCACCCGCGGCACGTTCTGGCAGGGTCCGCTGTACCAGATCCGCAACCACTACGGCCAGCTCGTAGTCTATCTGCGAATGAACGGGATCGTGCCGCCGGCGAGCGTGCGGCGGTAGGTTACACGCCGCTTGCCGAGGAGCCGCATGGGGTCGGGGGGCGACAGCCGGTTCGGACTCTCGGACTGCCCGCGAGAGGGCGCGCTAATCGACCGTCGCACGTTTCTCGCCGGCTCGGGTGCGGTGCTTGTCGCCCTGCCGCTCGCGGCCGAGGCGCAGAAGTCAGAGAAGTTGCCCCACGTGGGAATTCTCGGCCTCGGTCCAACGCCGAGCCCACAGGAGCTGGCAAGGTCAGTCTCGACAAACCCGTTCTGGCAGTCGATGAGACAGCTCGGCTGGGTGGATGGCCAAAACATGGTCGTCGAGCGGCGGTTCGGCGAATCACCCGATCAGCTTCGCAGAGGCGCCGCTGAGCTCGTGCGGCTCAAGGTCGACGTCCTGTTCGTGTCGAGCGCGGGCCTGGCAAAGATCCTTCAGCTGGAGACAAGAACGATTCCCATCGTGGTCGGTCGCGCGGACAATGATCTTGTGGCGGCAGGACTCGTCGACAGCCTCGCGAGGCCCGGGGGCAACATCACAGGATCACAGCTCCTGAACGATGAGCTCATCCCAAAGCGTCTCGAGCTCCTCAAGGCACTTGTACCGAATCTTTCAAAGGTCGCGCTCCTTCGAGAGGATGTCACAACTTCGGCACTCCCCCAGATACTCGATCGGTATGATCAACCGATCACCAGCGCGGCCCGGAGCCTTGGCATAGAGGTTCACACGTTCATCGTGCGGCGAGCAGGGGATTTGGCTCCTGCTTTCCTCGGCATGAAGAGGAATCACGACCAGGGTGTCATGGTGGCGTCGCCAGCTTTCATGTTCGTGCATAGAAAGGCCGTGATCGATCTTGCGGCCGCGCATCGGATCCCCGCAATCTATGAGCTCCAGGTATTTGTAGAGCCAGGGGGTCTCATGTCCTATGGAGTAAATGCTTCGGAGATGCAGCGGCGTGCCGCGGCGTACGTGGACAAGATCCTCAGGGGGGCCAAGCCAGCCGATCTGCCCGTCGAGCAGCCGACGAAGTTCGAGCTGGTCATCAATCTCAAGACCGCCAGGGCGCTCGGGCTGACGATCCCACCGTCGCTGCTGGGGCGGGCGGATGAGGTCATTCAGTAGGCGCGATGCGTCTCCCCGACGCCGACTGAGAACGCGGCTTGTGGTATCTACACTCCTGCGGGTAGGATTCCGGTTCCGGCACGCTGGGCATCCGGCGCGCCTGTGAGGCCGGTCCAGGGGGATCACATCTGATGGCGCGCTTCGACGACTACGCCACGAAGTACCAGACCGTCCGCATGGAGCGGCGCGAGGGCATCCTCCAGATGACCTTTCACACCGGCGGCGGGCCCCTGCAGTGGGGTCTCTTGCCGCACGGGGAGTTTCCCCAGGCCTTCCGCGACGTGGGCAGCGATCCCGAGAACAAGGTCGTCATCATCACGGGCACCGGTGACACCTATTCGGGTCCTCGCGCGGCCGGGGGCACGGGCATGCGCAGCACGCCGGCGCAGTGGGATCGCGTCTACTGGGAGGGCAAGCACCTGCTCATGAGCCTGCTCGACATCGAGGTGCCGATGATCAGCGCGATCAACGGCCCGGCCTGGAGGCACTCCGAGATCCCGCTCCTGTGCGATATCGTGCTGGCCGCCGATGACGCCCAGTTTCAGGATTCAGCGCACTTCCCGAACGGGATGGTGCCGGGCGACGGCATGCACATCGTCTACCCCCTGTTGCTGGGCTGGAATCGCGGCCGCTACTTCCTGCTGACCGGGCAGGTCCTCGACGCTCCGAAAGCGCTGGAGCTGGGTCTGGTCAGCGAGCTGCTGCCTCGCCCCGATCTTCTCCCGCGCGCCTGGGCCCTGGCCGAGCAGATCGCGCGGCAACCCGCGCTCCTCCTCCGATACACGCGAGTCCTCTTCACCCAGCCACTCAAGCGCCAGCTGATCGATTACCTGGGCTACGGCCTCGCGCTGGAAGGCATGAGCGTGGTCGATCGAACCGTCACGCCGGGTGCCTGATCGAGAATGCCGGCCGTGACCACCGAACGCGTTCACCTGAGCGTCGCGGAGGCCCGCGCGCTGTCCGAGCGTGCCATGCGCGGGATCGGGTACGAGCCCGAGGAGGCCCGGATCCTCGCCGACCACGTGATCGACGCAGCCCTGTGCGGCTACGAGTACTCCGGCCTGGCGAAGCTGCTCAACGTCGCCGAGCACCCGCGCTTCAAGGCGGGGCACCGCCCGATGCGCGCGCTGAAGGAGACGAGCGTGTCGGTCCTGTTCGACGGTGGGAACCAGAGCGGCATGCTGGCGATGTACCATGCGACGCGCGAGGTGATCGAGCGCGCGCAAGCGCATGGCGTGGCCCTCGTCGGCGTCAACAACATCTGGATGAGCGGCCGCAGCGCCTACTACGTCGAGATGGTGGCGCGGGCAGGCCTGATCGGGATCCACACGGTGGCCGCTCCTCCCATGGTCGCCCCCCTGGGCGGCGCCCGGGCGGCCCTCGGCACCAATCCAATCGCCTTCGGCTTCCCGATGGAGGGCGAGCCGCTGGTGATCGATCTGGGCACCTCCGCGTTCATGGGCACGGATCTCAAGTTCCGGGAGCGCCTCGGCATTCCGCTGCCCGAAGGCGTGGCGATCGACGAGCACGGCCGCCCCACCACGGACGCGGGCGCCGCGCGACGCGGCGCGATCCTGCCCTTCGGCGGGCACAAGGGCTACGCGCTGGCCCTCGCCATGCACGCGCTCGGCGTGCTCTGTGGTGGGATGCCTGATCAAGAGGGCGCGGGGTATCTGTTCATCGCGTTCAAGCCAGATCTGTTCGTCCCCGCGGAAGACTACCGGCGCGCCCTGGCCGCGGAGATCGCCACGATCAAGGCGACGCCGCGGCAGGAGGGTGTCGACGAGATCCGCATCCCCGGCGAGCGCGCGTATCGGGAGCGCGAGCGCCTCACCCGCGAGGGCATCGAGATCGACCGGCGCATCCAGGACGCGCTGATCCGGCTCGCGGAGCGCACGCACGCGTGAGAACACATCCAAGCGATGAGCCCGGAGGGGCATGAGGCATGGAGCGACTGAGCGGGAAGATCGCCGCCGTCACCGGCGGGGCGTCCGGCATCGGCGAAGCCACGGTGCGACGGTTCGTGGCGGAGGGGGCGAAGGTGGCGTTTGCCGACCGCGACGTCGAACGGGGCAAGCGCGTCGCCGCGGAGATCGAGGCAAGCGGCGGCCAGGCGCTGTTCGTGGAAGCGCACATGGAGCGCGAGGCCGAGGCCGCGGCCTTCGTCACGCAAGCCGCGGATCGCTTCGGCCGACTCGACGTCCTCGTCAACAACGCCGGGATCCGGCTGTATCACACGGTGGTCGAGGCCAGCGCCGAGAGCTGGGACGAGATCCTGGGCGTGAACCTCAAGGGATACGCGTTCTGCGCGAAGGCGGCGATCCCACTCATCCGTCAGGCGGGTGGGGGAAGCATCGTCAACGTCGCGTCCGTCCGGTCCGTGACGAGCGTCGGCAAGACGACGCAGTACGACACCACCAAGGCCGCGGTGGCCGGGCTGACGCGCGGGATGGCGGCGGATCACGCGCCTGACCGGATCCGGGTGAATGCCGTGTGTCCGGGGCCCATCTTCACGCCCTTTCACGAGCGCCGCACCCTGGCGCTGGGTCGGACTCTCGAGCAGTATCGAGAGGACGCCGCCAAGGGCACCTTGCTCAGGCGTCCGGGCACCCCCGAGGAAGTCGCTGCGTGCATCCTGTTTCTCGCGTCCGACGACGCGTCGTATGTGACGGGCACGCTCCTGTTCGTCGACGGCGGCTACTCGGCCATGTGACACCAGGCGCGGCTCGGCTACACTACGTGGCGGCAACAACCCAACCGCCATCATCAGGAGGAGACTCGTGACCAAGATCCTCACCCCTCAGCAACTGGCTCCTGTCATGGAGATCGCGCGCGAGCTGCTCCCGCCGGGCATGGAGCTGGTCGTCGTCGATCCCACCAAGCCCGAGTTCTATGATGTCGCCGCGGACGCCGAGTACTATCTCGGCTCGCCGCGTCATGGGATCGGCAACGAGTTCTTTCGCGCCGCGCCCAAGCTGAAGCTGGTGCAGCTGACCAGCGCCGGCTACGATCGGGTCGACATCGAGGCGGCGCGCAAGGCCAAGGTACCCGTGGCCAACAATGGCGGCGCCAACTCGGTGGCGGTCGCCGAGCACGCCGTCATGCTCATGCTGGCCGTGCTGAAGAGGCTCGTGTATCACCACAACAACGTCGCCGCCGGCACATGGCGCGCCGCCGGCTTCGCGACCACCCGCACCTACGAGGTGGAGGGCAAGCGGCTCGGCATCGTGGGTCTCGGCAACATCGGCAAGAAAGTCGCGCGCCGCGTTCAGGGCTTCGACATGGACGTTCGCTACTACGACATCCTCCGCCTCACCGAGGATCAAGAGGACGCGCTCGGCATCCGGTTTGCCCTCTTCACGGAGCTCCTCCGCACCTCCGACATCGTGACCCTGCACGTGCCGTTGAACGACGTCACCCGCAAGATGATGTCCACGCGCGAGTTCGCGATGATGAAGCGCGGCGCGATCCTCATCAACACGTGCCGTGGCCCCGTCGTGGACGAGGACGCCCTGCATCAGGCGCTCACGTCCGGCACCATCGCCGCCGCGGGCCTCGATGTGATGGTGGAGGAGCCGCCGAAGGCGAACCACCCACTCTTCTCGCTCCCGAACGTCACCCTCACGCCCCACAGCGCCGGGCCCACGTGGGACAACTGGGCGAGGGTGTACCGCAACGGCTTCGACAACATTCAGCGTGTCGAAGAGGGGCGCGCTCCGTTCTGGGTGGTGCCCGAGCTGCGGAGCTAGGGCGTCGTCGCATGCGTGAGAACACGCTCAAGCAACGGCTCTACGCCGGGAAGGCTGCCTTCGGCGTCATGTGCACCTTCCCCTCGCCCCCCGTGGTCGAGATGCTGGGCCACCTCGGGTTCGACTGGATCCTGCTCGACAACGAGCACGGCTCCATCACTGTCGATACCGCGGAGGCCTGCATCGTCGCGGCCGAGCTGACCGGGATGGCGCCGATCGTGCGCCCGGTCGGGAACAAGGCCGAGATCATCGCGCCGTTCCTGGATCGGGGCGCCTGGGGCGTGCAGGTTCCCCACGTCAACACGGCGGACGAGGCCCGGGCCGCCGTCGACGCGGTGAAGTACGGCCCGGAGGGTCACCGAGGGATCTTCAGCGGCGGCCGGCCGGCGGGGTATGGCTTCAAGGGCGCCACCGCCGACTATGCCCGGGAGGCCAACCGCCAGACCCTGGTGTGCCTGATGCTCGAAGAAGTGGAGGCCATCGAGAACTTGCCGGATCTGGTCACCGTGCCGGGGGTGGATGTGTACTTCATCGGGTCCGGGGACTTGTCGCAATCCATGGGCCACACCGGCCAGCCGACCCACCCGGATGTGCAGCAGGTGATGGAGCGCGGCGTCAAGACGATCATCGGCGCCGGGCGCATCGCCGGGTGCAGCTGCCCCGACAATCTGATCCCCAAGTTCCTGGGCCTCGGCGTGCAGTACTTCCACAGCGGCGTGAATCGGCTGCTCCAGCAGAGCAGCGAGGCGTATCTGAAGACGATGCGCCAGGCCGCGGCCGACGCCGGAAAGTGACCCAAGGAGGTTCCATGGCCCGCATACCGCTCGTGACCCGAGACCAGATCGTCGAGAAGGAAGAGGCCGCGTACGACGCGTTCATGCTGAGCCGAGCGAATCGGCCCAACATCGGCCCGTACTCGCTTCTCCTGCACATGCCCGAGATGGCGCAACGACTGGAAGCTCTGCGCACCTACCTCCGCGACGAGGCCAGCCTGCCGCAGAAGCTGCAAGAGCTGGTCATGATCTCCGTGGCCAGGGAGATGGGCTGCGCCTTCATCTGGTACGCGCACGCCGCCGCGGCCCGGCAGGCGGGAGTACGCGGTGACATCGTGGACGGCATTCGCGAGAAGCACGCGCTGGCCAACCTCGATCCCGAGGAGCAAACCGTGGTGGACTTCACCCGCGAGCTGCTCCAGGACCGCAAGGTCAGCCGGCCTACCTTCGATGCCGCCACGGCCCGATTCGGGCAGCGCGGGACCATGACCCTGACGAATCTGATCGCCTGCTATGCGGTGCTGGCGTACAACATGAACACCTACGACTTGGAAGCCCCAGCGCATCCGACGGAAAAGGCCTTGACGATGTAGGGCATGCCGTTTCGTTACACCGACAAGGTCGATCTCTGCCGCCTGCCCGGTCGCCGCCACGTCGACGTCGCCTCACGGCGTCAGACGAGCGCGTCCGTGACCAGCTTCCCTTCCACGTCATCGAGCTTCAGCTGGAGCAGGTGGGCGACCGTCGGGGCGACATCGCGGCTCATGATGGTTCCGAGCTCGGCGCACCGTCGGACGCCGACGCCGGCCGCCAGGAAGAACGCGCCAATGTCCGGATGGTCGGGTCGGTGACCGTGGTTGCCGCGATATCGGGGCGCGCCGAGGTGATCGTCGCCACGCGCCTCGTCCCCGAAGGCGTAACCCATCGCGGCCTCGAGCACGAGGTCGCCCATCATGGGATTGTCGTCCGGGACCGGCAGTCCCAGACCGGCGTAGTCCGACACGCCCCAGACGCCCCTCACGCCCGCGAGCGCGGCAAGCTCGGACCTCAGATCATCGACGAGCGACGGGCGATCGGCCGGATCGAGGACGTAGACGCAGCCGGCTCCATGGTTGGTGACGAAGCGCGCCCGGCTCTCGGTGATCCGTCCCTCCGCGTCGACCTTCAGGAGCCCGAGCTGGCGTAAACGCACGTTGACACGGATCTCCTGATCGGACGGCAGGAAGCCGTGGTCTGAGACCACGACCACCGTAGTGTCCCGCTCGAGGGCCCCGGTCGGGAGCGCGGCCAGGACGCGGCCCATGCAATGGTCCACGTACTCCAGAGCCCAGTACGCCTCCGGAGACCGGGGCCCGTGGAGGTGCTGGAAGCTGTCGGCGCAGAGGAAGTG